>CAMDBA010000004.1 GCA_945888995.1 bacterium UBP8_UBA817 | reverse complement strand
GTGATCATCGCCTTTGTCATCGTTCAATTTATCGATAATACCTTCATCCAGCCCACCATTTACGCCCAAAGCGTCAATCTGCATCCCTTGCTAGTCTTATTCGCCGTCATTATTGGCGGAACCTACGGCGGCATTCTCGGCCTAATGGTTGCCGTCCCCGTCGCCGGCATGATCAACGTCCTCATTTCCCAACTATACAAAGAATATCTCTTCCGAATGCAACTCCGCCTAGAACGCCGTTCTCTACGCTAGTTTAGCTACAAGTTACGAACTGATTTGTAAGCGGCGTGATCACCTCACCCTCCTGCGCTAAAGCCAAGGCGTCAATGCACCCCTCCAACCTCCCCTTATCAAGGGCAGGCTTCACTCCCAGATCCCAAAGCCACCGAAGATCCGCCACTTGGGGGTCCCTCCGCCCTTACCAAGGGGGGAGGTTAGGTGGGGGGTGCATCTCTTTATTTCTGGGGGTGGGCTACTGACCAGTACCCACCTTTGTTATTTTTTCTACCATTCGGTTTGTGGATCTATTACCGTTGGTTCCATCGTTCCCAATGTTCGCCACCGGAATGGACTACGGTAATCAGGTCCAGTGAATTGTCCGGTTGGGATCTCCAAACAGTCATCTCATTTGCAAACCCCTCTCGAGTTGGCGACAGTATCCGAACATTTACGCCGCGCAATATCGAGATCAATTTCAGTTCCGCTGGCGTGATTTGGCCTTCTAATTGGTCGGCTCCTCCAGTTAGGCGGGCAATAATTTCTGAGAATATAGCTTTTGTTATCCCAACCTTATTTTGAAATGTATAATCAGCTCCCAGCTCGAGAGGAAAGCGATCAAGTATGCGTGTGAAAATCCCTGAATCCAAAGCACCCCGGGCGTTTATGACGTCGTCCAAAAGGGGCATCATTGGCATGAAATCCTCGGTATCCAGCTTTTGAACAATTTTGCTAATAGCGACACGTGCTTCCATTGGATTCTGGAGGCCCCATCGCCCCTCGGAGTTGCGGGCATCGCCGAGCAATGCATGTAACGCACAAGACCCATCCCCATTGGTTACGATTCTGTCGAAAACTAAAGGGCTTCCAAGCAAAACTGTAGAGACATTTGTCTGGGAAAGTTGGGCAATGTTCGTCCCCGTCGCACCCGACGGAAAATGGATTGTTATTATTTCGATGGGCGGCGTTGCGTCACCATCAAAGCTGGAAGTAGGATGGACTGCCCCAGCGACGCCCGCTCCGTAATGCTCTAATTCCGGGCGGCTTGATCTAGATGCACTAGGAGACAGCGAGGGGGGGCCTAGAGACACAGGGTCGCTCACTACGTCAAAACCAGGGCGCATTGAAAGTGGTGCGCCTGGGGAAACAACTTGAGAGTACGTATTCGATACAGGTCCTAGAGCAGCGCGCATAGACCTAGCAGAACCTCCAGTCCCCTTCGTAGCACTTCTCCCTAATCGAGGTGGAGTTTCATCAAGAGCCGTACTGGCGAGTAAACCTCCGCGTCTACGGTCGGCAGATTCACGAGACTCAGCAGTAATTTCGAGTACATTGCGAGATCCCTTTAGAAGGGATGCTGCTCCCTGGCGAAACCCTGCGCCCGCTTTGCTTCTTGATTGAACATCTGGTGTAGGAGCTGTAAAAGGTAGATCATGAAATAGATCACTAAAAAGGTGGTCCCTCTGATATTGAGATAAGATTCCCATAATATCGGCCTTATCTGGCACATCAGATGCAGCTTCGGCATTCCCACCACCCCCAGAGGCACCAGAGACCGCGGCCCTATCGGCAGTAATAAAGCCAACTAACCGGCGCGCCGCCTCAAGACGAACCTGATCCGAATAGCCTACCTGAAGGTACTGCTCAGCCAGCGTGTGATTACCATTAGTAATCGCAGCCAGAATACGCTTTTCAAGCGCTTCAAGCTGTCCCTGAAAAGGGTCTGTTTTCTTAGAAAGGCTTTTGAAAACCCCAGCCGAAGATGAAGATGGAGCCTGTCGCTGAACAGCCTTAAAGATCTCCAGAGACTCTTCAGACGGATTCCCCACATTAAACCTGCCTACCAACGCCGCTAATGCCGCTTTTCTAGTAGAAAGAGTCCCGTCTAAAAATGGAATCAACTCATTCGTAGTTTGGGAGACACTGCGCGAAGAAGAAGAAGAAGAAGAAGAGGCTGCATCCACTTGGTGCGCCTCCGCAGCTATGAACCGGACACGATCCGCTCCCTTAGAAAGAATAAATGCGGCCACTTCCGGATTCGTAGCCATACTCGTTTCTAAGGAAACATACACCACGCTTTTCTGATCATCGGTTAAAAAGGGATAGAGATTCATCAATGCCCGCGCCGCCGGCAACGATGCCCCATCTGCATCTGATAAGCTACTAGGTAGAAAGTCACCTAGCGCCTTCACAACAGCCGCTTTTGAAGAGTGATCCTTATGATAAGAGAGCACCACTTCATCGATTGCCACTAGCTTCTGCCTAGGCGTCATACCCTGAAAAGTGGAAGTGACATCTGTACGGAACGCGTGAACCACAGCCCTGATGCCAGCAAGGGTCTCCTCATTACGCTCCGCCTTAGTACCAGGGAACTGTTTTTTCAGAACACTGCGCATCGCATCATTCGCCTCGGCTGGACCGGCTAAGAGTTTCAAGAACGTCGCTGTCGCCGCATCCTTAACCGACTGGTCCCCCCCAGTAGTCGCCAAGACCTGAAGACGTTTCACAACAACGTTGCCGCTAGGGAAGCGATCATGAATAAGAGGTGTTTCCCGTCGATAATCCGTGCATAGCGCAGCAAATTGGCCCAGAAGCGGTACGACTTTGAATTGAACCAAAGCACGTCCGCTGGTAGATACTCTCAGAAGGAAGTCACGCACGTCATTTGAGGTCGCCAGCTCAGGATAACTAGACATCCAGAATGCCAATAGGTCTAAATGCTGGCTAATTGAAGCAACATCAGGTTCCTCACGTGAATTCAATTGTGTATTAACAGCCTTTTCAATAGCCGTTAAAATCAGGCCACCCTCGTCACCAGCGGTAATCTGTTTATGAAGACCAGATACACTTTTTGTAGTTTCCTCCGATTCGCGAGGGTTAGATGAATCACCCGCTATTGCAATATGCTCCCCACCCAGCGACGATGAAGGTAAAATGCTCGATTCAGCAACAACCCCTCCACTTGAACCCGATTTAGACCCTTCGACTCTCTCTTTTACAGGAACGCCGATCCAGGCTAACGCCGCTGCCGCCTGCTCACGAAGCTGAGCGAACTCGACAGCATCAGTAGCAGTAGCATCAGTAGCAGTGACTTTACCCTGCATAATCTCCTTAAATATAGCCTTAATATCTACTTGCACTTCCTTATCCATCAACGGATATAAAACCCGCAGAGTCTGCAAGGCCATCAACCGTTCCCGAGACGCATAGGTGACGCCCTGTGATGCAATACGCCCCACAAACTCTAACAAGACAAACACATCCTTACCCTCGCGATTGTCATCGGTCATAACCCTCTTCGTAACCTCATCTAACATCATGGCCACTGCGCGTGGACGAAGATCCAATGATTGGGATTGAAGCGCACTTAATTGATTGCCAAAGCGGCCTACAAGGTCGGAATCCGATGGTTGCGTCATTAAACCTCGAACGCCTTCAAGGATGTCTCGTTTACCCTCGTTAGCAGTAGTATTCACTCGGATAGCGCCGTTCGGCATGAAGCTAGAGGGCGAGGATACTAAACCGGCATCTTTCATCCCGATTTTCACCATATGGCGCATGTTGTTACCATAAGCCTCTCCTAAACCCATCATAGCAGGATGAGAGCTATACAACTGGAAAAGTCCGTCTTTTGCCGCTTCTTTCACCACCGAAGATTTATCTTTGGCCAATTTCGCTAATAACATCACGCTTAGCTCACCACAGGTCGTACCCGCAGACGCGCCCCTTAACTTGAGCGGATGAGCGAGACCAAGGGTGAGGACACGCCGCGCCCGTTCCCAGGACTTAGATGGATAGTCCTTTGTCAGTAAGGCCAAGTCAGTCGCCGCCTTCACCACTTCCGCCTTCAAGGCCGCATTCGGCTGCGACGCACATGAGCCAAGCAATGTGGCAATTCGAGTCCCATATACGGCTGCAATAGAGGCATTGTTACCTTTATGCGTAACCTTTAAATCCATTAAGGGTCTTAAAAAGGGGACTAGCTGTAAGGCCGTATCAAAATCATTATCCTTAAATGCCGCGTCTATCATCGGGATAAGTAGATCTATCACTGCCTTATGCTGAGCATTGTCTTTAGAATTCACAGCAGCTTTGAGCCTATCGGCCAATGCAACAATCGGGCGGAACTTCTCACTAGCAGTAACTGCGCCGGAGAACTGACCACGATAAATAGAGACCAACCGGGCAGTGTCTTTCTTCGGAATGCTTGAAAGATTCAGAAATCCTTTAGTAGGAGACTTCGTAGAGCCGGAAGAGTCAGACGCATCAGCGTGGCTTTCACTCGCAGCTTCCGCAGCCGCCTCTACAGCACCACCCTGCGCCAACGCAGCAGCCATAATCTCACTATAGCGACTGCGCAGTTCTGGAAGATCTTGCTTAGGGGCCTCGTTCAGTGCCTTGTTGCCCAGTAAGTCCATGGTTTCCAGAAAGTCGCGTCGAATAGCAGTCGCCTGCTCGGCAGTGGGAGCGGCAGTGGCAGCGGCAGCGGGAATCGCCCGAGCGCTAGTTTCCATAATGCTCATCAGCGTCGTCAGCTGGGCGCCAGTAAATACCCGGCCGGGTTTGCATTGGGTCATTTTTGTCACGAGATGCTTTAACTCTGCGAGCAAGACCTTCTGTACTTCAGTAGCCTCAATATGCGCTAAGCCACTCGCCATTTCAAGGAATGCAGTAACAGCATGGGTATTATAATCATAAACACCCTGAACAAACTCTCTATTCTGAACCACGTTTCCAGCGGAATCTGGGGCATATCCGAAAACGTCATGACCCCCGCCTAGAGAGCGTACACGTCCAGATAATTCCAGGCTGGCTATTCTGAATTCGCGGACCAGCACTGGCCTGAAACCGGAGCCACTTATACTCGAGAATGCGTCTAATACCCTGATCTGTGTGGATGTCAGAGATGACTGGTCGGATCCCGACACAATCGTCAACGGGATATTCGGAACTTTAATCTCTGCGACTTTATCGCCTAGTAACTTACCCATACGAGGTAATAAATCTAGAAGAGCCTCATCGTCTAGATTAGCGGCATTAGAAAGGAACCTATTGACGGTGGTAAGCAAACTAGATTGACACTGACCCTTCAGGGGATAACTATCCTTAAGTTTACCGAGAACAGACTCAAACAGTTCAATACGCATTTTAAATTCAGCAGTAGTAGCTGGCGGAACGCCGGAAACAATCAGAGCAACCAGCTCAGGCGTTGCACCTAAAGTAGTTATGGCAGCCAGACGATCAGCAACAGGTAGCTTACTGATAATAATGGCCTTCGCAGCATCTTCAGACTGTCCTAGAGCCCGTCGTAAAGATGTGAGACTCGCATCAACATCGGCGCGACCTCTGCCTAAATACGATTCGATAGCTTTAATCAGACGAGGGGCGACACTGGCATGGGCTGGGTAACCAAGTGGGGCAAGAGCCGCTACAATGCCATCTACATCAGCAGGAGTCATCTCTACAGTTTCAGGCGGGAGTTTGCTCGCAACATTAATATCGGCACATGCTGTAGGAATAGCTTGAACCCCTAATTCGCCTAGATCAGCAGCAAGCTGCTCAACGTCATCTATAAATAGCTGTGCAGTCTGAGCCGCAGAAAGCGCGTTATACAGTGCCACACGTTGAATAACTAGGGCATCCCGAACGGCGGCCTTATCAGCATCTTCAGTAAGGCGGGTATAAATCGTTTTAATATCTCCAGTAGTTAAATCGGCGGGGAGAAAATTGGCAATATTTTTGACGCGCATCGCTCGAGCTAGATCCCCAGCCCCATACGTCAAAGCAGTTAACTGTCCCCGTAATCTATTCACAGAACCAGCAAAGTCCGCTGCAGCCCCGTTAATTACTTGCTCCCAAACACGATTCGCTAAAGGCGCCCAAAGTGCATTAGTAATAGTCTTAGCCATTCCCCCATCCGCTCTCACAAGATGAGTATATAAACCAACACACGCCTCAGGCGTCAAATTCCCAGCAATGGTGGTCATAAGGGCAGTCAAAACCGGATCCCGATCCCACTCATCCCCAGAGATTGTGCGACTAGCCTCTAGAAAACTTTTAATATGCGCTTGCAGAGCGTCATTATCCATATTCGCAGGAAGAACTTGGGCTTGATCCGTTAAAACCGATAAGAAAAGGTCTCTAAGCGCCGCTTTATCGTCCTCTAACTGGCCAAATTGCGCAGCCAGGCCTGCTGGATTATCAGATAATCTTGAGTGAAGAATACCATTAGCCTTAAGCTGGCTAAAAGCCTCCGGGCGATCTAACCCCAGTGCCTCTAATACCGGCACACAGGTCTGAACAATATTAGGAAGAGTTGCTTGAGCATCGAGACTAACTAGGACTCGCCTTATTAAACTTGGCCGCACTACTGCCTTAGGCTCATCACCGTCAATACCCGCATACACAGCCTGAATCTGACCAGCGTCAAGATCAGCAGGCAATTTTGCACGACATAGGCCTTCAAACTCCCCCGGAGCAATTGCAGCATAAGCGGCATGAAAGCCATTCACAAACGCACTATAAGTATCAGCATCATTAGGATTAACTGCCCCCGCAAGCGCCGACAACCGGCTAGTCAACACAGCTTTAACCTCATCGGCACCACCTAAATCGCCCAACGCCCCATGCGCTTCCATTAGATCAGCAGGAGTGTCCATAGCCTCTAAATTCATATCGTATGGCAAAAAGGGAGTCATACGGTCCGTAGCTGTCCCATCACCCCCTGTCAACGCAGTACGAAACGCACGAAGATGCTTCACGAGCTGCACAAAGCCCTCTACATCTAACCGGTCAGGAGGAGCAGCTAGAGTGTCAAGTTTAGCCTCAATAAGCACAAGAGCATTAGGAGGCAATCCACCTAAATCGTGAGTCACCTCAGCATAGTAAGTCATTATGTCAGCCATAGTCAGATCAGGCTCAGCTAACTTAGCAGTCACCTGCCTGAGAACATCCGCATCATCGCCTAAGTCAGGCTTCACTAATTCAAGTTCTCTAAAATGGCGTACATAAGCCCCCCGTACTCCAGCTAAACCACCACCAGCAGCAGCAGCTACCTTAACAGCTGCCTTACCTAAATCCGTTAACCGATCAGCGAGAGCAGCACGAATAGTGCCTTGATTTAATCGCAGTGCCCCATATAGACGTACGACATCCCCTGCAGAAAGTGTGGGAATATGCGATTTTAGTTTTGTAATAGCGGTGTACTTAATATCCCCCACTTGATCCGACGTGCCAGTACCAGGAACATTAGGATCATTTAAAATACTGATAAGAGTCTGAATCCCCTCGTCATCAGCATCACATCGTGAAATAAGAAAGGTCACTGCCTGATTCAGGCGAGTAGTAAAATCGACCACGCCACCTCCTACGGCTTCCCGACGTGCCTGAGTAAATGCCGAATAGCGATCCGGTCCACCATCAGCATCAGCATTAGGAACAGATCTCATCAAAGCCCAAAGAGCCTTATCAAATTCCCGAAGTGCCTTAAGCGCGTCAGCTACATGCTCAAGGTTAAGGTCCCCAACAGCTACATCTGCTCGAACAATTGTAGCAGTCGCCGCATGCATCCATGCTAGCTGAGCAGGTGCAGCAGGCTCGCCTTGAAAATAGAGATCAAGGCAAGCCCCTAATTTGCCGTTAGGGGGGATTAAGGCAGCTAGATTTCCATGCTCAGCATTTAATTTCCTTTTAGCCGCGGATTTGGGTTCAAGGGTATCTAAAAAAGTTAACTCCCTAGTAAGAGTGGTTCTGACTCTAGTGTTGCCCCGTACTAAAACACTAATTTTTTCAATCTCTGCCGTGATTGAAGCAGTCAGGGTAGGTAAGTCTTGATCCCTTGGAGGTGCAGAGCCCCTAAATGCAACCAATTGGGCAGTAAGAAATTGGTCAGCATCCCCAGCATCCCCAATAGCATCCACACTAGATCTTAACTTGGTTAACTCACTAGCAGATTGTGAAAGTGCCGCCTGAGAACCCGGAGCCGCATGTGAAGCGCCAGCTAACCCGAAACCTGAACCTGAACCTGAACCTGAACCTGAACCTATCATAATTCTTCCCCCCTTATCCTAATTATCTAACTTAGTTTTCCACATCTACCTGACGGCAAAACAACCCACCGCCATCATTTCATTCATCGCTCTCAGAATCCATCGTCTTCCTCGAGCCCATCCCCTTCAAACTTCCCAGTCTTATTCGCTGTCGCCTACTTAATCTGATTATTAAGCATGTCACACGAGTCACCTCTTTATCCGGCCACTCTTAAAAGGTCGCCTTATAAAGCAAATAGGGGTTCAATTTTTATCTATTCCGGTATACGCCCACTAATTATCGCGTGATCGCCCATATGATTTCAGGGAGCATTTTCGAATTTTTTGGAATAGATCTCTTTATCAAGATTTCGTCTTTATATCAATGGATATTTACTTCTACTCTATGATTCCGCAAAGAGATAACTGTTTAAACATCGATCTTGCATGGTGAAAAATATGAGTACTTGGGCCTGATGGGGTCCCTCCGCCCTTACCAAGGGGGGAGGTTAGGTGGGGGGTGTATTGATTCACGGCCCTCAATTCACCCCCTCAATTCACCCCTCCAACCTACGCTAAAGCTAAGGCGTCAATTCACCCCTCCAACCTCCCCTTATCAAGGGCAGGCTTTACTCACAGATCCCAAAGCCACCGAAGATCCGCCGCTTGGGGTCCCTCCGCCCTTACCAAGGGGGGAGGTTAGGTGGGGGGGTGTATTTACACTCGACAATTGCAGCAAAATTTTCTCCACAACCTCATACAGATGACAATAGACTTCCTGATTTGAAACACGTATAAGCTTAATTCCGGCACAGTCCAAAAAATCTTCTCTGCATATGTCATATTCCTGTGCCTCAGGTGTCAGGTGAGAATCACCATCAATTTCGACACCCAATTTTAACCGAGCGCAATAAAAATCCATAACATATGGACCGACACTATATTGTCGGCGAAATTTCTCGCCAAGTTGGGATTTACGAAGCCGTATCCATAGTATCCTTTCCGCCTCAGTTTGATTATTCCTCAGAAGCTTTCTTTTCAATTGATCTTGAGATCGATTAAATAGATGGGTCATTAGATCGGGTCTCCTTTAATTAAGTAATATTTACAAAAAGACAGACATTCAATACCCCCTCAATTCCCCCCTTCCTCCTACGCTAAAGCTAAGGCGACAATTCACCCCTCCAACCTCCCCTTATCAAGGGCAGGCTTTACTCACAGATCCCAAAGCCACCGAAGATCCGCCACTTGGGGTCCCTCCGCCCTTACCAAGGGGGGAGGTTAGGTGGGGGGTGTATTGATTCACGGCCCTCAATTCACCCCTCCAACCTCCCCTTATCAAGGGCAGGCTTCACTCTCAGATCCCAAAGCCACCGAAGATCCGCCACTTGGGGGTCCCTCCGCCCTTACCAAGGGGGGAGGTTAGGTGGGGGGTGCATTGTCGCTTAGCGCAGGAGGGTGGCGTGTACTTGATCAAAAAAAACGACATATATCCTCCCCAACAAACTTCTTTACAATATAAAATAAAAAGCTCAGAATAAGAATACCACTTCAGTTCATAAAGCACCCCCATCGTCCCGGTTCACGCCTACTGTGTATTTGAGCCCCTGCTATCAGGAGACTATATTATGTTCAAGATTATGGCGGTTTTAATAGAGAGGCAGCCTACCGGACTTTTGATCAGGGCGGGGCTTGCCCGGTGCTTAAAAAATATCCAGGATGAGCTGATGGCGGAGCGCAGAATGATGGCGCCGGTAATGGCCAAAACCGTGTTCGCACAATATATCCAACCCAAAAAAGACCCTCTGGAAAAATATGTGCCGCTATCGCAAAGCGAGCCGCTCCGGGCTACTATTGAGATCTTTCGCACATGGGGAGCCGAGGCGCAGATCCTCGCAATCAATACGACATTCAGGGCTCTTCTCGCGTTTTTGAATCCACTGGAGCTAGGGGTATGCACGACCCATCTGGGCATGCTGACAGACCACCTCCACACACTCTCAGATGAGAATGAAGCGGCGCTTCTGCGACATGAAATCTGGGAATTTCTCAAAACGCTGATCTGCCTGCCTGATCCAGACTTTGAGATCGCGCTGTCTAAATTCCCAACTAATGAATACATCTGCATAGAAGGAACACGCGAACGCCTCCAGGAAGCCATACACACTGCCGAGCAGGCTCAATTAGCGGATGTTATTCAAAAAGAGATTATTCAACACCATCTCTTGTCCAAAATCGGCATCCATAACCACATTCATTTATCATCGGGTATTAGAGCGGTAATTCCGGGAATTCTGGTAGATAAAACAGATTCATTTTCGCTACCTATTCTGGCAGAGCTGGAAATCGAGACCCTTCACCAAGTCCGACATGCGGTCATCCGCGCGATGACCCACTTAGTCGCCCGAGCATGGGTCGAGCCATTCAAGCAGATATGTGAAAGCGCCAAAACGGATCAGGGCCTAAATGACACGCTATATCAGGAAAATCTGTCGTTGTTTAGAATATGGAAAATGGTAACAGGGATGAATTTACAAACGATGTTGTTTCAGGCGGATGAGGACAACGGCGGCTATATGCAAAAATTGCAGCCGAACGCAGAAGAAGTCCTAAATACGGTGATGGAATCCGCATTCCCTCCGACTCATCCGTTACCCGTAGATTTCGAAGGTCTCGTATCCAACCAGTCACTCAAGACATTAGGCGTACGGCTCGCCGACGGGATCGCATCAGGGACCGGAAGCGGGTCGAGCTTATCGGATCTATGGATTGTGTTCACATTAATCAATTCAATGAGCCTGGATGAACATCCACTG
Organism: bacterium UBP8_UBA817; assembly: GCA_945888995.1. Taxonomy (GTDB): domain Bacteria; phylum Margulisbacteria; class Marinamargulisbacteria; order CAMDBA01; family CAMDBA01; genus CAMDBA01. The sequence goes on along the minus strand of CAMDBA010000004.1, from coordinate 81,849 downwards.
GAAAGCGTGATGTGCCGGGCAGTACGACCGATCGTGTATTTAATGGATCGGATTCAAAGCCGATTAAACGAAATTAAAAATCAAAACTGGAACATCCTAAAAGAACTCCGAAAACTCGCCGTCAAAGCAGAAGCAGATCGTCTTGGACGAACACTCTATTCTCGACTGGAAAAAAATCTAGAAACCTGGAAAATGGAAACCGCTGCTGCGGATGCGGGCAGCGTGGCTCAAAAATTGATCGCAGGTTATATCTGGAGCGATATACGCCCTCTTCTTCCTGAACGAACGAGAGAAAAAACAAAATTAGCGGAAGCATTAATTGCCCAGGTCCGACGGTTACCCTATTGCGATGTTAACGCGATAAAATGGGCCGTTGACCATGGACAGCCTACGGATGATTTTATTGTCGAGGTTCTCAAATCTGCGATGTCCAGCCCCGCCAAATTTGAAGAAGTATTCATCTTATTTGAACATCATCCGGCCATGCGAAAAATTCTGGAAGAAATTTTATTTAATGATTCGCACCGTAAAAGCCCGTTTATTTACTCTGTCAAAAGCATGATCGTCGCGCTGGCACACCGTGCACAAACCCCGTATATCCAGACCTGGTTAATCCGCAAAATAACCGCGATCGCAACTCTGGAAACCAAACCCCACCTTCAGGAAATTATCCGGGAAATGGTCATTAAAATCGGTATTTATGCCACAAACGATAAAGAACGCATCTGGATGCTCGCCATGCTGACTAAATTAGTCCAAGAAAATAGCCGAGTAAAAGCCCTTTTTTGTCATCGCGATATCTACAATATTATCGTCGAATTCGGAAAAGAAGCACAAAGCGACACGGTCCGAGAGGCCGTCATGGGACTCATCGACCTCTTCATGATCGGGCTACCTCATGAACAACGAATATTCGAGACCGACGTTATTCGGGATATGATGATCAAATTCGGCAATAAAGCGGCAACGGACAAGAGCAAACTCTTGATACTGGGCATCATGAAAAAATGGAAAATGGACAAAAAAGACCCACCCTACTTCGCGACGCTACCTGCACGAGACCTGATTCTGAGCTTCGCAAAGGCGTCCCTGGATCCACACGTAAAATTGGAATCGATTCGAATGATGATGAAAATGATGGCCACTGTCGCAGACTGGGAAAATCTGGTTCTGACAGCCGAGGTCCGGGACATGATCGTGGAAGCAGGACTAAATAGCGCCTCAGAAGAAATACGAGCGGAAGTCATTTCAGCCATATCCGCTATCCTAAACAACGTCAAATCCGACCGTTTTATATTTTTAGATACCAGTGTGAGCCATATGATCGCGACCATTTATCACACGACGGCATCGTCCGATATCCGAATGGTCATTCACACGCTGATCACTCAAAACCTCAGGTTATGGCCCTTCGAAATCCTCTCCGACATTGCGGCGAAAGTCGACACCGAAAAAGACATGGATCTCAACCTATCTTACTTAGACGCGATCATAACCCTCCCCGCCGGCCAAATCCTCTGCAGCAACCCGGACTTCAAAGCCGTGATACTACAATTAGGCCAAAGGCTTGAATCAGCAGCACACAAAAAGCGAATGATCGTTATCCTCAGCAAAATAACCACCGGCATCCCCACCCCTTCACGGTCAGATTTTTATGACCGGCGTATGCAAGCCATGGTGATCGGGCTATTCAATGCCGGCCCACCTGAATCCGCGACGCAGAGAGCCTATTTAAACGTCATAAACGCCTTGTTAAATGCGCAAGACGCCATAGTGCCGTATCCGGAAAGTGCCTATTCTCAAGATATGCCACCGGATCCACACTCTCTGATCCAAACACATGCGAAGGTATTGCGTGACCTCCTGCTCCAAATCGGAAATTTCTTTAGTGGCAGTGACTCGGCCGTTCAACTCATGGAGGCGCGCCTGATACTCGCCAAATACGGCGAACCTCCATCGGCAGATCTAAAAACACCCGACACCCTTGAAATCCTTATAAAATGGGCTGGCGGCCTTGCCCACAGCACCGGCACAAAGAAACAAGATAGCCCGGCCGATGAAACAGAGCTGTCTCAGGCTGACAAAAATACCCTCATCGTATTAAGATTTATCCACTTATTTTTACCGGAGACCCACAAAATTCCGAGCTCAGGGCTTCCCTCAATTATCAACGCCCTCTTAACAATGGGAACCGCTTTAGCAACAGAGTCTGTCCGACACCAATTAATTCTGACACTCTCAAAGTTCCCTACCGGATTTTCAGGCCGAGCGATCCCACACATGCTCGTCACTATCTGGAAAAATATAAACACCCCTGAAGTCCGTACCGCCCTAAGCACGCTGATCGCAACCCATATCCAACGCGAAGCGGCAACATTTCTGGCCGATCTGACAGCAAAAGCAACAGAAAACACCCATTATCTGGAAGTTATCACTATAATGCAAAGGCTCCTGAGCCATCCTACCGGAAAACCACTACTCTCGACTGCCACGACAGCCACGGTCATGGCCACGCTATTAAGCCAACCCGGTCTTTCTGCAGAAAGCCTACCCTTATTTTTCACCTTGCTGGAAAACAATGAAGCCGCACAAAAACTATATCTATCATCTGAAATCCAGAAATGCTTATCCAAACTTGCCTTTACACCGGAGGTATTTCGCATCCTGACGCTTCTGACCAGTACCGCTTCAGGAAATAAAGCATGGTGGGATTCGCGCACCATGCAAGGAAAAATGAGGATTATTTCGGACCCATCATTCATGGCGTCAGAGTCCAGCGAGCTACCTATTGCACGATATATGGCTCATATGAGCCGAGATACGGAAGGCAAAAAGCTATTCACAACCCCCGGTTACATATCGACCCTACACCGTATCATCGCCACCACAACCCATCCGACCGTCCGAAGCCTTATCCTCCAAACCATGTGGGCACTCCATAATGAGTCCTTTCTACCTCCCGAGCAAAAGGCCGAAATAATCCCCATTCTTGAAGCAGCCGGCCATCTCCTGACTCCCGCCGACCGAGAAATCATCCTCAAAATTTTGCAATATCTTCTAGAACGCAACCCTGCGGCTAAATCAAATATGATAACCACCACCCTACCTGAGCTGCTCATTCAAGAGGTAGACAAACTCACGGCCCAAAAACCAAGCGATATCGCCTTACTTCTTCGCACCATTCGCAAACTCTATCACCACAATCCGGACACGGTATCAGCTCGACGATTTTGCGCCGCAATTTTACCGAAACTAGAAGCAAAAGTTGCCACCCTCACCACAGAAAACATCCCCGAAGCCGTTCGAAAAGAAACCGTATGGACACTCAAAACGCTTCGCTGCCCCCCGAATGCCAGTGTCTTTCGCCGAAAAATAATGGGATAAGCCTCCAAAAACAAAGTTTTAAAGAGGCCGAAAATGCATGCGAACCGTTATTTCGAAGGATCAGCCAACAGGCCTTCCCAATAATGATGCTCTTTAAGAAACCATACTCCCAGCCGTTGACGAACACCGGTTGACTGATAGCAAAATTGGGACATCAGGCGATACAGACGTCCGTCTCTCGGAAATGTGCGATACGCCCACTTGGACAATGGATGGCTCCCCACAAAAGTCGCCACTTCCGGATGCTTCGCCATAAATAACCGGGCTGAACGGCCTTTATCGGTGTTACGCTCGATATCATCGACCGCCCCGATCACATGATAATGATAATTAATCGCCGTTTTGAGATAAATAAGCGGAACACCCGATTTATAAAACCGGTATCCGAGTTCCAGATCTTCCCAGCCGTATCCCTGAAAAAGGGTATCAAACCCCCTGAATTCAACAAATAAGCGACGTGGAAATGAGATATTGCCGGTCAAAAAATAATACCAGCCCAGCTTTTTGCCGTTCGGATAATCATGGCCGACCTGAGGGCTCAATCCCTCCAAATCCGGCGGCCAATTTAAGGTGGCCATGTTATAGGCCAACCCTTCAAAGCATGTCGGCCTTCCAATTTCGTCATGCGCCTTAATATGTGCAGTCACTAATCCCGGATCGGCGATCATATCCGCATCCGTGATCAAGATAATTTTTCCGGTCGCTTCTTCCACCCCTCGGTTACGGGCCTGGGCTTTTCCTTTGTTTTGCTGAACGATATAGCGTAATAAATAGGAGGGCGTCAGTGACTCGGCCATTTGTGCCGAACCGTCCGTTGAAGACGAGTCCACTACGACTACTTCAAACCCTGACGGATCACAAGTCTGCTCGTCATACGAGAGCAATGCTTTTTTTAAAATATCCCGTTGGTTATACGTGCCGATCACAATGCTGAGCTTCATACCTAACCTGCTTTCTAATGCCCGCTGCTTTGGGCACAGCGTCCATTTATAAGGATCTTGGATCTTAAAAATAATCCCCATTATCTCACAGGTCATTAGGGGTAACTAGTGTCGCCGTTATCCGAAATCTGGCTTTTTGACACCCCCCATGCTATAGTAACCACGTTTTCAGCGTGAAACGGGGCGTAGCGCAGCCTGGTAGCGCACTAGCATGGGGTGCTAGTGGTCGCTGGTTCAAATCCAGTCGCCCCGACCATTTTAAAGTGTTATGAAAAAAAGAACCTCTCACGCCAAATCATATTTATCCTTTATGGTGGTCCCGCCGAATGGCAAAGGGACAATGGCCTTTCGCATTCCGGCTCATCTGATTAAGCCCGGCATAGCCATAGGGCTCTGTATCCTGACCGTTTTGCTTGGGGTGATCTACCTGACGATGAATAAAACATTTTCATTGGGCGAATACACGACACTGCAATATAAATCGGATACACAAGACAAAAAATTTAACACCATGAAATCCGATATGGACGATCTCCAGATCGAACTGGAAACCCTCATTCGTCAGGAATCAGAAGTCCGCCAAAGTCTCGGAATGCCCCCAGCCAAACTGCCCAAATCTATCTCTAAAAAACAAACACCTTCCGCCTCATTTTTTGCACCGATTACCGACAACACCTCTCTGATTCCGACACCCACCGACATCACCACCCAAAAAATCGCCCTTCTAAGAGAAAAAATCGCATCCGCAAAAGCGTCTTTAGAACGGTTCAGGCACAGCATCCAGCCTGTGACCAGCCGATATGCGGCAACGCCGTCCATCTGGCCGGTCCGGGGCGTTATCGATTCGGAATACGGATACCGCTATCACCCCATTACCGGTCGGTATCAGCTGCATAAAGGCGTTGATATCGCCGCTTATATCGGAGCAGAGGCCCACTCCGGCGCACAAGGCACCGTTAGATTTACCGGATGGAAAGCCGGATACGGGCTCTGTGTCGTCATTGATCATGGGTATGGATATAAAACACTCTACGGCCATCTATCCAAAATCAATGTCCATCAGGGCGACTTCATCAAAAAAGGCCAATCGATCGCGCTAGTCGGATCCACGGGACTCTCGACAGGACCGCATCTTCATTATGAAGTCCAACGGTGGGGCCAAGCCGTTGAGCCACGTCCGTTTCTCGGCGCGACCGTACTCACTGCAAAAAACCAATTCTGGCAATAACCTAAGGAGCACGCGATGAGCTGGCCATTCAACCATAAAAGCACCCCCCAAAACCCCTCTCTTTTATCCACATTAATCGGAAAAGACACCGAAATCGTCGGCACTCTACGCGTTGCACAATCGATCAGAATCGAAGGGCGTGTAGAAGGCGAAATTATCGCAAAAGGCGATGTTCACGTCGGCGAAAACGGCCGCATTGCCGCGACCATCACTGCCAAACGGGTCTTTGTATCCGGCCAAGTACTGGGCGAGATCAACGTCACCAACGGTCTCGAAATCCTCAAAACAGGCCGAGTCACCGGCAAAGTCAATGGCGATAGTCTTGTCATTGAACCTGGCGCCGTCTATGAAGGTGAAGTCAATATGACCGGCTTTGGGCCCAAAAGCCTGCCGATTCAGAAAACAGCCGAATGACTGTCCCAGGCAAGCTGTATATTTGCGCAACACCCATCGGAAATATGGATGATAGCAGCACCCGGCTGGCCGATACCTTAGGGCATGTGGGGCTAATCGCAGCAGAAGACACCCGTGTCACCCAATCTTTATTGGCCCATTTCCAGATCAGAACCCCCCTCATCAGCCTTCAAAAATACAATGAATTTGCCCGAACGAAGCGGATTATCGACACACTCAATACCGGCGTCGATGTCGCAGTCGTCAGTGACGCAGGCACACCGAATATCGCAGATCCCGGCGCCATTCTCGTTCAAAAAGTCAGGGCCGAAGGTCTCGATATCATCCCGATTCCGGGGCCATGCAGCCTGGCCACCTTTATCTCTGTCTCTGGAATTCTGGCCAATCAATTTATTTTCGGCGGCTTTTTTCCTAAAAAAAATCAGCAAGCAACAGCGCTCATCCGCTCTGCCGGCACAAACAACGTCCCAATCGTATTCTTCGAAACAGCAAAACGTCTGATGGACACCCTCGCCTGGCTCAAAGAAACAACACCCGTCATGACGATATCTCTTGGAAAAGAGCTCACCAAAAAATTTGAATTGATTATGAGCGGAAGCCTTGACGAAATTCATACCGATTTGGTACAACATTCGGATAGACTAAAAGGAGAATGGTGCATGATGTTCACCGTAGAGCCGACACCGCCTTATCAAGCCGAAACAGTTGTGTCCGAGCTCCGAGAATTGGGATTAACGTCCCAACAAATTATGGCCGTCTCCACCCGATACCTAGACTTAGCAAGGAATACTATTTATGACCACCTCCACACTTCTGCCGGTAATTGATACCCACGCCCATCTCTATTTATGCAAGCAGCCGCTGGATGAATTGCTCGATCAGGCACGCCAAAACAATGTCTGCTATATGGTTAATGTCGCCCTGGGTATTGCCAGTACCCAAACATCCTGGGAGATGTCCCGGCAATACCCGCAGCTGATTCCCACCGCAGGCATTCACCCATGTGAAGTCAAAGAACTAAGCCGAATCAGCGAACTCGAAGCGCTTCTAACGCAGCATTCGTTTCGCGCCATCGGTGAAATCGGACTGGATTACTACCACACCGCCGACACCCGGGAAGAGCAAATCCGCATGTTCTGCCACCAGCTAGAACTCGCTCGGCAGCACAATTTACCCGTTATTATTCACAATCGGGAATCCGACACCGATATGCGCGCCATCCTCAAAGAATTTTCCGACGTCACAAAAGTCATCCATTGTTTCTCGTCGGGACAGGACTTTATCGAGGATGTGGCCAATGAAAACACCTATTTTTCGTTCACCGGCACCATTACCTATTCCCAAAAAAGCGCAACCCTCGATGCGTTAAAAGACTTGCCCCTCGACCGCATCATGATCGAAACCGATTCTCCGTACCTGACACCGACCCGGCACAAAGGCGCTGAAAATCAGCCGGCTTTTGTACGAGAAATGGCCGACCGCATTGCCGAGATCAAATCACTCCCGATAGAAACCGTGATCGAAGCAACCACCCGTACTGCTTGTCAATTTTTTAACATCGCGCTTCCAGCCGAGTTCGCATAAAACAATCCTATGCGGATTCGGGATTATCAAAAACTTCGCTGGTTCCCATTGTTTTGCACCCAGCTAAAACACCTATTATCGGTGGGCATTCCACTGGGTAGCGCGGTCGACATTTTACATAGAGACGCCCAGAATCCTACCTACAAATCCGACTTGAGCCGCCTTCGGCAAACCCTGCTCGACGGGCAGTCGTTCGAACAAGCCATCACCCACCTGTTGCCCGGGCTCAACATCCGCCCCATCACGAAAATTCCGGATATTCCCCTTTTTCTAGAGGAAACCGGCGCCTATTTTTCCACAAAATTAACGACCCTGCGCCAAACAGGCAAGCGCCTGACCTACCCGGCATTCTTACTGTCCACGGTTTTATCGACATTAATCACCTTCCTAGTGGTGATATTGCCGATGTATAACCGGTTTTACGAAGATATGAATATCCCGATTCCGGCAGTGCTAAGCCTATGCCTGACGGCTAGGCACTTTCTGGCACAATATGGCGTCGTCACACTACTCGGCGCCCTGGCGATTGGATTGGTTTTCGGAAAATCAGCGCTAACCCGCTTACGGCACGCCGTCATGAATGCCTTATTCGGATTCAGTGCGGCGGATATTTTATGGATGATTTCGATATATCTCAAAAACGGAACCGATCTCAAGACCGCATTAGCCGGACTTCAACCGCCCAACCCCGGCTGGACAGAAAAAATCGAAGCCTTTAAATCCAAAGTCTTAAAAACAGGCCTGTTTACAAGCAGCTTCGCCACGACGTTTAAACTCTCCAACTATCACGCGGAATTAATGCATAATGCCGAAAAAACCAGCGGCTTACACGACACATTATCCCATATCGCCAAAGAAATTCGTGATCAAAACCAGGCCCGCCTTGAAAGTAAGCTCGCAGCCATTGCTCCGGTGATTATGATTGCCCTAGGCCTATTTATTTTTATATTTGTATACTTTACGTTTATGCCGATTATCGGCTCCATGAGCCTAATTACGTAATATATTTAATTTTTACGAAAAAAATTGACTTAAAAAGTGTGAGCGCATAGAATATGGAGGCTGAAAGGAGCCCCAACTCTATGAAAATCCTAACTACGTTATCCCGACCTATCCGACACACCGCCGGCTTTTCTCTTATAGAAGTCATTATTGTTATCGCAATTATCGGATTTTTAAGCGCGATGTTATTTCCCAATTTTGCCAAAATCCAGACCAAGGCCAAGGAAGCCTCTCTTCAAGCGGCCGTGCATGCATTACAAAGCTCGGTTGAGAGCTATTCTATGGATGCGGGGACCTACCCTGCCGGAACCAATCTCACCGTACCCCAATTAATCGACATCCTCAAAACCACCGGCGCCCTTACCAAAGTCCCCAAAAACCCCTTCACAGGACACACCTATACCGGTTCCGACGCAGCAGGTAAAATCATGTACGACTATGATGCCCAAACCAATCATTATTCGCTGCAAGGCTTTGGCGCAAATAACGAAAACCTCGTCATTAAGCTAGAAAATATCTAGCCCGGCCCTATTATTTTCGGGAACCCCCTGAGCCAGTCAGGATTAAAGGCCGCTTTGCATAGTTTCTTAACAATTCCTTAACAATTGATTCATCTTTCTCTAACAAGCCATTGCTTTAATGGTAAAATATAAAATCAGCACTATTATCCAAAAACCAAAAGGAGGATTGTTTCAACGGAATTTTTTTTTAGTTCTTCATTAATTCAAAACCCAAAAGGAGACAGACTTTAAATGAAATTAGGTTCAGTTAAATTATTCTTAATTACCACACTCCTGCTGATGATGGCCCCGGCTATTTTCGCTCAGGATTTCAGCAAACTCATCGATACGCTTTATGAAAAAGGAATTCTGGATGCCGTAGAATCAGAAAGCCTTCTACAAGAAATTCAAAAACCCGAAGGCCCTGCACCCTTAATTTTCAAAGGTGATTTCAGACTCCGGTTCCAAAGTGAAAAACGCGGAACAACCGCAGAAAACCGCAATCGGCTCAGAATCCGTCTTCGCCTCGGCACGGACATCGCCTTAAATGATACGCTTAAATTAAAATTCGGCGTTGCCAGCGGCGCGGCTGATCCAAAATCAACCAATCAAACCCTCCAAGACAGCTTCCAGCATCCCGATTTACGCTTAGATTATGCATACCTTGATTACCAGGCATCTGACCAGCTTCGCTTAGTCGGTGGACGATTCCACAATCCGTTATGGACCACTGATTTATTATGGGATACCGATATTATGCCTGACGGATTCGGATTTAATTACAAATCCAGGCTCTTCGGGCTAGATGCCTTCGTCAATGGAGGATTCTTCCTGATCGATGAGATCTCCGGATCAGCTTTGGATCCGAACATGATCGTGATTCAACCCGGTGTTAAATTCGCCATCGACAAAGGCGCCAGTGCCAGAGTCGCAGTCACATACACCGGCACCCAGTACGTCACAGGCAAAATCCTGGATAACAACGCAGCCAGCAATACCGGCGCCACTACCGGATTGGCAAATCAATACAACAACATCGGGTTCACCACCGAACTTGTTCTGACCAACACCAAAATTGTTCCTCAAATGAGCGTTATTTTTGATTGGACAAAAAATATGGAAGTCACCACAGAAGGTGTCGGCTATATGCTCGGCGTGGAATTCGGCGACAAGAAAATCGCAGATCTAGGCAATTGGCAGTTCAAAACGTCTTACCGCGAACTTAGCAGAAATGCGTGGCTCGACATCTTACCTGATGCGGATTACTACGGCGGCGCGACCTTTGTTAAAGGAATGCGGTACGGACTGACGTATGGTCTGAGCAGCAACACCTCTGCAGGCGCCAGCTACTTTGTTATGGCCAATAAAGACGGTAGTGCCGAAGAAAATCTCCTTCAGCTCGACCTCAACACTAAATTTTAAGGAATTTATTCATGAACAAGTATAAACTAGGTCTTTTAACCGGCTTACTCGTCACAGGGTTAAGTGTCGCCGGGTTTGCCGCTCAGATTCTGGGCGCAGGCGCGACATTCCCCTACCCGCTGTACTCTAAAATGTTCAGCGATTACAACAAACTGACCGGTATCGAAGTCAATTATCAGTCCATCGGATCAGGCGGCGGTATTCGTCAGATTCTGAGCCGGACCGTTGACTTCGGCGCATCTGACGGCTTCATGAGCCAAAGTGACCTGGAAAAAGCACCCGACACACTCCTACACATTCCAATATGCATGGGTGCGGTTGTCATCGCCTACACACTACCCGGCATCTCCAAGCAGCTTAAATTCACACCGGATGTAATCGCAGCTATTTATTTAGGTGACATCACAAAGTGGAACGACGCGCGAATTGAAAAACTCAATCCGGGCGTTGAGCTTCCGGATATGCCGATCGTGGTTATCAGACGGTCTGACGGTAGCGGAACCAGCTTTATCTTTACCGATTATCTATCTAAAGTCAGCAAAACCTGGGCCAAAGAAGTCGGCCGAGGCACGTCTGTCAGCTGGCCGGTGGGTCTAGGTGGCAAAGGAAATGAAGGCGTGGCAGGCCTGGTCAAATTGACCCCGGGCGCCATCGGATACATCGAGCTCGTCTATGCACGCCAAAATAAAATGGATTATGGAAGCGTCCAAAACCGAAGCGGATTATTCGTCAAACCTGCGCTCGACTCTATCGAAGCAGCCGCTGTAGTAGATATTCCAGCCGATACCCGCATCTCTTTGACAGACACCAAGGCACGCTTTGGGTATCCGATCAGTGGATTTACCTGGTTACTGGTTTACCAAGACCAGAAATACGGCAACCACACCCTCAAAGACGCCAAAGAATTAGTCGGCCTACTCAACTGGATGATCAAAGACGGTCAAGCATACGCAAAACCGCTCGACTATGCACCGCTACCCAAGACGGCATCAAGCAAAGCCGCAGCATTGATCAAGTCCATAACCTATAATGGACAGCCTTTAATGTAATTCGGTATAGTGGGTGTCCGGTTAAACTCGTACACCCACTGCCAACCGGGCAACACCCTACTTATGCAAGAAGAAGACCTTACTATCACTAGCGGAAAAATATCACCCACAGGCGAATTCCTATTTCAAAAAGGAATCCGTCTGAGTGGTTTATTGATTGCAGGTTTGGTTGTTTGCATTTTAATCACCCTGATCTTTCAATCCATTCCGGCCTTTAAACACCACGGACTCTCCTTCTTTTTCAGTACAAAATGGGACCCTGTTTTTTCTGAATTCGGCGTCGTCGTCTTTCTGGTCGGCACACTACTGACTTCTTTTTTGGCCTTATTAATCTCCATCCCCTTTTCTCTTTCCATCTCTATTTTACTCGGTGAATATTTAAAAAAAGGATGGATTTCGGCCATTCTCAAAAGTTGTATTGAACTTCTAGCGGCCATTCCATCGGTTATATATGGATTCTGGGGATTATATGTCCTGGTACCCTTCATCCGTCCATTCGAAATGGGCCTGGGGATTATTCCTTACGGTGTCGGGATTTTTACCGCCGCATTGATTTTAGCCATTATGATTATTCCGTATTCCGCCTCTCTCGGGAGAGAAGTCATTCAGCTCGTCCCCGCCGAACTCAAAGAAGCCGCGCTTTCTTTAGGCGCAACACGCTTTGAAGTCATGACACAAGTCATCCTGCCTTATGCCCGTTCAGGTATTTTTGCCGGAATTCTTCTGGCACTGGGCCGCGCACTAGGTGAAACCATGGCTGTCACGATGGTGATTGGAAATTCTAATTTTTTACCGGAGAGTATTTTTAGTCCCTCCAATACAATGGCCAGCGTCATCGCCAACGAATTTACGGAAGCGACCGGAGACCTCTACCTCTCTAGCCTGATTGAGATCGGCTTATTACTCTTCATCGTCAGCACGATTATCAGCGTAATCGGACGATATATTATTAAAAAACTCAGTATCCAGCAGCAACACTCATGAAAAAATCTGCCATCGGCGCGCGAATTATTAAAGATAGGTTATTTACAGGCATTATCTTCGCCTTCTCCGCAGCACTGATTATCCCATTGATTATGATCTTGTCGCACATCCTCCAAAAAGGCGCGTCTTCGATCACCCCTGCGTTTTTAACCCATCTACCGGCGCCCGTCGGCGAAGCAGGTGGCGGCATTTATAACGCGATTATCGGAACGTTATATCTGGTCGGCCTGGCCTCACTACTCTCGGTTCCCATTGGAATGGCAACCGGGATTTATATGTCCGAAAATAAAAATTCGAAACTCTCATACTTTGTCAGAATCTGCGTAGAAGTCCTGCAAGGCACCCCCTCCATTGTCGTCGGTATCATTACGTATCTCTGGGTGGTCAAACCAATGGGCCATTTTTCCGTCCTGGCCGGAGGGATCGCACTTGGCATTATGATGCTCCCAGTCATTATCAGAAGTACGGAAGAAACCCTGAACTTGATTCCGCATTCCCTTAAAGAAGCCTCGCTTGCGCTAGGCGTCCCGTATTACCGTACGATCTTAAAAGTGATCGTGCCGTCGGCTTTTTCAGGTATTCTAACCGGGATTTTACTCGGCGTGGCACGTGTCGCAGGCGAAACCGCGCCACTGCTATTCACGGCATTCGGTAATCCGTTTATTAATTACAACATTCTAAAACCAATGGCCTCGCTGCCGCTGATGATTTTCACCTATGCCACCAGCCCTTACGAAGAGTGGCATAACTATGCGTGGGGGGCGTCTTTGGTATTAATTGGATTTATTTTAGCCTTGAGCTTAATCACGAAGGGGGTGACCAGACGATGAAAGAATCCGTCTTAGAAGTAAAAGAATTTGATTTTTATATTGGAAAAAACCAGATCCTCAATAAAATTGATCTGACGTTTTCACGTAAACAGGTAACCGCGATCATGGGTCCGTCAGGATGCGGAAAAACCTCTCTCATCCGATGCATCAACCGGATGCACGAGCTGGTCCAAGACACAAAAGTAGAAGGTCAAATCCGATTTTACGGTAAAAACATTTTTGAAATGGATCCGATTTTACTCAGACGCAAAATCGGGATGGTCTTCCAAAGACCGAATCCGTTTCCTACCATGAGTATTTTTGAAAACGTGATTGCCGGATACCGGTTAAATGGAATCAAACTCAAAAAAGCCGATCAAAATAGAATCGTAGAAGAATCCCTTAAAAAAGCGGCGTTATGGGAAGAAGTCAAAGACGGCCTCCACCGAAAAGGCACATTTTTATCAGGCGGACAGCAGCAACGGCTCTGTATTGCCCGCGCTCTTGCAATGAACCCACGCGTCCTACTCTTAGATGAACCGACTTCCGCACTGGATCCGAAAGCCACCGATCATATTGAAGAATTAATCGTAGAGCTCAAAAAAACCGTCACCATCGTTCTGGTCACACATAATATCGCACAAGCATCCCGAATCTCTGATTTTACAGCCTTTTTATATATAGGCGAACTGATCGAATACGGCTCAACTCAAAAAATGTTCACTGTACCGGAAGACAAACGAACCGAAGAATATCTGACAGGAAAATTCGGCTAAACCGATACCGTTAGGCACCCCCAATGCAAAAAAAGAAAATCCTGATCATTGAAGACGAAGAAGATATTTTAGCCCTGATTTCTTATCATCTATTAAAAGAAGGATTTGATACGATAACCGCAACATCCGGACAAGAAGGACTCTCGCTCATCCGGACGCAATTGCCTCAATTAGTTATCCTGGATTGGATGCTGCCGGATGCCAACGGCCTGGAACTCTGCAAAAAATTAAGATCCGACACCGCGACAGCCAAAGTCCCGATCTTAATGGTCACCGCGAAAAGTGAAGAAACCGATATGATCTTAGGCCTAGAAACCGGAGCGGATGACTATCTGACAAAACCATTTAGCCCCAAAGTCCTCGTGGCCCGAGCCAAAGCCTTACTACGCCGTCAGACTATTCCACAAACCGAGCGAACACCCCTACAAGTCAGTGGTCTCACTATCGACCCCAGTACCCACGGCGTTACTGACCGGGAGGCCTCTTATTCACTCACGACCACCGAATTTAAAGTCCTGCACTTTTTGGCTCAAAAGCCCAACTGGGTATTTAGCCGATACCAAATTGTCGAAGCCGTACGCGGCGATGCCTACATTGTGACCGACCGCACGGTCGATGTGCTGATGGTCAGTCTTCGCAAAAAACTCAAAACCCATGGCGCCCTCCTGGAAACTGTTCGTGGCGCCGGATATCGGCTCAAGAAGATTGATTCTTGAACAGACAGTTATTCTGGCAACTCTATATTCCGACACTTTTTCTGCTCGCCTTCGTTCTCATCGGTATTAAATGGCATTTTTGGACCGAAGAAATCGGTATTATCTTATTTGCGCCATTGTTTTGGACATTGATTTTCTATCGGGTTCTAAAGCCGCTTTCTGCCGTCACAGACGGAGCTTACCAACTCGCAAAAGGTGAAATTCAACATCTCATCTCCCCCACCGAAACAGTTGAAATCGAACAAGTCGTACAAGCCATGAACCAAATGGCCGCCGAACTACGCGATAAAGTCGCCACCGCCGTTACCCAACAACAGGAGATCGAAGCCATCCTCAGCAATATGGTGGAAGGCGTTCTGATGGTTGATGCCAATGAAAAAATCATGAAAGTCAACGACGCGGCAAAATCCCTTTTAGATGCCCCCGCCCGCGCATGGGAAGGCAAACGAATTCAGGAAGTAATCCGGAACACCGATTTTCTAAAATTAGTCCGAATGACGCTCTCGTCTCCGACACCCATTGAAGCCGAAATCAGTTTACCCACTCAGCAAGAAATCCACCTCCATTGTCACGGCAGCATGGTCCGAAAGCCCGACGGAAAAATTATGGGGGGCATGCTGGTACTGCATGACATCACAAAACTCAAAAAACTCGAGAATATCCGCAAAGAATTTGTCGCAAATGTCTCGCACGAACTCAAAACGCCGATTACCTCTATCAAAGGATTTACTGAAACCCTGATCGAAGAGCCAGACTCCGAAAATAGCACAAAATTCCTGGAAATTATCCACCGAAACGCCGAACGGCTGGAGACCATCATCGAAGATATTTTATACCTCTCGAAAATCGAGCAAGAAAACGACCGCCCGACTATCCAATTCGTCATGTGTGATCTTGAATCCGTTTTGAATGATGCAATCGGACTCTTTTTGCCCAGAGCTGAAGACAAAAACATTACGATTAACCGACTATTCGAGCCTCACATTCAGGTCCGAATAAACACCGGATTATTTGAGCATGCAATCGGAAATTTAATCGAAAATGCGATTAAATATACTGATCCTTTTGGCCAAATTATGATAAAGTCTTACATAGATCAGACAAGCGTTATGATCAGCATTACCGACACCGGCTGCGGCATTGCCGAGCAGCATCTCGGACACTTGTTCGAGCGATTTTACAGAGTTGATAAATCCAGAAGCCGAACAGGCGGAGGGACAGGCTTGGGACTTGCGATTGCAAAGCATATCGCCCAAGCGCATGACGGCCAGATTACGGTAACCAGTCAGCCTAATAAAGGGTCGACGTTCATAATCCGGCTACCTGATTCCACAACACCACAAAATTAACGATTCGAAAGGTATTATAATGTCCAAACATTTACAACGCGAACTAGACTCCGTTAAAAAATTATTCCTGACCTTAAGCGCATTAGTCGAAGAAAACGTCTTACTCTCGGCCAAAGCCTTTAAAGAAATGGATACGGCTCTAGCTAAAAAAGTGATCCAAGCCGACGATGAAATCGATCGGATGGAAATCGAAGTCGAAGAAGAATGCCTTAAGATTTTAGCGCTCCATCAACCAGTAGCCGTAGATCTGCGATTTATCGTCGCGATTCTGAAAATCAATAATGACCTTGAGCGAATCGGCGATCTAGGCGTCAATATCGCGAAGCGCGTTCTGTATCTCGCGACACAAAATCTGCCCGTCGCAGAATTTGATTTTCCGAGAATGATGCGCAAAGTCCACGCCATGCTCAGCCGGAGTCTCGATGCCCTAGTCGTACTGGACGCAGGTCTTGCCAGAGAAGTCTGTGTGCTGGATACCGAAGTCGACAAACTCAAAAAAGAAGTCGAAGAAAAAGTCGAGACCTTAATCAAACAGAAGCCGGAAGACGTCCAAGGCCTCCTGTGCCTACTCTCTGTCGGCCGGCACCTGGAACGGATCGCAGACCATGCCACCAATATCTCAGAAGATGTCATCTATATGGTAGAAGGTGACATTATCCGCCATCGCAAAAAGCAAGAGGGGGCAAAAGAGGTATAAAGAAGAATTTAAGGGATTCTAAAAAGAAGGAAGAGTTTTTGCTTACGCAGTCATTTGAAGATGCCCCCTTTTAGAGGTTCCCGCTTTTAACATGCCCAAAACATTGAAAATTTTTGATTCGATTTAAAAAGGATAGCCCTTATGTTAACGTCGCTATATACCCCTCCAAAAACGATTCTTGACCCCGATATCCAAGAGAGGTCCTACTAACACCAATGAAACCATTAATCCCCTCTTTTGATTCGCTACAAAACAAAGTCATTCTAGTAATCGGCGACATTATGTTGGACGAGTTTTTATGGTGCTCTGTTTCTCGCATCTCTCCTGAAGCGCCGGTTCCTGTCTGCAAGGTAACAGATACGACGCTGGTTCCAGGAGGCGCGGCTAACGTAGCGCATAACATCCAGGCGCTAGGCTCCAGAGCCATTCTAATGGGTCTGATCGGCAAAGACAGTTCCGGAGAAAAACTTAAAAACCAACTGGCCATGTCCGGCATTGAGTCTACGTACATTTTAGAAGATCCTAAGCGGCCAACCATTTTGAAATCCCGGATTATCGCGCATCATCAGCACGTTGTCAGAGTCGACCGTGAAGAAACAAAACCGATTACATCCAAACAAATCACTTATTTTCTGAACCAGGTCGAAACCTTAATTCCTACGATCGATATTATTTTAATTTCCGATTATCTAAAAGGCACCTTACCCGATGCATTTTTGAAAGAATTGATTAAATTAGCCCATCAGAATGACAAACGTGTCATCGTCGATCCCAAAGGCGACATCTATAAAAAATATACTGGGGCCGACCTTTTGACGCCGAATATGTCAGAGTTCCAACAGTGCATCTCCAAAAAAGTGACTCAAGAAGACGCTATCCAAAAAGAAGCCACTCAATTAATTAAGAAACTCAAACTCAAAAGCCTTCTGGTCACCCGTTCTGAAAAAGGAATGTCGATTATTTCAGAAAATGGCGACAAATTCGATATTCCCACACAAGCCAAAGAAGTGTTTGATATCACCGGTGCAGGCGATACCGCCATTGCCGCACTCAGCATCGGCCTCGCATCAGGACTCTCCCTCTACCAAGCCGCCTACCTCTCGAACTTCGCCGCCGGAATCGTCGTCGGCAAAATCGGCACAGCAACGACCTCCCTACAAGAATTGGAAAGAGCATGGAACAATGATTAATAAAATCCATACGGCAGAAGAAGCAAAAAAAATCATCGGAAATCATCGTCATAACGGCAAAAAAATTGTTTTTACAAATGGCTGCTTCGACCTGCTTCACGCAGGCCACGTCCTCTATTTAGAAGAAGCCCGTGCATTAGGAGACATCCTCGTCATCGGACTCAACACCGACGCCTCCGTCCAACAAAACAAAGGCACCGAACGCCCCATCGTCCCACAAAAAGAAAGAGGAATCGTGCTCTCCGGACTGTCTTGTGTAGACATGATCGTCTATTTCGACGATCTCACCCCAATGGGCTTAATTGACCACCTCAGACCGGACATTCACGTCAAAGGCGGCGACTACAAAAAAGAAACCCTCCCAGAATACTCCCTCATCATCTCCTACGGCGGAACCGTTGAGAGTCTACCCTTCTACCCCGGATTTTCCTCAACCACAATGATCGAGAAAATCCTCCGAGTCTACGGTAAATAATCCCGACCGAAACCCAAGAATCACCACGTAGCTAGCCGCCGCACGGAACCCTTAATGTAGCGCCCCTACACCTTCGATTCCGTGCTGAGCTTAAAAACCTCCTACCTAAGATCGTGATAGGGTTGCACACGCCCTACATACGATGCCATCATCACTTTACGCCGTTCATTCAGAAGATGAGCCGGCAGATCAGATAATTTCTTTAACATATATACCCCGATAATCGCCGGAATAATATAAGGGAAGCTAACCATGGCCGTAGCGCCCGCCACACCACAGAGTGTTAAAAGTTTTGAGGATCCCATCACGACAAGACCGGATTGGAAGGCCTCCAGAACCGCAGGCCCCCACCGGAATTCATCCCATTGTGTAGCCGCACTATCCACGAAACTCTCCCACGCATGAATCATTCGCAGTTCACCGTCCATATCGGCTTTGCGAACACGGCCCGGAGCGTCAGGCAGACCCGTATAAAGATCCACAATACGAGCATACTCAGACAGTCTGATAGCGCCTACACGGTCCCAGGCTGTATAAATGGCCTGACGAGAGTCGGCAGACAACACAACCCCTGTGGGTAAGCCGGCAAGAATAGTCTGGATATCCCGCGAGGACATAATCGCAGGATTCCACATATGTATACCCTCGGAATTCTGATTAAACAACCGATTGGCAACCGCTGGCGGAAGCGAGCTAACAAGTGACGCGGCAACAGGGATACCGGGAGCCTCGATTGCAAAAAGTGCCTGCAGCGTCTGTGCCGCCAAATTAATACCTGGATCAGGCATCTGACGTTGCATTTGCAAGCGGAAATGATGAATTAATTCGGCATCTGCATCCTCATTCAAGTCCGCTGCTACGCAAAGATCCTCAATAGAGGTAAAGCCGTACTGCCATCTGATGTCCTGTCCGGCTGCCAATAAGCTTAGAACCGACTCTTTCATTTCATCAGATAACCGAACCTCCATTACCTCAGCAAAGGTGTCCGCAATGCGCTCATCCGTCACACCCGGATGGAATGACTGCCCGATATGATTATGACTAGAAATCAATGCCGCCATCTTAGGATGATCAAAGAAACCGGCAGGAATAGCACCCTTTCGGCCTAAACGCATATAAATCGATTGAAGAGAGGCCGTTGATTTAGATGACGTCATAACATGCTCGGCAATCCGCGGGTCAGTCATAAACGACTCAATTTTATCCACCTGCTTTTCTAATAATGCTGAAAATTTAGCATGTAATGTTCGGATAGCGCCGATACCGGCCCACTGTTCATGAGCCTGCGCATCCTGAAGATCTAATACCAACTGACAAAGCTGACGAGACGTATAATCCAAGGCCTCATGAACGGACCTATCGGTTAATGCATTCGCAATGATATAACGTAACTCCATTTCATAAAGAGGATGACTCTCAGCTAAATTGCCGATAGGTCCCAGCATTGCCGTGTAGGGAATTACAGGAGGAAGAGTCTTGGGCTTCGATGTTCTTTCGGGGTCCGGCAGCAGAGCAATAGCCAGCTGTGCGGCATGCATCGGAGAGGCCAAACGCGGACTCTGAAACGCCGCTAAACCAATTACAACCAACTCTAACATCGCCGCTTTAAGCGGTGGTTTATGACTCTCAAACTCCAGATCTTCCAATAAGGTCTGTACAGCGCGCTCCAGCCCATTAGAAAATTCATGCGCGTCAGTAGATAGCACCGCCTCAAAACGAGCGACTGTTGTCCATAGCGTCAGGCGGGTCCCGACTGAAAAGCCTGGCTGGTCACTCAGCGCCGTTAGACGCTGCTGAACAGCATTCAAGCGGTCAGATAATCTTACTCCGAGTCCGAGGGTGGGATCATCATCACTAAACGGTAATTGAAGAAGCGCATCCAATACCATCGTCTGAACTTTACAAAAGCGCACAATATCGTCATCCGTTAATACCATATGAGGCTGCATCAGCTGCCACTCAATAGAATCCGACTCAAAAGGGCTGTCGATAAAGGAGGTTAATTCTTTTTGAATCTTGTTTAACTGTTGTTTGGCAGTCCGCTCCCAGTTATCAGGGTCCTTTACAAGTGCGGACTTAGCGGAAATCGCTGTGGGAATACGGCTTTCAAGACGGTCTAAAACCGTACGCTTTGATGTTTCCACTTGCCGTTGCGGCAATACGAATTCTGAAACATGAACTCCGGCGACTGCCTCATCAGTTGGGCCACCATAGATAATAGTCAATGCCTCACGTTTTCTGCACAGATAATTCTCTTTAGCCTGTAACGCAGTTTTCTGTGCCAACACATCACAAACCGTAGCCAATGCCGATAAAGCCTCAAAGTAACTCTTCCGACTGTCAAAATCAGCTACCTCATCAACGACATGCTTCAAATCCTTACAAAGCGCTTCTAACCCATCCTTTTTCACGGTGTCCTCTACTATCCGGGTTAAGGCTTCTAATCTTGCTGTGAACCGTTTATTATCATCGGAATATGCAGAGATCCGCATACAATAGCCAGGAACTCGCCCCGGATCTGAATCAATAGCCGCTGACAATGCCCCCCCATCTTGTAAGGTCAACTCAACCCCGGCTAAGCGCTGCCAAATCCATAATACTTGCTCGGAGTTGCGTGCGATCAGGGCTCCATCACCCGCAGCCTTGAGCGCCTTATGCTCGTTAATTTGATCAACTAATAACTCGGCTAACTTTTTCGCCGCTTCGACGTTATTCGGATTTTTTTCCAATTTTGCCTGTTGGAGACTGATCTGGGCCTTTAGGGTATCAGACTCGATAACCCTACGTAATCCGGGCACTTTTCTAGACGCAATGGCATCTGCCCTGTCAGCGGATCCAGGCTCACCGGAAGTATGGAAGACATGGTTTCTGACGTCTAAGATGGCTTCCCATTCACCCAGCTTACCCAAAAGCTTAATAAATTCGGACGATTTTTCGATGGCCTCCGGTTCGGACATAACACCCACATAAATTTCAAGGAATCCCTGCACCGTTAATGCTGAAGAAAAGGATTTCGAAGGATTTCCGGAAGACAGCTTACTTTGCTTGATCGCCAATAAATTACGATCGGTATTGGATCTGTTCTTAGCAGGAAGTATCAGCTCCAGCCAGGTTCTGGCTTCTTTGAAAAAAGCATCCGACTGTTGTTTGGCTAGATGGCCTTCTGCAGTATCGCCTAATTCTGTGGACTGCGCTAAATAAAGATCACCATTGGCAATCAAGCGTTCAAAAATAGCCTCAACCACAGGCGCGATAAATTCGGCAAGCCGTCTATAAGGCCGATTAGGTGAATAGGTTCCCCACAGAGATTGAAAGAAATGACTTCCGTCAGGCGCCGTAGAATAGGCCGAATTAAGGAAAATCGCTTTGAAGGTCGTATCGTCTCCATCCGACAGTGGCGACACCACATCTCCGGATGTATCTGCCGTAGCGGCCCTTGCACCGCTTGCGAGAATATACGATTCCTGCCATCTTTTTTCGAGTTTTTTCGCGGCAGGCGTCATCACTTTTGTCGGGCCGTCACTTCTGACTGCGGCGCCTTGAGACACCATGATTCTCTCTAGCAAATCAGTATAAGGCCGCAAAGTTTCTTGTACGGCATGTTCGATCTTATCAGCTACCGGAGGCGCCTCCAGACGCGTAATTTTCCCCCATGTGTCACATGTAAGCGTACTTAGCGCTAATTCAAGCTGAGGAAGGGTTTCCTGAGGACAGACTTGGTACAAGTGAATCAAAGCGGCTTGTGCCTCATCAAGCTTCCGCTTCATTTCCGGAGTACGGCTGACGGCACCTGATGAATCACTAATTGTGGGGAAAGCCGCCTCATACACCCTATGAGACTCTGAGCGTCCCGCGACAGATAAGATTTCCAAATGATAAGGCCACTTAATCGAAAGAGCGCGCAAATCAACACCGTCCAGAGAAGCAGTCAAAGACTGGGTCGCCATCCTATAGATTATTTGATCCGCAGAACCTTGACCCTGAACAAGCGGCATGGTCTTCATCCAAGGGCCAATCAGCGCCTCAAGCTTATTAGAAAAGAGGGCCAGAATCTCGTCTCCGGTAAGCGCGTGTTGCTTGAAAAGTCCCGCAACATCTACGCCAAGGGCCCGGCCAATACTGATCAAGCGATCTTTCAACGCAACAACTTTTGGTGACGTAAAATTAGCGCTATTGGCACGAAGTAAGGCCAGCTTTTCCTGACGTTCGGATACTGCTGCGCGCCCCAGCGCAGTACACCGAAGTAGGTTCAACGCAAAATTAATGTCTGAATCCCCTAAAACTTTGGCTACAGCCGCCACAATGTCGCGATTGACCCCTGCCGATACATCAATCGCTTCACCACGCTGATTCCGATCAATCAGATCCTGGGCAATTCTAGGTAGATTAAGACCCAACGCGCTGGATAAAGCGCCGACTTTTTCTTGGGCAAATTGATGCTCGGATACAATAGTGCCTAGATCTTCTCTGAGTTTGATAAAGAGCATATCCATTTGAGGCGTTTTTTCTTTGACTGCCATCAAGGTTTGAATAGACTTCAAGAGGTCTTCGGGGTATTTGTCGGGATTTGTTTTATAACGGGCATACAACATCGCCGCTTTATTATAGAGATAATAACTCTTTCGGGCCTCGGTCTGCTTGGCAATCTCAGGGTCAAGGTTCATCCCGGAAATAAGATCGGAAAGTGCTAAGACGCGACCTCTTTCAATCAGAGGGACAAGCTCATGAGAAGCAGGCGTTCCATCGACACCGGATGAAAGCAACTTATGCGCCAAAGTAGAATCCGGTAAGCGGTATTGGCTGAAGTGGCGTAAGCCTTTTAAGTTAGCTTGCGTAATTCCCGACGCATCACCCCCTCTGAGTGCCGACAATTGTCCAATCTTTCGCCTCAATGAGACGGCCTCAGGACCCTCCTCATCCAATTCAGGAAGTTCGCCTAAAGCGTCAGATATCCTACGATCAACCTCCCTAAAATAGTCCGCCTTAGCCTGCTCCAGATGATCAGGCGAAGGATGAACGAGCGCATCAACCAGATCCAGACTCGATTCCCGGCCCATTTCGAGGCGTTCTATATGAGCCGCCATCACCTCTGCCAAAAACTTAATTTCTTCAGGCGTTAGCTCAGTGAAATCCGAGTTAGACACTTTTTCTTTAATGCCTTCTACTAACGTGACTTTTGCACCCGGCAATTTCATTTTCTCGAAAGCCGTTCCCTTAACGGCTTCTAAAGCCGCTAAAATATCATACGTAATCTTGGCAACTTTTTCGGTCACATGTGAAAAGGTATAGTCGCTCAAATGCGCCAACGTCGGTACCGGATAAATATCAGTACCGTCAAGGGCATCCCCAACCCGGCCCTCCTCGCTAAAAGAGACGTACTTGGCCAGATTCATCGTTCCCGTGACTCTCAAGAGGTCGTAATAAGCCTGATAAGCCGGTGGTAGGGCATTCTTATCAATAGCGTCGCTAAGTGCAGCCCCAATATGAGCAGATATAGTCGCGAGCTCAGATTTAGATAAAACCATTCCTCCCTCAACACGTGCCACGAGATCACGATCCAAGTCGAAGCAGTTAAGAAGCGCTATAAAGCCGTCTTTAGCTTCCGGAGAACTCACGATATCCACATAATGACGCTCACTCAGAGCAAAGCTACCGGGATCCTTTATTAATAATATTTTCAAGACCACCCTCGCTTCGGCCTTCTTTTCAGGATTTTCAGATGACCCCATTGCTAAGTCACTAAAGCAGGTTAGAAAGCGTTCAATCTCATCCGGAAAAGTCAAGTCTTCTGAATGATGCTGGTGAAGATTAATAAATCGTTGCCGCAAAAGCTCCTTGTCTACATCTGGAAGCGACGAGAATAATTTACCCGATATTCTTTGAGCACCCTCCACTTTTGCCCCGAACAATTTACCAATGGTAGGCGCATAATTGGCATGATCGGTTAATATTTTCAAAAGCCGGGTTAGATCATCCTCTGTAAAACCATCGCTAACTTCCCGCATCCTTGTGAAAAAGAGCTCTTTATTTTTTACAAATTCCGGCTTCAAAACAAACTGATCGGCGGCACCCGGACATTGTTGAAGAGTTAAAAGACTAGCCTCATCCATGCACATGCATCGGATTAGCGCCGAAATCTCATCAGGGCTGAAATGGACCAATTCATAATCCCGGCTAATCTGACACCCCGCCAAAAAGACCTGCATGCTGGAGGTATGCTCAGGGTCATTAGGGTCATTAGCTACATAAGCCACATGAAAGGCCTGACGAGCCGCGTTATAGGCAGCGCCTACGACCTGCAGGCTGGCAGACGTATAAAACGGCTCATCCGATGCTCTAAGCAATGGATTCACCACATCGCGCTTATATAAGTACGCCGCATGTTGAGTATCGGAATAAACCCGATCTTCCATTCTGACAAGCGATTCCTCAAGATTGACTTTCAGCTCAATTAATCGGGCCAGATCAGGACTAGCTTCAAATGAGTCAGCAAGCGTTTCTAATGCGCGGCTATAAGCGAGTCTTGCGTCCGCATATAAACTCTGCTGTTCAAACGCCCTGGCAGCTTGATAGAAGAGGTCGACTTCGTATTGGCGAGACTCACGAACAAAAGACGTTTGAACCTGAGACTGCTGACATAACATCATCATGTTAAAATCGCTGGTAGCGGCGGTTTGAAGCGCTTTTAAAGAGTCGAGAGTGCCCGTTACCTTTGACTTGCATAATATCGACATAAATTCGATTCTGATCGACGCATCTTGAAGACCGGCCAATAGAGTGTGAATATTACCCAATGCCTCCATAGTCAAAGGTAATGGTAGAAGACAAGCTTGGATTTCAGCCCGAGTGTTTGGGTTTATGTTCTTATCTCTAAGTAGTTTTAATGCCGCTTCCTGAACCGGCGGTGTAATCTGAAGTTCCACAAGCTGAGAGAAGATCTCTTCCCTTTCCAACTTTGCAATAAAAACCCCTGCCGAGGCCACTTTATTTATATCCTCAGAAGCTAAGTACCAGGCTTCCTCCTCTGCCAATTGGACCCGGATATGAGGAGGCAAGGTCGCCAGTAATCCCATGATTGTACGATCAGCGTCAGCCTCGTTAGCAGGACTGCTATCTAAATGTCTAAACAAGATTACATTCTCATTTTTACTAACCGTGATGAGACCTTCCCCATATAATTTCGCCTCAAAGTCCGCTTTTCCTTTTTCAGATAACGCACTGGCATCCAACGCAGATCTAATCGCAGCCTTATGTGATTGAGTCAGATACGTCACGTTTAGAATGGCCCGAACAGCCGAATAAGTAGACCGATCCAATAGCCGTAAAGCATCGGACTTGGTCTTCTCGGAAACATTGCGTCCGGTAATCTGAGAGATAACCTCATCGCTTTGAAGCTTTGTGATTAATAATCGCGCGGCATCTAATTTAGCCCCAGGCGCCGCCGACCGATAAGCGCCGTGCTCAGCGGCAACTTGGCGTTGAATATCGACAGGCAAGGCTACCATCATGGCGTCAACTTGTCGCGCCGTTTCGTCCAAAATAAACGGCGTATAACCGGTCATAAATCGGGCTGGCTCGACTACGCCTGGAGCCCATTTAAATTCCGTTTCCGAAACCGAACCCGGAACCAAAAGTGATCGAAAGTCACGATCTGCCATCAGTCGCTGTGCAGCTTCTTTACTACCCAAGGCAACCGCCACGTCATCAACAGCAACAACGCCAACGCGGCGCTCATCATGAACCGCCCCGGTCAATAATCGGATCATCTTATCAAATGCAAGGCGGGTAAAGACACATCGCTTGACCTGATCATTATTGCCGAACACATCCCGGTTAACGGCTTCCATAACCTTCGGAGACACTTTTTTAGTCGTCAATGCTTCAAAAAGCGCAATAGATAGAGATTGATGCCCCATTTGGGTCGTGATACGCATCAAGGCCAATACAATCCGGCTAAATTCGGCACCGGTTGGATTTTTTTGAAGCAGCCCCATTAATTGCGTCGCCATCTCGATCATATGAATATCATTCATCTGGCTCATCTTACTTTTACGATCAACCAGAATATTTTCATCTTTAAACATATTCAGGGACCGTTTTTGAGCATTTCCGGTCAAACTGGCTAAAGCACTCTCGATATTTTGTAAGGGCTTAAGCCCTGTAGAGGCAAGCAATAAGCGTCTGTCTTGAAAGTTAACTTGATTTTCCATTGCACGGCCTTCTTGGAAATCACTCAAATAATTGTCCCAGCCGATAAAGCGTTCAATACCGACACCGAGCATCATCGCATTGAAAATCGGCCAGAATAAAATGGTCCCCTGGCCAAGCCCGCTCATAACCGATTCAAAGCCGGGAGCAGGTACGCCAGCAGCATACATCATGGCCGTCATCGCAATACCCAAGCCGGTTGCGCCTGCAGAAAGAAGCAGCTTCTCATTAAGCTCATCCATATAATATTTGGGAATGGTCATACGGCCCAACCCTGTCGGCGTAATCGCAAAGTCACTTCGGAGATGCTTGATATGCGCATGGAATGCATCGACTAAGCCAGGCCCCATTAGCCGCATTAACATATCTTTTTCCAAGACTTCATTAAAGGTCAGACCTTGATATTTCATATCACGGTAATAACTGGCAATCGTCAATAAAAGATACCCTAAAACCAGTGCCGGGAACCAGGCTTCAGTCCCTAAAGGGCTAGCCGATGAATCGGAAAGAGCCGCGACCGAATATCCGAACGGCACCCAATAAAAAGCATTATCGGAATCAGCATGCTGATAATATTTATAAGACGAATCACGGTGAAGTCCCCTAATAGATGCCGCATAAATCGGTTCCTTAGCAACCGAGACCGCAGCAAAGGAATCCATCCCCCCCAGCGCCCATCTATTGAGCTGTTTTGCCAGACTATACACACACTCAGGACCGACACCGACGGCCACTAACGCAGGCATATATTCGACTTCATAACCCGCTTCTTCCTGGAAGTATTTGGAAGCGGCATCTTCGGTAATAAATTCATCGGGCATCCGTTGAATCGGAGTCGACATAACTTCTCTTTGACCGTTCGCACGAATATATTCAGTTTGAATTTCAGTTAATTGAACATCCGCTTCGACCGCCAAATCTCCCTCAACATTTTGGAAAATCCGGTCTAAGAACGCCACGACTTCATCCGTCACACTTGTCCGGAGAAGGGCTTTATCGGACGCCATATCGGTCAAAACATATCCATCACGCGTGATACGGAGTTCCGCCTGAATACGGGTACTTTTTTGATTATATAACTCCCCATGGAACCGGATACTCGAAGCCCCGCTCAATTCCCGGATTTTGCCTACAACCGTGCCGATCGCGCTGCGGGTTCTGGAACGCATTAAAGAAAAATCCTCAGCTCCGAACACATCAGAAGCTAAGCCTGCGACACTCCCTACAAGAGCACCTAAAACACGAAACGTCACCTTCTCACCTTTAAACTGGTCAAATCCGAATAGCATTTTCTCAGGTCGTAAAACTTGCTCACCGGAAGCGTTAGTCTCTACACTATTAACGACAATATCTCCGGATTCATTAAATACAAAACTACCGTACAAACGGCCGGTTGCATCAAGCGCTTCAATAAGACAGCCTGGATTTCTCATTAAAAAACCGAGCTTTTCTTTATAATTACCATCGGTAATCGTATTGTCAAAAGTTTTGGAAAATTCAAGATTAAATCCTCTTCGTTCCGAATTGGTAATTTGGATACACTTACCCTTAGCACCTTTCAATGTAATCGTACGCTGAAGTTTTTCACGCTTGTCTTCCAGCATCGATGCTAAGCGTGGAATAAATGCATGGTCAGTGGTTTTAAATACACCATAATCGAAATCCACATCTCCGCCTTCTGATAGCTTTTCCTTTAAATATGCGACAATACCATCAAGCTCCATCTTGGTTTCGTTAGCTCTACCGACGGCATGATCGGTCAGAAACCACTGGGTCCCTTCACGGCGGATAGAATACATGTCCGCACCGGTCGTACGATTACGAACGACCAAGCTTTCCGGAGAATCGAGCAAAATCTGCCGGATATCCCGTCTGAGCATATTGGTCATCCCTAATGTCGCATGAAGCTTTTCTTTGCGAACCATGTCATGGTTAATCCGTGTAACAAGGCGATCGCCTTTAGCTCCGGGGCGCCAGTCGGTCACGATCTGACCTTCAGGCGTAAAGTCCTCGACTACGATTCCGAGATCATGAGGATCCGTCCAGAGCTTTCGAATATCTGCAGCCCGATCAGAAGGAAACGCTTCGATAAACTCTTCCATTAAGCGATTTTCATCGTCCGTATCAATCTCATTCCGGTTCGTATAAACAAATTCCTTGGCAGAGGCTGCATTCGGCCCTGCGTGTAACTGCGCATACTGAAGCAATTTCGACGAAATCCCATGGTATTGCCAGATCACTTTCCGAACCTTGGTACAGGCTTTATCCGAATACACCACAATTCGATTGTCTTTAATATAAATATGATAAGGACCTTCAGCCAAACGAGGGCTCTGAGTGGCAGTATCAAAGTGATAAATATCAATCTGATGCCCATGACCGGCTACGTGTACGATTTTAAACGTATCGCCGTTAAACGCATTAAAATAAGGAATCGTTTCACCCGAAGACGTCATTTCATGGAAATAATTTTGCAGGACATGTGCAATCCGAGGCCTATCGGCAGCACGAATTTTATAACAGGTGTTAACATTTTGAAGTTTATCACCGTCTCTGACTTCATAAGACACTTGACCCTTTCGGAGTGTCACTACCCCATGAGTCTGGTCATCAGGGCCTTTAACCAGGCTACGCTGAATGCTCAATTTGGATTGCATAAACATTTCAAGACGGCAGGTACCACAGTTAAACATCGTGTTCAACTTCCCCTTACCGGTCGCCATTCCGGTGGTGACACGGGTATCGGCCACCGCTTTTAATAAGTAAGAAGCCAATCCCTCCGTAAAGGTCACTACTTTAGGGCTGACCAATAACCTTAGTTCATCCGGTGACAACGCCTCAACACCGCCTAAAAGCTTTTTCAAAAGAGGAACCGTCAAAGCAAAATCCGTATTTGCAGGCTTTGCTTTAAAACCGGCAACCGCCGCTTCAACAGCAGGCCAGAGCTTAAGACCGCCGTTGTCCCCGGATTGGTCGATATTCTGAATCAAGGTTAAACACTGCGCCAATACTTCTAAATGTTTTCCTTCGGCAAGTGCGTTAGCATCATACTGACGGCCTTTTTTCATACCTTCTATTTGCTGTAAGAAGTACATGGCGGAATCATGAATCAATTGAAGAGAGCCATACCAGGTTTTCTGGTCATTGTTGGCCGCTTCTCCGATTTTTTCAAGGGGATCTGTCGCATAATGTTGCTGCGCCTGCATAACAGTGGCATTGATCGCACCGGCCCGCTCATTTTGCTTACGTTTCGCAAGCAAAGTCGACCAAATGCTGCAATCATATTCCAGGGTATTATAATTAATCGACTTGAAATGATAATCCTTATCGATACTACCGTTATACACGACTTCGACACGTTCATGACGTTTAGGTTTTTGAGGAAACATGATCGCCAATTGACCGAATTTTTCACGCCATTCCTGATCGGTCATCGTATCCCAAGACGCATTAAAATCATCCAGATTGCCTTGGAAATAACGGTCACAATACTCTTTCCATTGGTCATAAGGGAATTGCAGGATCGTAAATTCGTTTAAAGTCGCTTCAAAAAACGTGCCTTGCATATGCTCATATAAGTGATTCTGACCATCAGGTTTATTCTTAATTTCAAAATTCCGGTGGCCCAGCTGACGAAGAATAAGATGGTTCAACGCAGAAGAAACCGTCAGCTCCCCCTGTAATTTTTCAGGCATTCCTTTTAAAATTTCGTCGGTGAATTTTTTCTTAAAAGCCTCTTCTGTTAATTTTTTTTCTTCATGTCCAATGGACGTCACCAATCCTTGATAAGCGTCATATAGGATAGCCATAGAAGCGGCATTGCCTAATACATCCTTCAGTTTAGCCGCCATCAAGCGATCTTTGGCATCCGTATTCACAACAGGCGGCATTGTCCGCTTTGATCGAGACTCACGATATTGCGCAACAAAGTCCCCAACGGAAATACCAAGAACCGCAACCGCACTCAATTTTCTGGACAATCTAGCGATAAACTCAGCTGAAGGCCTAGCCGGACACTGGCCTAAAATATTCAAAATATGATGAACACGACTTTCCTCCGCTCGAGAAAGCAAGCAGACACCCGCTTCATTGGTCTTATTCATAATAAGCGCCAGAACATAGTGCAAATTCTGATGCGATAGTGTCACCCCATCACCTAATTTGGCATATGCCGCCGCAATCGCTTCGTTATAAAGCTGATGATTAGTATTTTTAAAATACGCCTGGAGAGCAAACTGATCTATCAGAACCGAACGCCGCCCCACTAGCAAGGTCGCACTGCTCTCATCCGGGAAAAGATCATACTTACGAATAAATTGCTGCATCTGACGATAATGGCCGGTAAATACCGCCGCTTCAATAAAATGACTACCTTGAGCCGCGCCGTAATAGCGCGTCATCTGAGCCTCAATACCAGATTTAATCGTGCCATGAATACTCTGAAGAATCCGAGCGCGTTCTACTTTCAAGACTTGAACCTCACCCTCGGCAAGTTTTCGTGTTCGGTCGTCCAGACCAAAGCTTCCGACTAGACACGCTTCTTTCTGTTTCAATTGTTCATTAATTGCTGTTAACTGAGCTTCAGCATCCTGCATCCCCGCCGACAAGGTGGAAATGGCGCGCAAATCCTGAGATACATGGTGCTGAGACTCTGCCAAAACAAAGCCGATCGCCAGCATTTCGGTATCGGAATGCGATTTAAAAAACGACATCACCGCATCACGATCCTTATGACCAATACGGGAAAACCAGCCTAAGTTATCACGCGTGAACTGTAATTTATCAACCGCCTCGGTATACTTCTTGATAAACCCGACGGCCTGACAGCGATGGAGAACCGCTCGGTCAGCGACTTCCCGATGAGATAATAACGCCACAAATTCAACACGCTTGGTGTTATATAATTTAATCTGCTGATCAGTGAGAGACCCGATAAAAGAGGCAAAGCGATCAGCCATCCGGCGATCTAGAGGGCCGTCACCGGCCACCTGATAAATCCGATGCATATCTTCGTGGGGAAGCGAATGCGCCTGGCCGACACGATCGGCTAATTGGACATGCCAGTTCTGCATATCCCGAGGATCGACCCAATAATATTTATTAGGCGTATCAAAAACAATTTTATGCTCAAACGCATTAGCAAACCAGTCATACCGCTCACGAATATCCCCCATAAGCCCGGACAATCTCAACCCGAGCTGAGAACCCTCCCAAGCATTGAGAAATTCTTCCTTACAGACGATTCCGCGCTTATCTAATGCACGAGAAAGGTGAGCCCTGTTTTGAATGCCAGGATTCCAAATAAAGTCTCCTGATTCACGGAGGCTCAAAATTCCGTCTTCAGCTAAAACCGCCTTTGCTGCAGGATCTAAAACTGCAAATTGTGCCTCTGTTATAACCCCGTTTTCACGGCCTTCGAATTCTCCTACCAAGATCGATAATTTAGTTTCCAGCTTCGCCGCGTCTTGACGCAAACGATCCGCATGGGCCGTCCAGTTTTGAGCGACTTCCTGCTTATGTACGGCATGTTCTTCGCCGCTTCTAAAATAATTTTGCGCATCGGCCCGCCATCTTGCAGCCCGTTCATCAAACCGATCGGCAAGTTGCCGATGCGTATCCGCCAACCTTGTGATCTCTGATTTCAGAAACGCCTTAACTGCAACATCGTCGCGATTGTAAAGCTCATACAATTTAGCAGAGCTCAGGCGATCCAAATCCGTCAATTGAATCTTAAGCTTCGAATCAGCTTCAGACGCCGTAGCAGAGCGTAGAAAATCCTGAAGCCTATTTTCATAATCACGCCAATTAGTTACTACCATTTCTCGATGACCCCCGAGCCAACCCATAAACTCATTCCGGGCTTCTTGCCAACGTGCCCATTTTTCATAACGGCTAACGTTACTGGCGGTAACAGTCCCCCCTCTGTGAAAGAAGTGAGCTTCATTATTATAATTGGTCCATCTCCCGGCGAGAAATCCGCCGTCCATGGCCTGTTGAAACGCATCATCTTCATCCACAATATACTGAGTCATCGAAACAGCAGGACCATGGCGGCCGTTTACTTTTTCACGTTCCGCAGCAGAGGTACTAAATTCTTCTTCGGACACGGAATAGGTGTGCATTAAGATATGCTGGAAAGTCAGGGCTGACCCGATACGGACATGGAATTCTCCGTAAGTTAACAAAAGACAGGACAGAACATCCATCGGACCGGTTGGTGTAATGCCTGGGCCATTGGGAACAGGAATACCCAGCATCCATAATGCACCTAGAAGCACATTTGCCGTAGACCACAACCGAACCACCGTATACGCCGCAATCGCAAGAAAAGCAGCCGTCAATGCAGCCTGGTCCATCTTCCGGCTTGAATCATCTTTCAGCCAGGCCTGAAAATGTTTAACCCCTTCATAAATTTTAGCGGGAACTTGCTTACCGCCTTCGATAATATTAGTGGCAATCTCAAGATATTGTTTAACAGCACGTTCGAAAACGTCTTCCGTCCATGTCGTCGGAATATCTCCTGCTGTAGGTAAATATTTAATAACAGGCAAGTCATGCGAAATACGGGAAAGAGAATCCGTCTGCATATCGGGAAGAGTTGAAAAATCAGCCGGAGACGCAGATAAATTCAACCCCCTTTGCATCAGGTCATAATGAATGGACGCGGTCGTACCAAATTCGCAAATAGCCTGAAAATCCCCGACGTCACGCCGAAAAACGGCACCCCCGCTCTCTTTTCTCGTCAGAACAGCCCGATTTTTGGCAATATCCACCGTAAACACCCCTAAATCTTTAGAGAGCGTGCCCTTGGTTTTTCCGGCGAGATACCCTAACGTCTGTTCAAACTCAGCGACATCCTCCGTTCGCCCAGCATCGGGAGTCGGAATGTGATCTAGAAAATGATTAAGATTACCGGCCGAAGTAATACTACGGGCAATAGAAAAAGAAAGAGAATGATGCGGAGCGCCTTTACTCAGGGCATCATCCACATGGCTCTTTAATAAGACAAACCTATCTTCTAACGCCACTACACCAGCTTTCCACTGGTGAATTCTACCCGGCAACTCATCCGCCGAGACCCCTCGACACTCTCTATGAATAGCGAGGGATAATGTACCGAGCTCTTGATTTAATTGGGTTTCTTTTTGTTGGAAATGCGTCCCCGCAAGTCTCAGGAATTTAGCTTTGATCACTTCAAATTTGGCGAGTCGTGGCTTAGGGAGACGATCACTCAGTCCAGCTGCACGATGATCCTCCATCTCCTCAATCTGAGACCTTAATGCGAGATATTCGGCCTGGAAGCCATCGGATTCTAAAATCACCGCATCGCTCTTACCTAAAAAGGAGACTTCCAATTCCCTAAGCATATGCTGAAACGCGCTCGTATGGAATTCCTGGCCTTGACTTGAGATACGCGCATCGAGTAGTACTGTGGCAACTATTTTATTACTTTCGGATCTTCTGGATTTCATACTCTTTCCCCCTTCAAAAGGATACGACGATAACGGATAAATATTAATTTAATGGTAGGATATGTTCTTTATCGTGAAGTTTTGTTACTTAATTGCACCTAGTTCTTTTAAGGTCGCTTGGGCACCCCTGAATCGGCCATCATTTAAAATCGCTACGGGCTGCAAACCCAAAAATGCCTCTATCGTAATCACCGTAATCACCGATTTAGGCGGTACCGCTGATGGAGCCGGTGTCAATGCCTTATAAATCAATAACGCCTCGGCCCTCGATCTGACCACTTCATCCTCGGCTTCTTTGAGTATCCGGTCATTGGCCTTTAATAATGTTAAGTCTGCGAAATACTGGGAAGCAGAAGCAAAGTTATCAACAGCAGCCCCCAGCAATGCCATCTTCAAATCCCGAACGTCCCTATCAGGCAAATTAAATCCACTTAAGTCACGGGAAGAGTCAATCTTCTTAAATGTCGAGCCGACTTTGACACCATACCCCGTGGCCATTGCCGCACGTTCTAAGAGTCGGTAATGAAGAGAAAGCGGCGTCTTCTCAAATCGAGCATCCATCTCGTCCAAAGGAATCTGCGTTTGACTTTCTAATTGGCGATCTTGGGCTCTTACCGTCTCACCAATCAAGTTTGATTTATAAGTAAGTCCATCACCCAGATCACCCAGATCACCCAGCCCTAATTGCAAATTAGTCCGTACCCATCGATCATTCTCCAATTTGAAGCGGGGACAGGCTAGGTAGGCATGGTGAAAAGGATGAGCTAAGCCATCAAGCGAAACACCCTTAGCCACCTTTAATGTCGGGAAAATTCCTTTATAGTCTTTTGGAATAGCGTGATAGGCAGTCTGAACAAAAGAACCCTTTAATTTGACAGACTCTACACGTGACTCTACAAGCGGCTCTGTTAAAACACGGATACGCGGCTCTGTTAAAACACGGATACGCAGCTTTGAAATAGTGTTATTGAAAAGCTGAAAACTAAGAAGAAAGTCTAACCATTGTCCGATATTATGTTCCGGCATATTGTTGTCACGCAGCAATTCTCGTATCGGAGCCAAGGTAGCCCGAGAAGACTCAGCCTCCCTTAAAAGATCGCTGATATGGTCAGTATCTATAGGGAGATTCTGAAGATCTTCGCCCACAATAAAGTCATAAAAAAGGGGTAATCCTCGGCTGTCTTCAGGCCGCAATAAAGCTAACCCCGATAAAAAATGAGTCATTTTATGAAGCAAAGCATACACTTTATCTCGAATCGCAACGTCAGCGTGACCGGAAATATCCGAGTCAAATTTATCCAAACACTCCAGAATCTGGAGCTGTTCATCTGGATCGAGGGCCTCAAAACCGTTAGCCAACATCGAATGAAGATGACAATATTCGGCAACACCTTCCCGCCACCAATCAATCTCAGCCTCATCTAAGCACGTTTTAAGCGCTTGGAGATGACCTTCTTTCACAGCAAAAACCTGCTCTAAAAAGTCACCCATTTTAACGTCAGGATCCTTATCAGATAACAAACACGCCATCGCAACAGAGGCGTGCTCAGCAATCACCTCCAGAGAAGTCTCAATATGATGGGCACGCTTCTCCAGAAGAATCAGGCGCTGGCGAGACGAAAGCCAGGCATCCATACTCTCCACGGTAGGGCGAGATAAACACTGACGAAGAGACTCTAATGCATCAGCGCCGTCTAAGCTTCCCGCGCTACGCGACCTACTAGGAAATAATGGTGAAACACCAGATCCAGACGCAATGATTTTTTTCATAAAGTACCTCCAGGTTCTCACATGTTCAGGGCAAACATCGATCAAAATAAGTGTAGTGACTTAAGTTATCGTGCTTAGCTGTTTCAAATTTCATCCAGACTTTATTTCGTTGCCTCTATACATAAAGAGACCTCTCCTATGTATAAATACCCATGGTTATCCATACCTTTAAACATCGAATCATCTGAGTATGTGTAAGGATAGGCCACAACATCGCGAAACCCTACCGTTTCTAACATGCGCTTAAGGGTTTCAAGATCATAGATGAGCTTATGCTCCCCCTGATTTAACACCAGGCGATTGAATAACATGGCTTTATTCCGAATCACATCTTCCGCACAAAAAAACGCAATCATGTCGGCATCGGACTGCTCAACCACCTTAAGAATCTTCTCCAGATCGGGCGTAACCAGGCGAATACGTCCGCTCGGCAATAAAATCCGATAGCATTCTGCCAGCAGGGCCATCAGTTCTTCAAAGGTAATATGCTCAATAAAATGATGGGAATAAACCGCATGAAACGAATCCGACGCGATCGGCAAACGCGCCCGGGCATCCAAATAAATATTGCCATGATAAATATCCGTGTTCAGCCATCCCGGCACCACCCGTTCACCGCACGAAATATGGAGCTTCCGCGTCGGAGTCGACGCAACATACCGGCTGACAATACGCCGACGAGCGCCCCAATTCCGTCCCGTATAATGGCGAAAATGGCGCCATTTCATATAAAATCGCTGAACTTGAGAATAAATTCCCCAGGCCTTAGCCCATTCTTGTAATTTGGCTCTCATCACTGTCGTTCCTCCCGAATTATCTTTATATATGACCGATAAACTGATCTTCTATTTCAAATAAACACTCATACAAACGCACCAGGTCAACAGCAGGAATAATCACCTCGGAAGGTCGATCAAACATCGCACGGATAAGTCGCGGACAAAATTCCAGGTCATTGACCGGATCTAAAGACGAAAAATCATATCGGATGGTCGCTTCCTTGTCAGCCGCAAAAAAAGTAAGCGCTCCCGATATACGATCCCCATCGACCCTAAAATTCGCATCAGGACCGCAAAAAAAAAGTGCCGCATCTACAAAATGAATTAATTCACTCATCAAATAATGACCCCTTCTCCGGTCCCAGACCTCAGGCCCGTCCGAAGAAGACGCCCGAACATGAAGCCGCAACTGATCCGATTTAACAGATAAACCAGTATGCGCACGTTTAATCATAGCGCCCGAAAATGACGGAGAAAGCGTTTTGAAGTCCTCGAAATCCGACCGATCGACGATAATCGGTTTTTCAGAAATAATCGTAGAAAAGCCCAGCTTGACCGCTTCACGAACATAGTCAAAATGAGTCCAAGACGCCGAGCAAATATAGACGGTATCGACACCATCGGCCGCAGCCTCCGACAAACCGGCATATAATTTCAGTCCATAGGCCCGACATAAACCCAGCGCTTTTAGCGGCTGGTGTGCAATCAGCCCTTTAATCCGGGAGAGATCCGCATTGGGGAGAAAACTGCCTTCCACGAACCCGCCGGAGCCGACAATAACCCATTTTTTCAAGAGGTCCACTCAATCACGACCGTTGCAGCCCCGTCTGAGAGCAGCCCATCGATTCTAGAATAGTCTGTCACCGGAATCCGGGTATAGCCTCCGATCGGTATACGCGCCAAAAGATAGCGAGCCCGCCGAAGGTTCTTCCTGGCCGTGTCCAATCCGAAGGCATCTCCCAGCATATCTTCACCGAGAAAAACATACTTGGGATTACCCGCAAACAATCCGTACGAATCCGTACAGCATAGCTTGAATTGTGAAGATTCGATCAGGTCGCGGTCGACTGACAAGTCCCCGTACCCTGTAATCACAATGGTTCCGCCAAAGGCAATATGCTGCTGGGCCGATAAAAACGTCGCCCCCGTATTCGCACAAATAATAATATGATCATAAACACCGGATAGTTCGGACACCACCGTGAGCCCCACTATTTTTAACCGATTGATCGCCGTATCTTTAATTTCAACCACGTCGACATCTGCTCCGGCTGCCGCCATAACCTGAGCCGTTAATTGCCCGATTAATCCGCCGCCGACCACCGCCACTCGATCTCCGATCTGAGGACGCGCCTTGGTGTAGGCATTAAGGCCGATGGTGAGAACCCCGCCAAACGCATCCGTATCTTTCATAGATTCAATAGGCAACACATAAATAGACGGCACACAGACATACTGCGCATGAATGGCGTAGCCCGCCCCGGTGGCCATCACATCATCGCCGACTTCAATCCCCCGAACGTCGGCACCGACCGCCACGACTTTTCCCGCCACACTATAGCCGAGTGGCTGATACGACTCCCAGACTTTCTGAAACGTCTTTATACTTCGCGTCAGGCCCCATTCGCGAACTTGATTCAGCTTTTTGAAGGCCGCGCTCAAAATCCCCGACTTACCCGTCGTCTGACGAATCGTCTGCTCAGTACCGGGACTCATCACGCTGTAGACCACCTCGATCATGACTTCATGGCGATCATATTGAGGAAGCGGCAGATCGATGAGGTGAAGCACCCCTTTTTGAGAAGCAAGAACTCGGTTAAGTTTCACAAGGCAAACCCCTTTTTCGATTATAGGTCACTTAAGATATACAAATAAACATCACAAAACATGGGAAATGTCAGGATGGCGCAGCACATGACGACGCACCATCCACAGCCTCACGAGGATGCTGACAACACCGCCGATCCCCAGGCTCAATGGAGCCACATAATACCCCAAAGCCGTGACTGTCGCCAGAATTACCAGGGCGCTCATATAATGAAGAACCACACTTATCAGATAGGTTTTATTAAGCCCGTAAGCTAAAACCAAATATTCCAGAAGAAGATTCAAGGAGAAAATACCCAATGTCCAGCTATAGGCCGCCAATAAAGAAAACGTCAGATCTAGAGACTGCCGATCGAATGCCCCCCGTAAAAAAAACAACGCCAAAAGCGGTCTTCCCACTAGAAAAATTCCAACCGCGATGACCAAACTTCCGATCACAATAAAGAGCGCTACCCGCTTTAAAAATCGCCATGCCACCTGTTTAGCCGCAGCCAAATTGGCTATTTTCGTGTAGACAGGGGTCAAAACCACCGGCGCAAATAATGCAGAAATCAAACCAAAACATCGAAGTGCATAGTCATGAGCCGACAAAACCTGAGGCCCAAGGGCTGTTAAACGCTGCTGAACCACGATCGCCGGCAAGATGGAGCAAGAACCCACCGCAGACACCCCTCCAAACTTGATCCAAAAAACACCACTTGTTTTCCAGATATCCTTAAATTCGGAAACTGTCATTCGGATCGTGCCCAATCGATAATACGCCACCACTGCCACCATATACGTGGTCATGGCCGCAACCCCGCCTAGATATCCCCCCACTAACGGATGAAGTCCGAACAGCGTCACTTTCCCCACCATAAATCCGAGGCTCACCCCGCTAAATAAGATATTCCGGCATTCCGACAAGCCATAATACCCCGCTGCATTTAGGATCTGCGAAAAAAAAGTCGCGTATAAAAACAAAATCGTATAGAGCATCATGACAAAAAAATACGTCGACAATACCGAAAATGAAGGCGGTAACATCCCCGAATACACGGTATTAAGAATCCAGGATTTCAACGGCACACTCATCAGCAGCACCGCAAGGCACAACAATCCTAACTGAATCGAAAACACCAAAACAAACTGCCGGGGCTTTGGAAACGAGAGGTATTTAGGCACAGTGAGCTTGGTAACCGATTCCAAAAACGGAGAATAAATTAACGCCGTCAGCGAAAACACCGCGACAAATCCGTCTTTGAATACGGTTGTCCCAAAATAATACGCGGTGAGCGCTTCCCGAAAAAAAGTGACCCCTTTACCTAAAAGCGACACCGAAAACAACGTCGAAACAGATTGCAGCAACGAATGACGCAACCACAACGCCCGAACCCGCCGGATTACCAATATTCTACCGGACCTTTATCAAGGCCATCCCAACGGCCCAGTATCCATTTATTCACCGCATACCGACCGATATAGCCGATACGCGCGCCATATCGCCCCCATTGGCTCATCCATAACAGAATCGAAAATCGCCTTTTAAGAGACGGTCTGAAATCCCGTTTTGCCAGGCTCACGGCCAATAGCGTCCAGGCCGTATAAAACACATCCGGAATCTGTGATGATTCATTAGCCAAATACGTATCGGTCTTAAGCAAGGCTATCTTCTGGATCAACTGCGGCAGACGCGCAGGATAAGCGCGACTGACCGGCAACACACTCCAGGCATACATCCAGGACGCACGCGATTTCTCAGGATGATGTTCGAGATCCCACCGGACACTCATCCGATCATCAAACATCCTCATCAAAAACCGTCTGGCCGCACCTAAACAAGCGGACAAACTCCGGGCATCCGGATAATAAGTCTGGCAAGATTCCAGGAGCGCTGTGCTCATCGCATGATACAAAAACGGCACCTGAAACCCTACATGGGTATAAGGCAGTGCCCCTGAAAACAGCTGTGCGCTCATCGCCCGTCGAATCGCGCGGCGAGCCGCTTCGGGATACAGTTTGGCACGGCGCGAAGTGGGGGCTAGCTGAGCCGCTGCCGCCAATAACGCCACCGCACATAATAAATTAGTATTCAAAACATCGGTCTTGTTAATCGATGCTTTAAGAAAGCACCCGTCTTGTTCGACCGAATACAAATAATCCGCACCCCGAATCATGGCCTGACCAAGACCCTCCGAAGGGGAGGCCTCTACTGCCATCGAAAGACTGATAATGGCAAAACACGTCGGCACCGCACCGTAATATCCGACCGCTTCTTCCTCAGGCTCGTAGCTATATTCCAGCCAATAGCCGCCGGATTGTTGATGAGCCAAAACAAGCTCAATTAAGGTGGATTTTAAGGCATCCGATCCTAGATCAAAAGCCACAGCTGCCGCCAGAAACGCAGCCGGAATCTCGACCCGAGTCTTGTTCCGAATCGGATCTTCATCGTAGCGACCTGTATGCTCGAAATGCCGAATACAATCAGCGACTAAGTCACTAAGTAGGTCATCTTGCGGTAAAGAGTGCCCCGAAAGCGGCGTCTTCATTCCCAACGGAACACTCTCACCGCGATTGCATAAAACACCACACCGAAAAGAAGAAGAATCCCGATCTGAGGCCATACCTGCCACAAACCCGCACCCTCAAAGGCTACTTTCCGAAACGCGTCATTCAAATACGTCAGCGGCAATGCGGCACTCACCGGCTGTAGCCAATTCGGAAACACCTCAATCGGAATAAACGTCCCCGCCAGCAAAAACTGCGGCATCGTAAATAAATTAGCCAGCGGCGGAATCGCTTTTTCATCCGAGGCAACAGACGCGATAATAAATCCTAGTCCCATAAAAACCGTTAATCCCAGTATCGAGAGCACCATCATCGACAGCACGGTGATCCCTCCGTCGATCACGGTAAAGCCGAGAAAACCGACACCGATAAACAACATTAAGGCCGTCTGAAAAATCCCAAAAATTAATCGACTCCCGCCTTCCGCCGCTAAAATTGTGAACCGAGAAACGGGCGTGGTAAAAAACCGCTTCATCACCAGCGTCTGTCTCAACATAATAAAGAGAAACGACGTCCCGAATACCGCCGTCGTTAACAGCGCAAACCCCAGCTGACCAGGCAGAACAAAATCAATCGATTTAAACGGTCGCCCCACAACTTCGGCGGATTTAAACCCAACGACCGGGGTGATCTTAGCCGTCGAAAAATTGACTTTCGTGACCAATCCACCGACAATTTGACGAACAATCTCACCTTGTTCAGGCGCAGCACTCGAGGTGATCAATTGCACGCTGGCTTTACCACTTTCCGAGAACCGGACCGACACCAG
Source organism: bacterium UBP8_UBA817 (assembly GCA_945888995.1). Classification (GTDB taxonomy): domain Bacteria; phylum Margulisbacteria; class Marinamargulisbacteria; order CAMDBA01; family CAMDBA01; genus CAMDBA01. The sequence goes on along the minus strand of CAMDBA010000004.1, from coordinate 39,957 downwards.
GGCCGCAATACGTCCGGCCTTCAACTCGGCGCTCATCTTTGTAACCGGCAAAAGGGTCAAAAGCCGAATGGCCTTGCTCTCTCCGAGCGCATGCATTACCGCATTTCCGGTCGGTCCGGGCGAGATTACACCCACATTTAATTTAGTCGGATGCTCGCCCATCACGCCGAAGACGAGAATAAAAACCAAAGGAAACAAAAACCCGAAGACCAGACTCGACGGGTTACGGCACGTCGAAATCAAACTCGCTTTTAACAGGCCTAAAAATGCCTGGCATTGCACTCTAAACATCTGGGCCTCCTAGAGGATGCCCGGTGAGAGATAAAAACACATCTTCCAGAGTCGCAGATCTCATTTGGACCGGCCGCTCATATCCGGTGGCAACTAATTGATCGATCAGCGTCGACGGCGCATCGAGAGCCACCCTTCGACCTTCATTCACAATCGCAACCCGGTCACAAAGCACCTCGGCTTCATCCATATAATGCGTGGTAATCACCACCGTACATCCGGCATCACGCACCTTAAAAATGAGCTCCCACAACTCCCGCCGCGCCTTAGGATCCAACCCAGTAGACGGCTCATCCAGAAAAATAAGTTTAGGTTGATGCACCAGCGTCGTACAAATCGAAAACCGCTGCTTCTGTCCACCCGATAAATGGTCATACTTACTTCTGGCCCGGCTGCCTAAATCGACCTGATCTAGCAGGTCTTTAGGCGACACCCTCACCCCATGAAAATCCGCAAACAACGTCAGAATCTCCGTTAAAGTCAGATTCGGATAATACCCGGATTGCTGAAGCTGCACGCCGATCAGACGCTTAATTCGAGCGGCATCCCGGTCAATCGACAGCCCATCAATCCAAACCTCACCACCGGTTTTAGGTCTCAAGGTTTCCATAATCTCAAGCGTGGTCGTCTTACCTGCGCCATTCGGCCCTAACAGCCCGAATATTTCATTCTCAAAAACATCGAAACTCAGGCCGTTTACCGCCATCAATCCGTCATACGATTTAGTCAAATTTTCGACCCGGATAATCGGGTCACGGTGAGAAGTCAAGCTCATAGGTTAGGACAGCCTTTCAATCTCTTTAACTAACTCAGCCACCATACACTCCTGGCTAAACGACGACTCCCGAACATGTCGCATAGCACGGCTCCGCATGGTAGAACACAGTAGGGCATCTCGGATTAAAAGTAAACTTTTAGCCACAAATTCAGCTTCGTCTTCTACCAGAAATCCGGTCTCGCCATTGATCACCGTTTCAGAGACACCGCCGCTTTTGAAGGCCACCACCGGTAAGCCCGCAGCCATCGCCTCCAAAGGCGTGACGCCTAAGGGCTCGTTTAATGTCGGAAAGATAAACACATCCGCCCGGCTCAAAAGAGAGAGCTTCTCCGCTTCCAAAACAGCCCCAGTAAATGATACACCCGGTCCGGCCATCGCTTGATACGCCGCCAGCGCTGAACCCGATCCGACAATAATAAGCTGGCACTCGGCATAGGACGACCGGATCGATTCAAACAACCGAAGTGCCGTATCAATTTGTTTATGCGGCTCGATGCGCGAGACCAGAATCAATGTCTTGGTTTTAGACGACGACGGCTCGTGATCAGGAAATCGTTTCAGATCCAGACCGCTATAAATCACGCGTGCGGTCTTGGCATAAATACGCCGAATCTCCCCGGCGGTGTAGCCGCTATTCGCGATCACGATTTCAAAAGAAGACACCGCCCGCTTTTCGAGAAATTTCAAAACCGCAAGTGCCCACCTGCCTTTTTTAGGCGCATGGACCAGGTGTAGTTGCGCTTCATTGCAAAACCAGATCACCGGTTTTCGAAACGCCCACTTCGCCAACGCCGCCGAGAGATTCGATGGATAATTATTCACAATTAATAAGTCAAATCCACGCACAGCCCATGCCATGCGCAAAAGAGAGATGAGCTTTTGGATCGGGCCTTTATATGGAAACGACCGGATCGGCGTATCCCCGATATATTCGGAGAAAGTATGCTCAGCCGAAAAATTCCCACAAATAATCTCAACCTCTGCACGATTTCTCAACATTGCCGCATAAATCAGCGACTTTCGCTCCGCCCCGCCCCGGACGACATAGTCCGAATGCATAACCGCGATTTTAGAGTAGCGGCCGATCATGAGCGCTTTTGGCTTTCTTCCCAATAAAACAATGCCGAAAACACCCATTCGGAAGCACAGGCAAACGCATACAAAAACCCGGCAATCCCGCCGCGCCACTTTCCTTCAACAAAATAAGACTTCAAAAAAAAGAACCCAAAACTCCCCATTGCCCGAACACCCAGATACGGCAACGAATACCGCCGCCCCTGATCGATCCAATGAAGCGCCCGCCACCGCGCATACCGGTGAATATCTCTCAGCCAGTCATCACACCCCTGCCAGCTATGATGCAGCAACGGCTGGCGGAGCCTGCCAATCGTCGTATTTTGGATATTCTCATGAATTTTTCCGGTAAAAATGAGGGTGCGCTTCAACAAAATCGGCCGCCCTGAATCATTCGGATAATACGACTCAAACACCTGATTATCCCGACGACTGATATACGCGTTATACTGCGGCTTGGCCAAAACCGCCCGTATTTCCTGCGCCAATTCAGGCGTCACCTCTTCATCCGAATCGGTCATCAACACCCAGTCATAGGCCGCCTTCGACAGCGCAAAATTCCGCTGGGCTGCAAAATCATCGTTTAGTTTTCGCTCATATATCACTGCCGTCGGATAAACGGACTTAACCAATTCCAACGTCTGATCCGATGAAAAATCATCGATGACGATCAGCTCATCAATTAAGCCTGAAAGAGACTCGAGTGCCCGTGCAATAGTCACCTCACTGTTATGCGTCAAAACAATCCCCGATACCGTCATACTAAATCCTTGTGTTCGTGGCAAAACCGCGCAATATCCGCCAACTGCGCAAACCAAATCTGATCAGAATAACGCGCCTTCACATAGGCCATAACATCCCGAATCTTATCGACCATCCGGGGCCCGATTCCATCTTCCATCCAATGATCCTGTTCACAAAAATGTCCCTGAATCGTCACTACGCCACGACGCTCAACAATCGCATCAATCGTTTTCAAAATCACCGGCAGCTCCCACGACAACGACACATTCTGAGGAATATTCAAAAGTCCGCCCACAAATTGCGGATAAATATTACTCACTCGATTCCGATCCCAATTCAACCCTGAAACAGGGGAACTCAATGCAACATAAGAGAACCCGGAGTCAGACAACGCCTCAACCAGCCCAAAATCCGCATTATGCCCGATCCCCCATCCCGACGGCTTGAATCCAATCGGTGAAAATCCCGCTCTTTCAAAAATCGCCTGTGACCGATCTATAGTCTCACGGCACTCGGCCCGGGTTTTAAATTCGAATTCCCTGGCTTTCAAAAAATACCGCACTTCATCCTGATAATGATGCAGCCCATGATTGGCGATTTCCGTCCTCGGCAAGGTTTTCAAAAAAGCCGAAAAGGCCCACCGCTGATCCAACGCCCACGTTCCATCCGGAACCACCCCGCGATAAAACCCCTTCTCCCGAAACGTCGGATCGGGAATCACAAACAGCGTCACCTGAAGCTCCGGCTCTTCTTCTAACAGTCTTAAATACGACCGGGCCAGCACTCCGTCGGGATTGCCGCCATAATCATACGGATCAGAAACACCGTCTTTGGCACAAGCATCATCGAACTGGAGATTAAGAGCGGCGAGTTTACCTTCGGGCCAACCGATCTCTTTTTGCCCCGAACCCGAGAAAATATTCACTACCCGCTTTCGATCGATATTATGAAACCGGCAAATAGAGTCATACCAGAGCCTGGCAACTTGATAAAAAGCATAGCGCCCGCCCCTCACGATGAGCGACTGCCGCATCTCAGCGTGTCCCCAATAACTGAGTCCAGGCGTCCCGATATTCCGCCAGGCAGGACTCTTCATTTAACACCTGCAATTTCTTGCGGAGTTTTTGCATCACATCCGTATATTTTTCGTCCGGCCATTCTAAAACCGACCTGATAACCGCGACATAATCCGACGTCGCATTGGAGTAAATAACCAGTTCAGGGCAAATCGGCTCGATTATTTCTTTTACCCCGACATGCGATGAAATCACCGGCACTACCCCCACTAATCCGCATTCCACTACCGCCAATGGAAACGCATCGTATTTGGCCGGCGCTAAAATAATCCGGCATGTCGGAATAATATCGGTCATATCCACATGTCCCAATGCCCGAATATGAGGGTGAGAAAATGATAATTGATCGGACCCCGCCCCGACGATAACCAAACGCGTCTCGGGAAGCAGCGTGTTTAATTCCGTAAAAATCGCGATGGTTTCAGCCAGGCCCTTGATATAGCCGGTCTCGGAAGGCCGGTCACACACAAATAAAATCTGATACCCCCCTTCAGATTTCAAGGGCAAAAACCGCTCAATATTCGAAACGAAATGATGCCCGATTAAAACCGGTTGTTTGCAATACCGCTGTATATCAGCCTTCACCATTTCCGAAACCACAATAAACCCGAACACATGTCGATACAACCACATCCGCCAATAAAACAATAATTTTTGCAGGAAGTTCCGCCTCGGATCCAGATAGAAGGCCGGTTCCGGCACCATCATCAGGATTTTGGCGGTTTTATATTTTTTCTTCAGAAAATACGCCGGCCAGAAGCACAATGCCCCTTCGATAAAATATACATCGGCCTTTGGAATCTCCGTCGACGCAATCCAGGCTTTAAATAGCAAAAGCACCAAAGAGCCGCCCCGGTAATCAAAATTATAATCACGCTGAGTCAGCGCTTTGCCAATCGCTATCGACTTGGCATTTCGCCCACGATGAATATAGATAATCGAGTGATCCGCTATGCTCATGACAAGCCTACTTGGACGATAGCCGCCGCCAATCCCGGGCATGAAGCAGCCTCCCAACGCACCGCTTCATCAGATTCCCAAATAGTCGGCCAATCCGGATACGTCCGGCAAGCAGCCGGCCGTGCCTCATACACCTGACACCGGCTGCACTCATCCAAAAAACAATCCGGCCGATGCGTCCGGTCAGACACCATCATCCATCCGTTACGCCGCCTAACATAGCGAGACATAAACGTCGGCACATCCAGCTTCATCACCCCTGCCATCTGCGCCGCTTCAGGCGCATTTACGTACACGACACCCTCTTCATATCGGCAACAATTGCCACTATTTTGACAGACAAAATGCGCTAAAATCTCAGCTTTTCGGTTGGATAAAATGGAAGTGGGTTCGGTCATCATGATGTCTTGTCATGATAGCCAAGAAAAAAACCCACGTCCAACATCAAATCCTATGATGAGTATAAGTTGATAGGCAGACTATTATTGACGTACACTAAACCCATCATGAAAAGTATCCAAAACCGAAAAGCCTATCACGATTTCCAAATCCTCGAAAAATTCGAGGCGGGTATTTCTTTAGAAGGCTGCGAAGTCAAATCCATTCGGGCAGGCCATGCCACGCTTCAGGATAGTTTTGCCCGTGTGATCAATGGCGAACTCTGGCTGATCAATTGCCACATCTTACCCTATACCGGCACGTATCAATTCCAGGCCCCCAGTCCGACTCGGGACCGAAAACTGCTCATGCACAAATCCGAAGTCGTCAAACTCACCAAAAAAACCCAGGAAAAAGGCCTGACCCTTATCCCGGTCGCCATGTATTTTTCCAAAAACCGCCTCAAAGTCGAACTCGGCCTCGCCAAGTCCAAAAAAACCTACGACAAACGCGACGACCTCAAAAAACGCGACAGCCAACGAGATATCGAACGCGGGTTGGCGCATAAAAACAGGGGATAAAATAAACTGGTCGCAAACTGCGACCGGTTCAAATTACGAAATCCTACCCCCACCCCACCTCAATCTCATACCCCAACGGATCCCGAATCCCCGCCTCGCGAAACCCTTTAATTCGCAGTTCACACGCAGGACACACGCCGCACGCAGGCCGACGCCCTTCATAACATGTATGAGTATCGGCATACCACTCGATCCGCCCCAGCTCCGACATGAGCTGTACCGTTTGAGCCTTAGTCAGATTCATAAGCGGCGTCACGATTTCAAATTCCTCATCCATCGCCAAATTCAACGTCTGATTCATCGACTTCACAAAGGCATCTCGGCAATCGGGATACCCTGAAAAATCCGTATCGCACATCCCGCCGTAAATCGTGTGAATCCCTTTTTGACGGGCCACAATTCCGGCAAAGCTTAAAAAAACCAGGTTACGCCCCGGCACAAATGTAGAGGGCAACCCTGACGCATCTGTTGTAATCGGAATATCCGAACGGGTTAAGGCGTTTGGGGTTAATTGCGACAGCACCGTTAAATCGACCAAGGTCAACTGAATCCCAGCCAAATCAGCCAATTTCTGAGCCTGACTCAATTCGATACGATGCCGCTGAGCATAATCAAACACAACCGCTTCCACGTGCTCGTGCCGAGACAGCGCCACTGCAAGACATGTCGTGCTGTCCTGACCACCGGAGAACATTACCAGGGCTGATTTAGACATATACCATCAGATCTTTAAGGTTAATCCGCATCGCAAAATCCTAGCATGAAGTCAGTGTGAGATAAACCGGCTAGCTACGGGCTTTATCCGGATGTTTGCGCTGTGAAAACAAAGATTCAAAATTTTATTTTTTTGTGTCTGAATTATCCCTAAGATAATTGGTAGCGGGGAGAGGATTCGCCTTTCGTTGACCTGCCACTGGCAGCTCAAGCCAGGCAGCGTCTGTCGCTTCCGTTCAGGCAACCAGATTGCCTTCACTCTTCCTCCCTGCTCGGTCGGCGCTCCTACCGATTCGAATTCTCTAACAATTTATTTTTTTGTGTCTGAATTATCTCTAAGATAATTGGTAGCGGGGAGAGGATTCGAACCCCTGACCTTCGGGTTATGAGCCCGACAAGCTACCACTGCTCCACCCCGCGACAACGAAACAGCATCTTAACAGTGAAAGGGAAGCCTGGCAAGTGACCGTTGGGTCAGAATGAGATTAGACAGGCATTCACAGAATAAAATTTCCAGGTATAATAGAGCGCATGGCTATTCCAGAAGGACGCATTTTTAAATTTGATCCCGAAGACATGATCCAGAGCGATTTTCTGGAAGCTTTTCCCTATGTCGGGGAAAAACAAGTCATCGAATATAAAACCAAAGAATTCTCAGCCGTCTGCCCATTTTCGGGACTTCCCGATTTTGCCGAGCTGATTATTGAATACATCCCCGATCAGACATGCGTTGAGCTCAAATCCCTCAAATACTACCTGATCTCCTACCGTAACATCGGCATCTACCAGGAAGCCGCCACCAACCGGATCTTCCAGGACCTCTACCCCGTCCTCGCTCCCCGCTACCTCAAAATCACCACGATTTATAATACGCGCGGTGGGATTGATAGCACCTGCTACATAGAACGAGGGGAAAAGTAATGCCCCGAGCATCGACCGCTAGGTAAGGCGCCAAACCTACCTCATCGCTTCAACAAAAGAGATTACAAAGAACGTCTAGCCAATGGGGCTCTTCCTGAAATTCCCCAAGCATGCTAAAAAGTGCATGAATGGCTTAACTTGTGTAACAAAAAGATACATTAAAGTTAATTTATGTGTTACCAAAAAGTACATCTACTCACAAAATCACAATAGAAATTGGTCAAGTTTACAATGAAAAGACAAATTGAAACCTATCTCCATGATTGAAAAACACAAAAAAACCGAAAACCCCTTATATTACGAGGTGCACGGCAGGTAGGCAAAACAGCTTTTTGAACGAGACCTAGAGCCGCAAACCCTTTTGCGGGATCTATCACTCGTCAGCAAACACACCTCCATCTAGGCCTATAAAAAGCTTCAAACCGAAGCAAAAAGCCTTTAGCGCATATGGCTACCTTCCAGCGTTTACGAGTCATACTTTAAACGCAAGAATTCCTTGCTGCTTTATTATAAGCATTTGGGACTCTATACACTCGCCAAAAAATTCTTCAAAATCGTCTTCCCACAGATCGTGAGAATCGATTCAGGGTGAAATTGGATCCCATGGATCGGGTAGTTGCGATGCTGCACACCCATGATGATCCCGTCTTCGGTCCAGGCTGTCTTTTCGAGTTCGGCAGGCAGGCTTTCCGGGTCGATCACCAACGAATGGTATCGCGTCGCATCAAAAGGACTGGAAATCGTATTAAACAACCTATTATTGCCGTGAAAAACAGGAGATATTTTGCCGTGCATCAATGTAGGCGCATAGGTAATCCGCCCGCCAAACACTTCACCGATCGCCTGATGACCCAGACACACCCCTAAAATCGGAATACGGTCGCCTAAGTCCCGGATCACCGACTCTGAAATACCGGCGTCGACCGGCCGTCCGGGTCCCGGAGAAATGACAATCGACTGAGGCGCTAACGCCTCCACCTGGGCCACGGTTAGTTCATCATTACGGACCACTTTGAGCTCCGCGCCCAGCTCTCCCAGGTACTGAACCAGGTTAAAGGTAAACGAATCATAATTATCGATCATTAATATCATAAGGTATCCTCAATTATTCCAGACAGGCCAACACCACGCCTTTGGCTTTATTACGGGTCTCTTCATATTCATTTTCAGGCACGGAATCAGCCACAATGCCGGCACCGGCCTGAATAAAATATTGTCCGTTTTTCGATAAAATCGTGCGGATAATAATACATAAATCCATGTTGCCGCGAAAATCAAAATAGCCTAAAGCACCGGCATACGGACCCCTCGCCTGAGGTTCAAGCTCGGATATGATCTGTATCGCCCGGATCTTTGGCGCACCGCTGACGGTACCTGCCGGAAAAGAGGCCTTGAATAAATCAAATGCCGTTTTCCCTTCCTGAAGCACGCCTTCCACGTCCGATACCATATGCATGACATGCGAATATTTTTCGACATGCATCAGGCCCGATACCACCACGGATTCATAGTCACACACCCGGCCTAAATCATTTCGGGCAAGATCCACCAGCATAATATGCTCGGCCCGCTCTTTTTCATCGGCAAGCAAGCTTTGGACCATGGCGTCTTCCTGGTCCTTGATTCGGGGCCTCGTCCCGGCAATCGGCCTCAAAAAGGCCTTTCGACCTTCTAAACACGCCAAAATTTCAGGCGAAGATCCAATAACCTGGTAAGTATCAAAATCAAAATAATACATATACGGCGACGGATTGATATAACGCAACGTCCGATACACATCAAACGGCCGTTTCGGGCTAGAAAGAGAAAATTGCTGAGAAAGCACCAGCTGAAACACGTCTCCTTCAAAAATCGCATGTTTAGCCGATTCGACAGCACGGATAAACTCGTCTTTGCTAAAAGTCGACTTCACTCCGTCAAAAATATCCCGGCCTTCAACAGCCGGAATCGAAATCGGATCAGCGGCCAATGGCTGTCTCAAACAGAGCTCCAGGGCCTCTAGTTTGGCTTGTGCAGCCTCAGTTTGCCCGGGCTCTGCCAGCACCACCAGAATTAATTTTCGGAGCGCGTGGTCAAAAATAACCAACGATTGCGGAAACAGATAATGCGCCATCGGATAATCAGAGTCGTGTCCGGTCTCCAACGATTCGATATGACGCATCACTTCCCAGGAAAAATAGCCGACGGCCCCCCCCAGAAACGGCGGCAAATTCTGAAACGCCACCAATTCATACTCTTCCAGAACCGACTGCAGCGCATCAATAGGATTTGCAGTCGAAATAACCTGCTTGTCCCGATATTGGATCTTCACTTGGTCACCGGACGCAGCAAACACGCAAAACGGATCAAATCCGATAAACGAATACCGCGCAACCTGCTCACCCCCCGTGACGCTTTCGAGCAGAAAACTGTCCGAACGGTTCAGCTTCATGTAGACGGAAACGGGGGTTTCCAGATCACCTAATAACTCTTTATAAACGGGCGTAAGGGAAATAGGCGTACTCATACAGGCGTATCTAGAGGTAACTCCTTAATGAGGCAAATCTCGTCATAATATTGGACAAAGACATCCACAACTGCGGGATCGTACATCACTTCTTTATTCTTTTCCAATTCCGAGCGGGCATGCGTCTCATCATTCGGCGTCAATTTCCGATAATGCCGCTCAGATGTCATCGCATCATACGAATCCGCCACAGAAATCACCCGGGCCTCCATCGGAATTCGGGTTCCGGAAATCCCTTCAGGATAGCCGCCGCCTTCCCACTTTTCATGGTGATGGCGAATCGCATTAATATATTTATGAAGAGCGGGATATTTTTCGATCAGCTCAGCACCCTTTGTCGTGTGGGTTTTCATTTCAGCAAATTCTTCAGGCGTCAGCCGGTCAGGCTTACGCAGAACCTCGGTCGAAACCTGCATTTTTCCGACGTCATGCAACATCGCACCGGACATAACCAGTGCAATATCCTCTTCGGGAAGTTTCATTCCACGCGCCAGTATTTCGACAATTTTAGAGACACGCAGGCTATGCAGATACGTCATTTCATCAAAGGCTTTGAGCTGCCCCATGACTTCTTTCAACGCTTCTTTTTCCTGTTCCTTCTGACTACCGACAGAACCCGTCCCTTGTACGCCACGGTACATTAATACCCGGTTCCGCCCATTTTTCTTCGCCCGATACAAGGCTTTATCCGACATATAAATTAACAAATCTTTTTCTTCGGTCGACTCCAAAAGCGCGCCACCCATCGTAGAACGTCCAAAATCATCCGGAAACGAGGCAATCCCGATACTACCGGTAATTTTCACCTTTGAAATCTTCATTTTTTTATCGCCTTCAAGGCCGATTTTTTGATTATGAATATCACGGCTGATTTTTTTCAGCCAGATCGATTCCACCCACATCCGCTCAACCGCAGAATTCTCAGCATCGCCGCTAGTAATCAGAGGGAAAAGCAAACAAGAAAAGTCACCTTCCACGTCCCGCTCAACCAACATATGCTTAAATTCACCGTCTTTTGCTTTGAGAAGAACCGCATACAAATCCATCGCTTCAATACGTTTACGCACTTTTTCAGCAATTTTAAAGGCATCCTGACCATTCGCACCGACCAAAATCCCGATCATTTCTTCACCGCCATACCGGCAAGCGATATCGGACTTACGTAAGGTCGACTCCATAATGGCCGCGACTTTCTTCAGAACAACGTCCCCGATCTGATGGCCGTACGTGTCATTAATGGCTTTAAAGAAATCAATATCCAGCATCGCCACTGAAAGGTGATATTCATTCACCTTGGCCTTCATCAGCTCTTCGGCAATGCTTTTTTGGAAAAAATGACGGTTATACAGCTTGGTCAAGCCATCTTTGAGCGCCAAATTTTCTACGGCGGAGTAGAGATTCGCATTTTTGACGGCCATCGAAATCTGAGTCGCCATTTCCAGTAAAATATGAACGTCATTTTGGGAAAAATGTTCAGCACCGATTTTATCGGTCACGTTCAAAACACCGATCACTTCTTCTTTGTCTTTTAACGGTACACACATAAATGAATTGCTTTCATAATGGCGCTCATCAGACGCAATAAATTCATCTGACAGCTCAATATTCGGCACGATAAACGGACGGCCTTCCTCTGCCACGTGGCCGGAAACCCCTTCTCCGACTTTAACCCGTTGACCGATAATATCTTCTTTATGTTTCGCGGCTTTAACAATCAATTCCTTCGTGACAGGATCCAATAGCATCACCGAAATCGTATTGGCCTGTAATAAACCGGAGAGAATCTGAATGATAAGACCAAGCGCCTTGTCCAGATTCAATGTGGAATTAATAATTTTAGCCGCTTCGTACATGGTTTTGGATTCCATGACTTTTTTTTCTAAATTCTCTGTCGCCAATAATAATTGGTTACGCTCCGTCACCAATCGTTCTTGAAGTTGCCGGAATTCTTCATTCAAATGTTTATGCGCAAATTTTAATTCAACCGTTTTTTTAACAGATTGAACCACCAAAAGCAGCTGGTCATAGGGATCCGCGGTGGAAACAATACCGTCGACATAGGTAAAATACTGAGGCTTGAGAGTCTGGACCTCTTCTACTGCAATCAGCGCAGGCCGCAATCCCTGAGGAATTTGCGATAAGTTCATATTAATAAAAGAAAATGAAATATCTTCGTTGAGAACCAAAAAAACCAAATGACAGGGAACCGTTTTGAGAATCGATAAAAATGATCCCATTTCAGGTTCGGATAAAAGCGTAATCGATAACTTTTCACAGACACGAGAAAGCTTTTTATAAAATGCGGAATCTACATCGTTGACTAAAATAGTGAAGGGAATATCGTGAGTATGCATATTTTATAAATTATAATTCAAAAGAACTGGCTTTCCAAGCACTGGAGTAATTTTCGATTATTCGGCGCTCCCCCCATCATCGGATGCGTACCTGTAAATCAGATCCAGATAATTCTGATGGGTCGGCCACTGGTAATGCTTAATCTTTTCGTTTTTTGTACGGATCCTATCGAACGCTTCAGAGGCATACCTCGACCATTTTGATTGGATATAGGCAATATTCGGCATCGTATGTTTCGGATAATATCCTTTTCCACTGAGGAGTTGGTGCCATGCACCGTCATTAAACGCGTAAGCCGGTTCTAAGGTGGTGGGGCACTGCGCGACTTCTCGGTTTCGATCCAAAATCCGCGCCAACGCATCGGGAACCGGCAAACTGGACAAAGATTTCCAAAATGGGGTGTCTTTTCGTTGACTCAAGTGATAATGAACCAGCATGAAATTACGGATTTCTTCGTTGGTGTGATTCTCAACTAGATTAAACCGATCGATTAAATCCTGATCAATCTGCTTCGTCGGAAACGAATACAAAAACCGCTTCAACATAAAGCTGGCGTTCGTGATCGTCATCGCCTCAATCGGTTCAAAAAACCAGTGAGATAGTCCCACCGCGAGGCAATTCTTAACCCATGGTGTCCGGCGCCCGGATTTCCAACGTAAATGATGGGCGTCGCCGTCTTGATAGTCGAGATGCTGACGCAAATAAGCCTCCGCAGTTTCGGGGCTCTCATGATCGGCGCTATACACATATCCGAAACTCTCGGTTTCCCAAAGTGGAATATTCCAAACCCACCCGCTTCGAACAGCACGAGACTCGGTATACGGGTGAATCACCTTGTGTTCGGTTCGGGGACGTTGAAGCGCCACCGCACTACCGCATGGGCGAAAATGATCCCAGCTTTGCAGAGGGTTATCGTAGGCCATCGACATCAAGGCCGCCTTAAAACCGGTACAATCCACAAAAAAATCACCCTCGATCCGTTCCCCGTTATCCAGGACAACCGCCGAGATACAGTCTTGATCATCTTTGATCACTGAGGTCACGGTCTGCGCGATGAGCTGGACATTATTTTGCTTAAGACATGTTTGGCGAAAATACGCGTGCAACCGTGCGGTATCGAAATGATACGCAAACGGAATCGCATCCCCGGCAAAATCAACGGGTGACTTAAAATGATCACAAACTGTCGAAATATTCAGTGCCGCTTCTTCAAAGGGAACCGTTGTTTTACCGGCCAAATAATCGTAAAGCCAATAGTGATACAAAAAATAATCCCCGACCAAGGGCGCCGCTTGAAACCCCCCATGGAAGCGTTCCCCTTTAGCATATTGCCAGTCTACGTATCGGGTACAAACCTTGAATGTAATATGACATTTTGTCACGAAATCCTTCTCGTCAAAGCGCAAATGGTTGAGGACAAAATCTCGGTAGGGCCCCGCTGTGGATTCACCGATCGGAACCGGCGAAATATCAGGTGATTCGATCATTCGGATCTGGATATTGTTTTCAAACGCTTCGGAGAAAAAGCGGGCAACCGACCAGCCAGCCGTCCCCCCACCGACCACGACGATGGACTTAATCTTCAGATCATCAGATCCCGGGACATCCCCCATTATCGTGTCACGGTTCCGTCGGGAACACTCTGATCCACGAGATAAGCGTGAGGACCGATCTCACATCCGCTTCCGATCACCGTATCGCCTCGAATCACGCAAAAAGGATGAATAAGCGTATCCCGACCGATCTGAACCGACGCATCGATAAACGTCGTGGCAGGATCCGTTAATGTGACGCCTTCTGTCATAAAATGCAGATTATTTTGATCATAAATGACGCGATTGATCTCCGCTAAGTCCATCCGCGTATTAATCCCGATCGCCTGTTCGGAATTCGGCGTGCAATATGCGGCAACCCCATGACCCGCTTGCCTCAGGATTTCCAGAACGTCCGTCAGATAATATTCTTTCTGAACATTATTCGTCGTGATTTTTTGAAGGCTATCGACCAGAAGGCCAGCAGAAAAACAATAGATACCCGTGTTAATTTCACGGACAGCCCGCTCATCCGGCGTACAGTCTTTGGCTTCACGGATCGCCAGAACATGCCCTGCTTCATCACGAAGAATCCGCCCGTAACTGGCCGGATCCGCCATCTCGGTCGTGAGAATGGTTCCTGCCGCATGAGATTGGGCATGCACCGCCAGCAAGGCCTGGAGCGTATCCGGCTTAATCAACGGACAATCCCCCGCCAGAACCACAACCGTGTCATTCGGATCGGTCAAATGCGGCACCACCTGCATAAGCGCATGGCCGGTCCCTAATTGTTCGGCCTGAAGAACATACGACATATTCGGATAACCCGAAGACAGCTCTTGCACCAGCTCGGCCTGATGACCGACTACCACAATCACCGACTTGGCACTGGCGGCCAGAACCGCCTCGATCACATAGTTCACAACAGGCTTCCCCGCGACCGTATGGGCGACCTTAACAAATTCGGATTTCATTCGCGTGCCTTTACCGGCAGCTAAAATAACAGCTTTTACAGACATGGATCACTTCCTAATAAAAATTTCTCCCCCTCTATCTTAAGGGGAGTTTGGTTTACTTATCTAATGAGTTGGGTATAATGATAATATCGAAAGAAATAGTATCATTTTTTTGCTCACAATTTGTAGCAAAATTTACCACCCCCCGATTTCTCATTATCATTTTTATAAGGGAGCACCAATTATGCAGATTACTATTCGTACACACCACGTTGATATCACCCCTGCCCTGAAAGAATATACGCAGAAAAAAGTAGAAAAACTGGAAAAGTATTTTGAAAATACCCAGGAAATCCTGATCGAGCTAGATGTCGTCGATACTGCCGATAATAATAAAAGCCAAGTCGCAAGCGGTCATATCAAAGCATCCCAAGCCACACTTTTTGCCGAAGAATCGTCTAAAGACATGTACGCAAGCATTGATTTATTAATGGAAAAATTAGAAATCCAGCTTCGCAAACACAAAGAAAAACTACGGTCCCACAAAAAAGAAAGCATGAAGCGGACCATTTCCGAAATCGGAGACACCGCGACCGGATCCGGCAAAAAACAAGTCGCGATTTCTGACGACGAAAAACTCTACATCGCTAAACCGATGACAGCGGAAGAAGCTGCCGATATTTTAGAACTCGAAAAAACAAAATTCCTGATGTTCCGTAACTCTGTAACCGAAGAAATCAACGTCATCTACCCCGTGAAAGCAGGAGTTTACGGGCTGATCGAACCTTAGCCAGTCATGGAACGACTCACTACCATCGACGAAGGGTCTAATACCCGGCTCATGATTATCGGAGAAATCGAATATGATGATGCATCCGCGTTAACCGCCGCATTCGAAACACTCTTTGAATCGAATAAAAAGCATATCATCGTCGATTTTCTGAAATGCAGCTACATCGGCAGCTCGGGAATAGGCGCCATCGTCAAAGGTCTCAAAGACGCTCAGAAGATGAATGGCTCGGTAAAACTGACCCACATTCCGCCCGATATCGAAAATATCTTATCGATCACCCGGGTTCTGAAGCATTTCGAAATCCTGGAATAGCCTGATGACCGGCCAAATTGTCACGGCTATTCTTCTGCTAGGCGGTTCGGGAAGCCGGTTCAAAGCGAGCTTACCCAAACAATTTCTCGACCTGTCCGGCAAAAAACTCTTTCTATACGCCCTGGAGACATTTCTGAAATCGCCGTTGATTCATCAGGTTGTCATCGTCTGCAACGAAAATTTTTTGGATCTGGTGACTCAAACCATCTATTCGGATTGTAAAACAGATAAGTCGGTTGTCCTCATACCCGGCGGCGCCTCTCGTCAAGAATCCGCCTATGCAGGATTAAAGGCCTGCCCGCAAACAGACATCGTGTTAATCCATGACGCGGCACGACCATTCGTAACACAGGAGATGATCCAAAAAAGCATCGCAGCGATGTCCGAATATGATGCAGCCTGCGTCGCCATTCCCTGTACCGACACCTTATTTCAGCTCGATTCCACCGGGAATGTAACCGACATTTTGGACCGGACACAATTCCACCGGGCCCAAACACCGCAGACCTTTCGATACCCGGTGATTATGAAGGCTCATAACACCGCACTTCAAAACGGCGTTACCTCCGCATCCGACGATTGCTCACTGGTAGTCTCTCTAAAAAAAACCATCCATCTAGTTCCGGGAAGAGAAGAAAATATCAAAGTGACCCAGCCGACCGATCTGCTCATGGCCGAACACATTATCGCCAGAGACCTATAAAGCCTCAAAATCAAGATTCATATAAGAACCGTAACGACGGCAAAATAGGCGTGGCGATCGCCTGGACACGCTCTGCTTCGCCCCGATTAAAATAATAATCAATCCGGCACAAATCATAGAGCTTATCCAAGGCCGCCCAAAAATCGAGGGCCCCTGTCTCATGAGGCAACAGGGTCAGCCACCGCTTGGACATCCCTATATTTTGCCGTTTTTTAGCGAGGTCTTTTCGAGCATTATGTAGCAAAAAAAGGTGGAAATATGCGGTTAAGTCTTCAAATGAAATCTGATACATCTCTAATATCTCAGGCAGAATATCCGCAATCGTTTGCCTAAAAGTCGCATAAAGCGACTCAATTTCCAGGATCGTCCGGGGATGTTTAACCGGGCCATCCGGACCAGATTTTTCACCGTACAAACACACCCATAAATACCCGATCGTAAAATAAAAAAAATCAAAGCCTGCAAACCCTCTAGGTGAAAAATCTTCCCAATCCAAGACCGCACAGCCGGATTCCGTGATCATCATATTCCACGGATTAAAATCACCGTGCATACCCACATGCCCGAACTCCCGTATTCGGGGCAGCGTCATTTCTAGGTCGCCTAAACCGACCCGCGCACGAACTTGAGTCAGACTCCGCCGGTAAACACGATCAAAAATATGGCCGGCATAACGCGTCGACGACATACTGTGAGAAAGCGTTTTGAGAACCCGTAAAGCCAGGTCAAAGTCGGACCTGATCCGAGTTCCCGACAAATCCTGATCGATAAGATCATAAAAAGGAAGCCCTTTAATATAATCCGTTTTCAATACCGGAGATCCGCCACTTTCCCATAAACAATTATTTTTCGGAAGATACGCCCCCACAGATGTCTGCGCCAAACGGGTAAGAACAGAATGTTCATACCGTATGGTCCTGCAGGGTAATGGAGAAGGGGAAGAGGGAAGTTTAAGAACCGAAGAACCGAACCGCACGCAATAACATGTATCCGGCCCGATTCGACGGCGCAACTGAGGCACAATATCCGACGGCGATATCTCCGGGAAATAACGCCGCCCTATATCCGATAATACCGAAATCATCGGGATATTTACGAAGAAAGTGCTTGCTGGAGATTTTGAATAATTCGGTTAACGTCGTCGATAACACCCTGAACAGCCGCAAAGCCCCGATTCAACTGGTTCATATCCAACGCAACACGGGCAACATCAATATTAGAGGCTTCCAGAGTAGCGCCACGTATGGAACCATATCCGCCTTCTCCAGAAACCGAATAGGGAAGCTCTTGACCGGCCGCAATAGTCGCAACATACGCGCCCCCATCACCCAATATAAGGCCCTGCTTATTTCTAAATGACGTCAGCGCCAATTGATAAATCGGCTTGGAATCAGGAACTCCGGATTCACCACGGTCAATCGCCGATTTGCGAGCCGCATAATTAGTGACTAACAGACCCCCATCAATAAAGCCGACGTCCGCACTACCATCCGTCTCAATCGGCACTAATTGAGATTTATCGGCGGTCCCATCTGGGGATACCTTATACCCGAATATCTTCCGGCCGAAGGTATCGGTTAAAAATTTGTTCTGATAATCCACCACAAATCGTCCGCCACGCTCATAGGCTTTCGGACTTCCCGAAGAAAACTCATAGGGAGATTTCGACACAATGAAAAATCCTTCGCCGACAATCGCCGCATCCCATTGTGCGCCGACGGTGAGGTTCCCCTGAGAAAAATCCGTTGAGGTAGAGCCTACCGTCATAGACGCGCCCAGCTGAACAGGATTCCTGGTAGAAGTCGCCGTCCGGAGAACGGAGCTATAGACCGTGGTAAATGACGTCGTAATATATTTATAACCAGGCGTATTAAAATTATCCGCGTTACCGATAGCGGTTTTCAGAGATGCTTCTAAGGCTCCGATTGAATTTTTTAAATGAGCATAAATTTCTAACATGATGATTCCTCCATGGACATTCTAACAATAAGCCTTACGCCGCTTCAATCACTTTCGTATCCGATGAAAAATTCATATCCTGGAATAATTTCGGCCGGATATCTTCGGCGATTTTTGACTCTTCTTTTAAACGCTCTAAAATCGCTAGGTACGTCTTTCGTTTAGTCACCAACGATCGATTATTTGGTTCCATATCGATCTTAATTTCAAGCCGGATATATTCTTCTTTTGTGATCGAAAATAACGCTCTGTTAACCTGATCCCGTAATGATTTCAGCTCATCCTTGGGCATTGGAGTTCCCATCTTAGCAAGTCCTTTAAGCGCCGTCTTCATCTTATTATCGACGAGTTGGAACGCGGGTCCTTTGAGCTCAGATAATGTCGCACGTTCTTCCAGGGCTTCTTTGAGCATTTCGGTAAATTTAAGCCGAGCCAGACCTTTGCCTTCTTCTTCGAGTTTTTTTACGAGATTTTCACGATAAATCCCTAACCGCTTCATGCCGTTTTTAAGTTTTCGGATTTTAAACCCGATATCGATCATACTCCGCAAATCCGTTTTAATCGTTTGCTGCATAAATAAAAGCCGTAACTGGTCTTCTAAAAGATCGGAATCTTCATCAGCCTGCTCTTGAGAGTGGTGCTTTGGACGACCTTCACCCTCTGTTTCGGAATCGACAAATCCTTCGGACGTCGGATTCATAAAATACTTTAACCCGACATCGTCCATCTTCTTCATCCAATCCCCCATGAATTGGTTCGAATCAAATTCACATAATTTCGAGAGATCATTAAATTTATTAAAAAAACCGAAAATTTCTTCCTCGCTGGCACCCGCTGTCATCCGAGTTGAGATCCCCAGCTCCAGTTCTTCGGTCATAAAAGACCGCATATCTGATTTCACCTGAATACGCGATTGCTCCAATACTTTCTCGCCGTCTTCGGCAAAAATATTCGAGACATTCGCCATATTCAAAAGAGACTTTACATGATCCGCACTATGAAGATATTCCGATGTCGGCGCACCGGGTGAATATGTCAGGGCATACTTCAAAAACCCGTCTTTAATCTGTTTTTTTAAATCCTGCCCCATGACATGACGAAGGCGACCTTCTAATTCGGCCACTTTTTTTGACGGCATCCCTTCACGCTGCAGGCGCTGGCGCAATTGTTCTAATTCGGCTTTTTTCTGAGGCGATTTTTTGACGATATTTTCAGAAAACGCCGACGCGTATTTTTTAAGCGTTTCACGGGAATTCTCTTCGCCGTCACCCTGCGCTTCGTAGTGCTGACCGATTTCCGCCTTGAGGTCCGCTTGTTTTTTCTGAGCTTTTGCCTGCTTATCGCCGCCGACCTGAGCCGACGCATTTCGGGTTTTACCTTCAAGTCGGGCAGGATCAGACTGATCACTCTCTGCCTCCTGGGCTTCCTGCTGGTCTTCTTTTTTACCCAGCTCTTTTTTCTTAAGATCTTCACTCTTATTCATAATGACAGCCGTAGAAAGCTTCACCACATCATGAGACGATTCGGCCTCCGTATCTTGGAAAAATTCTTGTACAGATGACTCCATTTCCTTCTGCATTTTTTGTTGGAGCTTGGATTGGTTCTGAGTGGAGGTCAGTCCCGATGATTTTTCGGAATACGCTTCCATGAGCTCCTGAGCGCCGGCTTCACCATCGGCGAATTTAAGCGCAGTCGATTTATCAGGATCCGACTTTTTCTTCGTCGCATCCGATTTCTCGGCGCCCCCTTGCTTATCCTGATTAATTTTAATCCCCAGTGACTGGGCGACTTCTCCCATTGCCATAACGCTCACCGCCTTCCGAAAAAAATAGATTATTTACCGTGTGGTTTAGCTAAATTATGAAAAATTTTATTCACCCAATTTTTAACGGTCGACAGATCTTTTTGTGGAGCAGCCGAGCCTTTCGCCGCATCACGTGACGCCGCTGCATTGGCCATTGATTCACCTTTTGTTGAGACTTTCATTGATAGACCTCCTTTTGAGCTTTTTCTAAATAATAGCGGGCCTTTTCTAATAAATCCCCATGGCAGCCCTGCTCTATACTATCGCGAAAATAGTGCTCGGACCTTGCATAATTTTGTTGAAAAAAATAAGTGAGCCCCAGATAGAAGCGATTCAGATACGTATATTCGGCCACTTGGAAATCAACATAGGTCTTAGTCGGGAGTGTTTGCGCCAGACTATTGGTAAAATACGTTTCCGCCGAATCGAAGTCCTTTTTCATCAGAGAACAAAGTCCCAAGATATTCCATAGCTCAGAGCGTCCGGCATCCAGCTCCAGCAGGTTCAGGCATAATGTCTGACAGTTCTCGATCTGCCCGACATCCAGCAGACACCTGGCCTGTTTAATCCCGACTTCTATCAGCTTTACGCTATTATCCTGGCTCTCCACCATAATCTGATTAAACAACGCCATCGCTTTATCATAGACTTTAGATTCCATATAATTAACGGCGAGCTGATAGGTATAGCGTTCACGTTCACCCGAAGTCGGATCCTCTGACAAAAGCGCTTCCAAAATTTGAATATTGCGGTCTTTTTTGGCCTGCCATTCGACAGGATTCAGATTATGCGGATTTCCCCAGTGATAAACCGACATATCCATCAAGCTCACGACCTGCTCAAACCCGCGTCCGTTCTCATCCACAATTTCTTCAATGATGCGGCCACTATAAGAAAATCCTTTAAAATTTTGAACCAATTTAATACGAAAATGAAACTGCGTCTGGGTGGTAAGTTCCATCAATTTATTCTGATAAATGGGGCATTTATACGCCACGCCGTCCGCCTCACCCGATAACAACCACTCACGCAAAACCCCCAAAGCTTCCGGCGCCATAAATTCATCCGAATCCAGGCACAAAATCCAGTCCCCTTTTGCATGACGAAACGCTTCGTTTCGCGGTGTGGAAAAATCATTTTCCCATGGCATCGCATACACCCGAGCACCGAGAGAACGACAATACGCCATCGTGTCATCAACAGAACCTGTATCTACAATCACCATCTCGTCTACATATTCCGCCAGTACCGGTAGGTTTAACCGCAGGAACGACGCGCTGTCTCGGACGATCATGCATAAGGACAACAACACCCTAGATCTCCTGTTCCAGGTTCGCGTTTAGTTGGTATAATTTTTTTCCTTGATCCACCAATTTACGTGCGACCGTGCCGCCGTCGCGTAAATTTTCTAATTCTTTTTCCAAGTGTGCCGCACGGGCCTGAACTTTAATAATATACTGATCGAGCTTGGCGATTTTCTCGGAAATCTCTTTTACCGTCATCAAGTCTTCGTTCGCATCCGCAATATCGACTCGGATCGGCTTTGAAGCAGGCTTTACGGGCGTTTTTTTCGTCGCCATGACTAGCCCCCTACCTGCGAAATATAATCCGCTAAATACCGGAGGTTTTCGGTTTCTTTTCCAAATTCCTCGCGAATCTTACTCACTTGCCTTTGGCGCTCTTCGAGAATGCGGACTGGCGACCAATAGCCCTTATTTCCCAACATTTCCATTTGAGCGGTTAACTTCATTCGAATCTCGGCCATCATCGCGGTTGCTTTTTTAGACTTTTTTGTCCCGACGACCGTCATGACTTCATCATCATAAAGGGACTGTTCCATTAAGGCGATATTGTCCTTTATGGCCCCCTTCAACGCTTCTTCCTGAAGGGTTTTCAATTCTTCGGCAGAAACACCTAAAAGAGTCAGCATCGTGCCCAATGCCCCTACCTTAAACTGACCGTATTTAGATAATAAAAAATTATCCGAGCGTGCCTGAATCACATTTTGCATAAAGGCTTCTTTGAACTCATTGACCTTGCCTTGGGAAAAATCGATCTTAAATCCCAGGATTTTCAGAACCTGTTTCCCATCGGTTTTGACGTTGGTAAGAAATTTCTGAGCTGGATTAAGCGCAACATCCATCTCACCGTCTTGATTCTTTTTCCACACAAAGCGTGGAGACAAGCTGACATTATCCTGGCTATCCGCTAAAAGCTTAGCCACAACAGACTGTCGCGTAGCCGCAGCGGTATCGTCCGGCTTTTGGATTGTTGTTTTGTCGTAGATCTGGTTTTTTTGAACATCCTGCGCTCGCTGTGTTTTGGCTTGCAGGTCTTTTTGCAATTTTTGATATTGCGGATTACTGGTTAAATCTTTACGAGAAGACGACTCAATCTGACTCACATCATGCGACATAATGCACTCCTATTTTTTCTTCTTCGGCTGCTGAGCTTTTTTAATACTTTGAACGGATTTTTGCTCCTGGCGTTTTTCTTCAGCCTTATGGCGAGACCGAGATTTCTGCTCAAGCTGTTGAATCCGCATATTATCAGCAGTCCACTCTTCTTTTTCCTTTATCCAAGAGGTTTTCTTATCCGAATGCCTTTTCTTCAAGCCCCGGTTAACCTGTTGCCGACCCACAACTGAAGTCGCAATCTCATTTTCCGCACCGCCCATATAGGCCCATGCCGCTCTGGCCCAATTCTCGTCTCCATCCGGACTGGAACCCCGTCCCCGCGATGGAAAAGGCGCGCTGGCAGGCAAAGCGACATTTCCAGGCGGATTCGTCCGCGAGATATGTTCTCGTTTAATTAATTGTTTATTCGTCCAGGTATCCAAAAACGGGTAAACAGACGTATTAGTATTGGTTCTGTTATACAAAGCGGACTCTATTGTAAACCCTTCGGTTCCCCAGGCCCCCCCCACCCCCGGCAGTTTGATAACCTTGTCATACCCTCTGACACCCGCATAATCATCCGTCCGATGCGTAGCCATGTCAGGCGGCGAAGTGGCGGTATTTCCATGAGGAACATAATCAACCTGAATCACATAATCACCTTGGTTGGCTTCAGTTATGGTATTGGCAAAATCAGTCGACCCGGCATTATCGATCAACACCCGCGTCAGAGTAGGGCGCGTCGTACCCGGCGCTACATTCGCATTTTCATAAGTTGCAACAGAAGCACTAAGGCCCGATACCGGATCAAAACCTGCCACCACCGGCTCCAAAAACGATATGGTCTGACGCAATCCATTGATCAACGCTCTGGCATCAGTCTCAGATCCTTTCCATACGGCCGCAGAGTTCCCCTTCTGCAGCGTAAGGGTTACCTTGCCATCGGTACCCGTTGTCATCAGAGACGAAATCGTTGCTGCATATTTTTTGTCTTTACCTGATTGCAAGTCAATGCCCGTAATCTGTTCGAAAATATCAAAGTAAAAATTATAAGATTGCCTTGCCCGATTATACAAATCCGTTGCCTTAATATCCGCTGCATTAGAAAAATTAAAGGTCCCTTCTAAGCGGGACAAAAACGGCACATCGGTAGCGGGGACCTGCGCATCTTTGAGCTTAATAGCGGCAAGACCGGGAATAGCATTAAATTGAGAAGACAACGTCCCTAAAATAGATCCTCCCGATGAATAATACTTCAAATACCCCCTTACCATTTTTCTCTGGAAATCACTGGATCCATCATTCACCGCAATTTTATTCAACGTTTCAGTAGCAGGTGCACCCGAAACCCCCTGGGCGGTCATATTATAATTCGAGTCATAAAGAGCGCCCTTATCTCCCCAAAACCCCAATGCATCCAGCTTATAATCCATCTTATGCGTAATCATTGCCATTAATTTAAACGGCAACAGCATCGTCTTGTTTTCTAATTTACCCGCCACATCCGCATACCAATCCTGCATCTCCACATGCATTTTCTTGGATCTGCCTAATTGAAGGTCCTGCTTAACTATTTCGCCGGGAGCATCAGAGAAAAAGTCAATAGTTTGCTCAGGATTCGGCATGTCATACACGCGGCCCCAGACTTCCTGGTAGGCCTTAAATCCTCGCTTTTTCGCTTCCCATGACTGCATCATAAACGAAAAACACTGCTCGTCCGTCCAGTCTTTCCACTTGTTTACATTCATCCCCATCTCGTAATAATTGGCCTTAATATCAAACGTGTTGATCCCTTTTCTCGCAAATGTATACGGATCACTCGAGTCATCCAGATTCAGACCGCTCCCACTTTCCAGGGCTAACACCGTGTTATTAATTTGAGCCCAGATATCTCGCCCGTTAAATGACCGGATTGCATTCATCGGCGACATGAATTGGTTATTAAGCTTGGCGAGTTCCGGATCGTCATTAAACTGAGCATACCCTCTGTCCGTATTTCTAGGATTACCTCGTGATGAGTGCTTAAAAGGATTCCACGACCGCGCCCCATTGTACATATTCAGGTTATGGCTCCAAGTATTCCCGTAACCCGAGACTATATTCGAACCCGAAACACCCGTCTGGTCCCACATAGTGTGAGTCTGGCCATATTGATTCCTCCCGGTAAAATCACCGCCACCTCCATGCGAAGTTTGCTTATATGAGACAATAAATTTATTGTTTTCGTCGACGGTCATCTCAGTCGGCGTGTAATACACCTTGCTACTATCCCACCGGGCTTTATTTAATTTACCCCGATAGTCAATATAGTTTGCCCTGGTGACGTCTTCGTCATTACGGTCTTTTTCACCGGTCTGTTCATACAAGGCCAGCTCTGCCTGAGGCATGAAGTCTAATAATTTTTGAAAAAAAGCCACCTGGCGAGTCGCTTTTCGATAAGTATCCATACTCTCATGGTCATTTGACCATACCTTAGTTTGTTTGACTGGCATCAGAGACGGCAACAATGCCGGTTTTGATTTTGGGAATGGATTAGTCTCACTCATCGAAATAGCCCCCTAATTAATAAAAAAACATGGCCGTTAATTAAACTGCCAGAGTTTTTTCTCATTATTCATCCCTAATTCGGAAAGCCCATTCATGGTATCGCGCGCCTGTGTCAATTGATCTTGATAAATAGACAATCCGGCTTGACCCGAATACGTACTCACGTCTAATTCGGTCCCATTGATCGTCCGGGTTTTACCTTTAGTCGTAATGTCTCCGATAATGCGGTTGAGTTCTTTATAAAAATTATTATTAGCTAAATAGACGCCGAACGCATAATCATAAATCACATTCACCTTACTTTTATTCACCGTTTCAATATGTTGTCTGGCAAACATTGGAGATGTGCTTGGAGAATTTGTCATTGTCGTTACCTTCTTTATTGAAAAAATATATCTTGAGAAAAAATACTGTTATATCGAGATTTACGCAAGAAGAGCAGAAGACCGCCGTCCCCTGCTCTTCCAAAAATAACCCAAAAAACGGGATTATTATTGACCGAGTTGTTGTTCGGTTTTCTGAGCTTGTTGCTTTCTTGCATTTGACAGTGATTGGTTCGCACCGACTTTCGCATCTTTTTTAATTTCCGCCGCCGCTTGTTTAAAGCTCAGCGATAACATGTTTCCCAATTCACTACTACTGGAGGCCGCGCCCGCATCGCCACCCACTGCATTTGCAGTGGTTATGATACCGCTCATTGTATGTTCATACTCGTCCCCTGCATTCTTTACGTTAGCGGTAAGGTCGGCTGAGGATGGATTATTGCCAATAGGTGTTGAACCCATAATGATCTCCTTTATATTGAAACTGTATTTTTGATTTTGAATGGTTCTTATACTGATGTTTTGTAAAAAAATGAAATAATTTTATTATTCAAGGTTAATAATCAACTTGAATAAATCGAATGCCTATTAAGTTATGGTCAACCCTCCCTTCTATTCGCTGTGTTATAAAGCCTCTATCGTTGAGAGAGACTAACAAAATTGCATCGATTTTTTATAATTCATCTACAGCCGCCGAGAGCATCCTAAACCCGACTTCCACGCAATCCGATCACCCCTCCCTCCTACGCTAAAGCTAAGGCGTCAATTCACCCCTCCAACCTCCCCTTATCAAGGGCAGGCTTTACTTCCAGATCCCAAAGCCACCGAAGATCTGCCGCTTGGGGGTCCCTCCGCCCTTAGCAAGGGGGGAGGTTAGGTGGGGGGTGCATTGTCGCTCTCAATTCACACACTCAATTCACCCCTCCCTCCTACGCTAAAGCTAAGGCGTCAATTCACCCCTCCAACCTCCCCTTATCAAGGGCAGGCTTTACTTCCAGATCCCAAAGTCACCGAAGATCCGCTGCTTGGGGGTCCCTCCGCCCTTAGCAAGGGGGGAGGTTAGGTGGGGGGTGCATTAATGCAAACAAAAAAGGGACTGGAGCAAGATGTAGTGGCTATTGGGCCACTTTGTGCTCATTCTGCCTGGGTGGACCGGAAATCGCGGAATTCGGGAGACCGCGGCATCTGCCGTCTTTAAGCTTTGTGTGTTATAAAGCCTCTATCGTTAACTCACCTCTGAGAGATTTTATCGATTTTTCTTAATTCATCTACAGCAGCCGAGACTATCCTAAATATTTAAAAAAAAATAAAAGCGAGATCTGACGACGATGTATCTTCTATTTGACCTGCCCAAGCACTTAATCCAATTAAATGTCCCCATAACCGGCGCCACCACGATGACAAGAGCGCTGATCGAAACCATTATCACACGTCTGTCCGCAACAAAAGTCGTCATGATCACCACCGCCGATACGGATACCTTCGAGGCCTACCGGCAAACACTGGCCGGCTCTGACATTCCGATTTATCAAACGGCCTATACGGATTTAGAGGCGTTTATTTCAAAAGAAGGCTGCCCGGATCTGGCCGTGGTCCCGGATTTTCAACTGGACTTTCTTCTGCACTTTCGAAACCGGCATCGCCTCCATCTGCCGATCATCCATTTCACGCACAGCATTCAAGCGCCGAATCAAATCGCGGCCATCGGAACGCTATTAACCTATGGAACCCTCCTGGACAGCATTGTTTTTCCGTCGGAATCCTGCAGAACCTCGTTTAATCAATTTGTCGCAACACAGTATCCGGGACAATCCTGCCCACTGGATCAAAGGGTCATTCCCTTCGGGATTGATTTAGAAAAATTTCCGACAAAATCGGATAAAAAAACACTCCGAAAAACCTATAATCTTCCGGAAGAAAAAGTAATCTTCCTGCACTTTTCAAGGTTGAACCCGTTTACCAAAATGGATGTATTTCCGCTCATCCGAGACTTTGAACAAAGTCTCGGCAACGAACCGGACGCCCTATTATTAATAGCAGGAGAAGTCCATGCTAAAAGCTATGCGGACGATCTTCACCAGTATGTGAAAGAGGCCCATCTGGAGACCCATATTCAATTCATCCATGACCTGGATCAAAGCCGCGTTCACGAGCTCTTCCTGCTCGCCGATGTCTTTACCTCCATGTCGGATAATTCCGGCGAAACATTCGGCCTTACGGTGGTAGAAGCCATGGCCGCCGAACTCCCCGTCGTCATTACCGATTGGAACGGCTATAAAGAATTAATCGACGACGCCAAAGACGGGTATAAAATCCCAACGTATTGGATGGAAGAGACCGCCGAGTTCAACTACTGGTTCAATGCCTTAAGCGTCATTAGCTTCGGAGATCGGTTTATCCAATCCGTTGCCTATGACCATCCGTATTGCCAGCGCGTCCTTCGCGACCTCTATCACGATCAAAACTTACGCCGAACCCTCGGCCGACATGCCAGACTCAGTGCCGAGAAGAAATTCTCCACCGAGGTGATGATGACGCGCTGCGAAACCTATTTCAGAAATCGGATCCAAGCGGCAAAAGCAGCACCCCCACAGACATTCAAAGGAAGTCTGACAAACGACTTTGGCGCCAGCTACCGGCATTTCCCAACCCGGCTACTGTCTCTAAAAGACACCTACCAACTCAGCCCCGAAGGTCACCATATCGTCGACGGCGAAAAAAATATCACGATTATGGAAAAGCATATCCGGGTTTATAAAGAAATGGTTCCGGTTTTAACCAGCCTGCGGGCCGGAGCAAAAACAGGCGAGGAAATAATGACCGAAATAAACGCAGAAAAACCAAGTCTAAGCTTTACGTTAATGTATCTTTTAAAACATACTATAATAGAAGTCACTAAGCCCAATTAGGTCTAATCTTTCATTATTATAGGAGCCCCATGAACCCCTTTGACGCATTAACGCAACTCGTTCAAAAACAAGCCTTCTCCGGACCATTGGATCCCGCTGAAATAGACTTCGTATTTCGCTTTATGGACAGTGAAGATCCTCAATTAGCCAGCATCGCCATGATGTTACTGGTTTCGGAAAATCAGCCGCCGCTCCTGGACCGCATCCTCGAAAATTATCATACCTACCCATTTTTTACACAGATCACATTATTACCCTTTCTGGGCGCGACCTTTCATCTCAATTGTTATAAATTCTTATTTTTATTACTCAAAGCCCATCTTAATGATGAGTTCACAATGCCGCTCATCCAATGTCTTTCAAAGACCCAATTCGATATTTTCCCGCTTTTTCTTATTCACTTATCAGATCCGGACCCGGAATTTATCGAAAAACAAAAGCTGCTCCTATTCAATATCGGCTTCAACAAGGTGCGGCAGTATCTAAAGATGATGCCCGAAATCGTCTACGAAGAGATTTTCCGGGAAGTCTACGGAAATACATTGATTGAGGGCATTCTACCGAAACCCCGGCAAACAAATTAGAAAAACTTCATACATTCTTTTTGCAGATCCGATCGATCTGAGTAGCATCTCTTATTACCTGCTGGGCACTGTCAAAAACCGTTACGAGGAGCCGATTAATTGAGCACAATCAATAGAAGCGATTTACGAAGTATTCTGGCGCGATATGGTGTCGATTCACCGACCGATCTGAAAGATCTCCTTCCCTATCTAAAAAATAAAGAAGATACGAGTATCCCGGAAAGCGTCCGAGATATCGTCAATGTGACGACCCCGGACAGCACGCCAGGCACACTGTCCGACACGGAATTAGGCCAGATCCAAACCGCCCTAACTACCCTATACTCCGGCCCGGCTCCTGTAGGCGCAAGTAAAACCTCTACGGCATTTTCTAAGGAAGTAAATTTCCTGATGACCGGCGTCGGCACTACCAGCGCGCCTTATATCAGCAGTAACGCCAAAGAAGTTCAGTCCAGCATGAGTATCGCAGGAAATGACCTTCAAAACCTCATCGATAACCCCCCCCAAGATTGGTATGTGGAAACGCCCCATACCTATACCGAAAATGGGGAAACTATCACTGTAAAGCTCAAAACCATTAAAGCCGATAAACTCGCCGATTATTACAACGCGGTGATGTCAAAGCTCAATCGGCTACTAACACTCTTCACCACCACGAACGCGCTCCTGCAAACGCGCGCGAAGGCTGCGCGCGAATGGTCGGAAGCTGACCTGGATGACGATTTAAAACAAAAACTGGAAGAAGGCCGGAAAGACTACGAAAAAAACAAGAGACACCTCTCAGACTCTGTCAGTAATCTTCAGAAAAAGACGCTGGAAGGCGTCCAGAAGATGATTAGCAAAATGTTCGAGATGGTGCAAAAGGCCAACGCAGCGGAAATAACCAAAGCCCTAAACGATATCGATAAAAAATGGCGAAGCACGGGAGAAGAACACGACAACGAAAAAACCGGAGACTACGATGTCAACAGAGCCAACCTAAAGGAAAAGGTCACCGCCGGAGCCGCGGAGGCCGCAAAAACAAACTTCCAGCAAATGGGTGCCTTTAATCAACGCGTCACCCAGATTATGAATATGGATGCCATCGGTTTAGGATCGGCCGCTGCCACCAGTTTAAAAAATACGATTGAAACGGATCTGGGTCGATTCAGAAACGCCGGCGTTACCAAAGATAGTGGAGCCATTTTTCGTCAGACAGTCGGGAAAGATAGCGGCGCCGATAGCTTTGTTGATTATGACATGGACTTCATGCTCAAACTCAGAACTAAGCTAAACCTCTATCAGAATCTGGTTCGTACCGTGGTAAATGCGAACGTGGCGGTTCTGAATGCCCGGCGCCAGGCCGCCGTTGCCCTGCAAAACGCGCGGGTAAGCCAGGAAACAGATTCGGTAATCGGGAATAGTATTGGTGCGATGGAAGCGACCTTCAGCAAACAAACCAGTGCTCTGGAAATGCTGCATATGTCGGCCATGCAATACGTTCATGCCTTCAACACCCATAAACAAGCTGAAATCGACCTCGAAAAAGCCAAAGAAGCCGCAAAAATCAAGAAAAACAGCCAAATCATTACCTGGGTGGTAACGGCTGCATGCGTGATCGTGGGTGCCCTACTCTGTGCTGTTCCAGGTCTCCAGGTCTTCGGGGTTGGGTTAATGGTGGCCTCTTATTCGATCGGAAGCGCTGCGGGAGACGTCTACAAAAACAGTGCTATGGCTGACATGGAGAAAAGTTTTGACCAGGAATTCTTTAACCCGGAAACAGTAAAGGGAATTGAAAGCCAAATCAAACTGGAAGCCGCACAAACCCGACTGAGGACACTCGAGGAAAAGCGCAAGAACGGAACCCTTACCTCCCAAGAACAAAATGAATACTATATCGTTAATTCTGAAGTCGCCCTCTATCGAGCCGAAGCCGAATTCAGAGACCTGGGTAGCCTGATTATTACCGGCGGAGACAAAATGCAGGCGGAAGACAGTGCCCGTTTAGCCCAAGCCAATAAACGAATTGCGGTTCAACATAATAAGATCCGACTGTTATATGCCATCGCAAAATCCATTCAGGAAGCAAAAGAAAACGCCCTTGTCATGGCCTTCGGTATCGGCAAAACCGGCAGCATGGGAAAATACCAAAACCAGCTGGAAGGTATTTTATCTACTGAAATGAGTCTGTTCTCTGACCTCGAGAATGAACTCCAGACACGAGTCCAGGCCCATAACCAGAACACCGCCAAAGACAAAAGAATCTATGACTACACGGTAAATATGATATTTGCCGCCGTTAATCTGGTGCTGTCGTTCGCAAGTGCATTTATGGGGCCGGGTGCCGCATCTGCCATGGGCGTCGCTCAAGGGGGATTGGGCATGATCCAGACCTCTATTACTAATAAATGGGGCCCTTATGCTGGCGCTAAAGCTAGCTATAAAGACGCCGATCAGCTCAAACGCGAGCATGAGGCCTATAATCCGGGACCCAAACCGGACCCGGGAAAAGATCCACAAGCCTATCTCGACTGGCAAGAACGCAACATTATGTATCAGATGACCGACCCAGATAGTAAAATCATCCGAGACTCGGGTGACGGTGCATTCGGGGAAAATTATGCCGAAGTCGATTTTGCAAAAATCGCCGGTTTTCAGAAGCAAATGATGGTCGTTCAGATGCAGCGAATGGTCATCACTATGCTGCAGGCCTCGGTGATGAAAGCCATGCAATCCGCCATTAAGCTCGCCTTCGGCATCTCCAGCTCAGGCGTGGCGCTGAATGACGCGATGACCATGATTGATACTCATAATCAGGCTCAAAATGCCTCATTCGGACATATGGTGACGGAATTCCAAACCCGTGTTGACGTCCACAACCGCATTACCGCAGCCA
Organism: bacterium UBP8_UBA817; assembly: GCA_945888995.1. Classification (GTDB taxonomy): domain Bacteria; phylum Margulisbacteria; class Marinamargulisbacteria; order CAMDBA01; family CAMDBA01; genus CAMDBA01. The sequence continues at coordinate 7,886 of CAMDBA010000004.1, read as the reverse complement.
ACATCGAATGGGCGATCGGCATGGTCACAGCCGGTATCCAGATGCTTTTATCGGCTGCTTCCGGGGCACTCGGCAAAGGTGCAGGAAAAGCAGCCCAGACGGCTGCCAAAGTATTACGGACATTAACCCCGCTTCTGGTCACAGCGGCGAGATTGGCAATGAGACTTTCCCTTTATATAAATCACAGCCAGAATCGCTACACCACGGATATCCGATCGAGCATCCTAGATACCGCCGGAGACAATGAAACCGTAGACCCTAGCAAGACCCGCACTAATCCCAACAGAGGCTCCGGGCAAGGCAGCAATCTAGGTCTGGATGAATCCGCGATTATCGCCACCGCACATGGGTCCGTCACCATGGATTACTCCAGAGCCGTCCAAACCCAATGGCGTATTGAAATCCAAACCCGCATTCTGGAACTGGTCAAAGATATTCAAATGGCGTTTTTGGAATCCGAACAAAAAGCGATCGAATACTTCTCTGATATCGATACGAATAGCAGCTATCGAAGTGCTATGTCGATGATCCGAAGCGCGTCCAATGCTGAAAAACAGATAACGGACTATGCATCAAAGCAGCTCCATAATAAAGTCACATCCGTTAACCGGCGGCAAGAGGCCTTAAGAGCGGCGATCAAAGAAGCCATTACCGCCGCCATCCAGATCGTTATTATGGCCATAACCGCCGCCGTGGATAAAGCCAGTAAAAAAACAGGTGCCGGTAGCAAACCGACAGATAAAACCACGGGCATAGAAAACCAAGGCAGCTTCAAACTCGATGTCGCCAAGCTGGCCGTCGCCCTCTCGGAAATCAGTACGGATTTATTAGCCACGGTGATTGCCGTGGAAGTCATCGATGCCAATGCCGACAACGAATATCGAAAAGAAGGCATCAGCAAAGACGCCCAAACACTCAGTGAGATCGAAAACAATACCAACACCGGCAAGGTAAGCGTCGGAAATAAAAATACGGGCAGCTGGGAAAACCAGTTAATCTCGGCAGAAATCATCTCTGCAAATGCCCAAGCCGTCGGCGATATTAATATGATGGCCCGACTCCGGGCCCAAATGCTCGCTCAGGCATTAATCTCATTTGAAAATAAAATGGCCGACACCGTCATCACTAAAGGCATAGATAAAGCCATTCATTCCGACGCGGCGAAAAAACTAGCCTTTGGCAAGAATATTCCATTTTTAAGTAAATTGGCATTAGGCGCCATCAAAGGGTCCCTCGAGCTCAATGACATCAAGCAAAACAATCCTTTGGATAACAAAGGTCGTGACGCCAGGGTAGCCCAACATATGAAGCAGATGGAAGACTCCTTTAACCAAAAACAACAGATGCAAGACCTGTACAAGGTTGCACATAGCCCGAACACGACAGCACTCAGCCAAAAAGCGGTCACCTCCCTCAACAGCACAGAACTTGATGCACTCAAAAAAAGTCTGGACGCTGCCGAGAAGACACCGCAATTATCCGCCGCACTCAAGACGCAAATCAGTGCCCTCAAAACCACAGTTACAACAGCCCAAAGCGCCACCTATGAAACCTTAACCCAAATGGAAACCCAGTTTAAAGCGATCATCAGCAGCCTCCTCCAATTGCAATCGGATGCGCTTGCAGAGATTACCAGCGCGACAGTGGCCCTGAACAAAAAAACAGCGGCAATGGCCGCTCAGTCGGATCGAATCCTCGCCGACTCTAAACAAGCCTCCGAAATCCACAAAGCCCATATCGCAGCACTTACAAACCCAGCACTTACACTTAACGCAGGAGCGAATGCACCTTCAGCCGACTTGTTCTCAGAAGTCACCAAGACATTTAGCTTGGATTCGAAGGGCGTCTTAACAGAAGTAGCCGACCCCTATGACGAAAGCCCGGATCAGGTCTCCGGCCAATCTCCCCTGCAGGTGACAAAAAGCAAAATCCCTCTCTTTTTAGCAGCAAGTGGCCACCGCGATGCAGCGCTAGATCAAACCAAAGCACCGACAATTATGGTCTTGGTCAGTGAAAGCGATATGGCCGATCCCGTCGCCTTACAAAAAACCATCTCGGAAGCCGTCCGATCCAAAGGTGTCCCGGTAGAAGACACTTTATTCATTCCGGCTACCAATTCTCAAACACAAAAAATCGTGGCCAAACCGTTATTAGCCGCGCCCCATGCCCAAGTCGACGACGCCGTCCAACAAATCTCTAAGGCAACCGCACAATTAAAAGAAATCAGTAGTGTCCTATCCAGCCTTCAAGAAGCCATTCCGTTCTTAACCGAGATGACCCACCATGCCAATGCAGCAAAACTCGCCGTCCTGTCCAACCTGGTCAGCCAAGGTGAAGCAGCCCAGGCCGAATCAACCACCGCAAAAACTGAGCTGGATACGCTCATGAAAACCATCAATTCTGAATCCGGATTAGGTGATCTAGACGCCCCATTAACCTCGGCAAAAACCACCCTAGCCAAGATGGCCGACCAACTTACCAAGATCTCCCAATCCGTTCAGGCCGGCACACTGACCCCGGAACAAAGCAAATCGATCAGCACCGCCCAAAAAAGCGTTGCGGAAGTCCAGAAAGACGTCGGAGACCTCGTTGACAATTTAACGCGTAATCACAAAGAATCGATCAAACAGCTGATCCGCAATTTAATACAACCCTCTAGAGTCGGCCTCACCACCGGACGCGGCTTTACAGATATGAATTGGAGACTCGCTCGCGAAGACCGCGCCGAAACCACTAACAACATTCTAAAGCAACTCCAAAAAAGCCCCGGTACAGAAACGCCCTCCGAAGTCGCGGCCCACATGTTTTTCGAAGACATTCAGGGTCTGATCGGGGACCAGCTGACCCACAATGAAGCCCGCTCGAAAGGATTTGGTCACACACAGCGGTCGCTGGCTTTTCAATCACAACTCGAGAAAAAAGATCTGGACGTCGCCTTTAGCATCGCTAAACTCTCAACAGCCGTTTCACCCGAGATGGCAGCGGACACGATGCTGGTCTTAATGCAAAGACTGGACGGAGCCCAGCTCAAAGACCACATTCCGAGACTCATCCAGGCGCTCGCCACCATCGACCCCGAAACAGCCGCTGGGATTGTTAAAAAAATGATCGAACGAGCCACGGGCCCACAAAAAGCCTTGCTCTTATCCGCCCTTACCAATGCCAGCATGGGACCGCTCACATCCGGTACAAAAACCGCTCAACAACGCTATAAAGACAGCTCTAGCTTTGCCTTCGAACGTCCTTTCGAACGGGCTTTCAAAGACTCGACCTATCAGAAAAACGCCCAAAAAATGATGGAATCAATCAACCTCGCGGATCTGGCCACCAGCATCCGGCCCGAAGATATGGTCGAATCCGATTTCCTAGCCACCCTAAGCGAAGGGTATTCTGAATCGGACGCCGCAAAAGAACAAACTCATGCGATTATGGCGGACATTCTGAAACAAGCCACAAAGAACACCACCCTCCAATCCAAACTTACCCCCAAAGCAATCGCCGCCTATGAAACCGAAAAAGCCGAAGCCGAAGCCAAAGAGACCACGCTTAGCGGAACATCAGCCGAAATCGACGAATTAATCACTACTGAACAAAGTAATCCCGCACTCAAAAGTAAATTAGGTGCGATGGCCATCGCCTTTGCTTTCGCCAACAAAACCGGCACTTTAGAGATGTTGAAACCTTTTGTCACCCATTTAAATGAAGAGGTCACCACGATCAGCGCCTCTATCCAAAAAATGGACCGGTTAGCAACAAGACCGCTATCATCGCTCTTACCGCCACCGGGAACTTCGAATCTGCTAGAGGCGATTAAAAAAAATATAGAGGCTCTCCCACGGGATATCAACGGAAAGCTAACCCAGGATTCGGAAAAGGAGCTCCGAAAAGCCTTGCCCGCCATTGCCATCGCCGTCGCCGAAAAACTCAAGGTCCCGAACGGTACGCCAAGCGCAGTCGGATTTATCGAAAATCTCAGCAACAGAGTACCGGATGATCCTATGCAGGCCATTCTGATGGAGGCGTTAGCGGAAGCCATTAACAGCACGCCCGAAAAGGCCGAGATCCAAACCCACTTAAAATCATTCGCAGAACATATTCCAAGCACCAAGACATTATTAGCCGCCATAAAGCCCAAGGTATATGGCGCTCCAAGTGCCCCACTGTCTACAATTCAGGCGCAAACCCAGATGAATCAGCACATGGACGCCCTCATCCAACGCATCCACAGCGCGCAACCTCATGAAGTCCTCGGCCTTCTCAGGCAGAATCCAGGTTTATCGGCCGCAATTGCAAAAGGGCTGGAAGGCTCTCCGAAATTAACGGCAGACCTGCTTTTACTCATCGACCGAAAAACAACCGGGTCCACCGCCATCAGAGCAGAATTTTCGCGCCAAATCGCCGCCGACGTCCAGAGACTCAACCGCAGTACCACCACACCGCCGATCACCGCTAAAAGCATTCAGAGTAATATACCGATGGGCGGAAGCCTGATTCAAGACATTATCCAAGATATTCAAAAAGCATCCGACCTGGGCGCAGCGCAGCTATTTCTAGACAATACCATGGGCGAAGGCCAAGCGGCTAAATTAGCGGCCCATTATCCCACCAATCCCTCCCAGACCCTCAAGCTCTTCAATGATATCGTCCTGCTAAACCCGATTAAAGCGTCTAATATTATTATCGGCCTCGCCACGGGAACCCCTCAGCAAGCAGACTTAGTCAAGATTCTACTTGATGCAGCCGGCGAGCAAATCAAACGACATATGCCGCCTGAAAATCTGGATCAAATCAGCAGCTTTCTTACCGCCGTCGAATTCCAGGCCGATTCCATGGGGTTAACCAATATTACAAATCAGATTCCCGCTATCCTGGACTTTAAATCCCGCTTGGAACCACAAACCTCTACAGCGGACAATCTCCGGCTAGGGGCGTGGGATTTCACCCGTCTCTCTCAAGACAGCCAAGAGATTATCGATGAGACCAGTCGAAATGTCCGGTTAAATGGGAACCCTCCGACTCTGAGTATTGGCGACAAAACAGCAATAAAAGACCAGCTCACCGCAATCGTCGGCCAAATCAATCTTCCCGATCAGACAGATACCTTAAAAAACATCACCGATAAGGATACGGATACGTTAACTGCCGACGAACTAACCGCCTTAGACAAATATGCCAAGGACATCCAAGACCTCATGTCCCCCGCTCAAAAAGTCCAGATGAGCCAGATCCGGGCACTTGCCCATCTCCTACGCGATGCAGGTCCGGATTCAGGTCCGGATTCAGCCGCGCTGGCATCGTTGATTATCGATCATGGAACTCAAGCACAACAACTCCAATTCTTGGGCCAGGACGCCGCACTCCCCGGCTTAACCTCGCTTATTTCACAAATGGACAATCCTGCCGAAGCAGCCAAAACTATCGAAACCATTCTGACACTTGCAAACGAAAACAGGGATAACACCCCTATCCAAAATCTAATCAATGACCCCGCATTTATGGCCGCTGTCCTCCAAAAAACCCATCAGATGGTCGACCATGTCGCCCAATCCAAAACCATTGCACCGACACGCACCTCCGCACGAGAAGCCCTCTTACTGGAAAACAATATTAAGCTCCTGGAATCGCTGATTAACACAAAACCCAATACCCCGCTCAGCGAGCATATCCATCTCATGTCGCTGCAGGCCAAAACAGGCCAACCCGCAAAAACGGACACAGCCGCCCTGCACAAGGCCGCACTTACCGCTATCGAAGCGCAAATCAATGATCCAGACGGAGGAACATTACAGCGCATGAAGGATTCTTTAGCCGCCATGATTCATGGGAATATGAATGCGGCCGCTTATCAATCGTTGGCAACCCTTAAGAAAGAATCACTCTCGACCCTCGTCGACATGCTGCCCGATCTGGAAACAAAATTCGACACCTTGATCGCTGCAGAACCGGACAGCAAAACAAAAGCTGACCTGACGGCCCAGAAACAAGCCTTAACCAATTTTACGGCCTCGCCTTCGTTCGCCCCCTCTCCGGAAATGGAAACCAAATTAAAAGCCACACTCAGCAAAATGATTCAGGCCCCATTAGGAAAATTCTTGGCATTGGTACCTGATTGGGAAGTAGAACTTGACCGTGAAATCGCAGATCCGACAACACTGCCTGCTCGAAAAACGGAACTAGAAACACGTAAGCAAGCCATCATCGATTTCAAATCCAATCCTCGCGGATTGGATCCGACAATGGAACAAACCTTAAAAGACATGCTCATTGGCATGATCCAGCCCAGCGCCTCTCAAGTCGTCGGGACATTCCAAAGCAGGTTACAAGCAAAATCACTCGCGACCCTCGTCGGCATGCTGCCCGATCTGGAAACCGAACTGAACGCCCAAATCGACGTAGCACCCGATCAAACCAAGAAAGCGAAACTCACCCAACAAAAACCAACACTCATGGCACTAAAAGCTCTCACTCGGCAGGTCCTAACCGCTGCACGAGATATGGAAGGCTACCAAGATGCCATGCTAACCGCGCTAAGCACTGCCGCAAGTCCCCCAGCGCTAGCCGCCGACTTAAAACGCCTCTCGGATCTGGTTACCAGCCAAAAAGCAAACCGGCAGTTAGATACCCTATTTACCGAACTGCAACACGCCGAAACCAAGGTTTTAGATCCAACTCAATTAAAGCAAGCGCACATCGCGCCTTTAAGAAAAATACTTGAGAGCGCCACATTGCGCACCCAACTCAAAGCCGGGAATCCCGAAAAGTATGCGCAGTTGATGATCGTTCTAGCGCAGTTCGATACACATCCGCTCTCAGAATTAACCCAGGCATTGGCCAATGCCGAAGTCGCATTGCGGACAGCCAATCAAAATTTAGCCGATCACCTACCAGACTTTCAAGGCGCCCAGGGTGTATTAGATAGAATCACAGAACAACTCGATCCGCCTATCGGCCATCCGGATCCCGCAGTCCTCGCGCAATTACAAGAGGCCCAGGCTGCCGCCCAAACTGCCGTCGAAACGGCAACTGCCGAACTTCAATCATGCAAGGAAGTCATTGCTATTCGGGATCGAATCGCCACATTCGGGACTGATTCCGCTGAAGCCAAGGAATTAGCCATCGCCCGGGCTATTTTACCAGCCTACACCCAATTCTCGACCGCCATCACATTGCAGGATCGGAACACCTTCATCCAGACCTTTAGCAAATTAGACTCGGCCCAACAAGGAGAGTTTCTCCTCGCAATTAATTCACAATTTACCCACTTTAGTGACCTGGCCACCTTACCGCCTCCCAATCAAGAATTGTTAAAGTCACTTAAAAAACTTAAATCGCCACTCCCAACTCAAGCTAACTTCGACCGCTTAGCCGACGCAGGCGTTGTCGATAAATTACAAACCCTCTTAACACGATTCCAAGAAAAGGATAGCGAACATATCCGGGAACTGCAGAGCACCTGTGATGAATTATATAAAAAGGCAAGCACAGGGGACCCCATTACCCAAACCCTCCATCAAATAGGGGAGAAAATCCGGGTCATCGCACCGCGTCTGATCGATAGAGGCCTATTTGAAGCGGATGAGCTCGAAGAACTCCTGAGCCAAACCGGAGAACCGGGACATGAACTACTCTCGCTCGTCACCATTCTGACAAAAATCACAACTGAATCCGCAAAGCTGCCGAAAGAATGGGCCCAACCCCAACCTCCGACGGAAAAGCCGATTTTAAGTACTCTGGGAGAGGCTAAAATTGCCCTGGGTAAGACGTTAATGTCAGAGCTGATCACCAATCCGGACATCAATGCCGATCAATTTAAAAAGCCAAAAGCAGCCGCCAAATTAAAAAGCTTCTTTACCATGGCCGCTCAAGAACCTCCGGGTTCGGATCCG
>CAMDBA010000003.1 GCA_945888995.1 bacterium UBP8_UBA817 | reverse complement strand
GTATTCTGGAGGCGATGAATCGGCCGGTTGGTGGAGTCGGACGTACCGCTGCTGTCGCGGTCCCTGGTGAGCGGGCACCTAAAATTAACAGCTTCATTGAGATTTTGTGGTCGGAGGGGATTCTCGACATGGTGGGGAATGGCCTATATGATGCTGCACGTAGTGCCCGTGCTGCGTCCAGTTTGGCGGCTATTGGTGGGACGGCACCCCTTTTGGAAGAGCTGAGAACGGCTGTTTTAGCCGGACGTACTGAAGTTGATGCGCTCATCGTGCGAGCGGATGTTCGATCATTTATAGGGAATGTTCGAGGCAATACTCTCCATCGGTCTAATCTGGCCGTGTATCTGGCGCATCAGATTTCTGCTGCACCGGGGTTGGGGGCCGATCCGAAAGAGATTTGTAAACGGTTGTATACTGATATAGATGATCGTCTGAGGGCACAGCTGGCAGCAAGGGAGGCGATTGAGGCTGCTCGAGTTTCGATTGAGAATGACTCCTCATTTGAGCGTGAAGCTACGAGGATAGAGGAAGAGATTAAGAGACAATTGGACGTTGATTCTGATGGTGCTAGTGCACGCGCTAGTGAGCTAAGAGGGCGAGACATTAACACGTTTGTCGATCCTGCATTTCCGAAGGACTATCGGAAGTCTCTAGCCGCTGCGGGATTAGATCCGAATGAGAGAGCGAAAATTGATAGATTTATGCATGATCGACGAAACCGGTTAGTTGATTTAGTGAAAGCGGCTCGGGACAGGGCTCTGGCCCGGTATTGAGAGCGTGAATGCACCCCCCACCTAACCTCCCCCCTTGGTAAGGGCGGAGGGACCCCCAAGCGGCGGATCTTTGGTGGCTTTGGGATCTGGGAGTAAAGCCTGCCCTTGATAAGGGGAGGTTGGAGGGGTGAATTGACGCCTTAGCTTTAGCGTAGGAGGAAGGGGTGAATTGAGGGTGTGAATTGAGCGCCGTGAATCAATACACCCCCCACCTAACCTCCCCCCTTGCTAAGGGCGGAGGGACCCCAAGTGGCGGATTTTATAGGTTTTCTGTTATTTGGGTTATGGCCTGTTGCCACCCTGTGACGTGTATATCCTTCCATTTATAGGCCTCATCGCCACCATAGACCAAATACGCTTGGCGGATTTGGTCTGGGGGGGCCAACGTTTTGAAGTAGGTGAGCTGTGAGAGTTGGGAGGCTGTGACAGTGAGCCCCGATTTCATTTCGATGATGCTCAGAGTTGTGCCAGACTCTATGATCAGATCCACTTCTTTTCCTGAATGATCTCTCCAAAAAGACAGTTTTGGAATACGGCCTTGGTGGCTAAATGCTTTGTAAACTTCGGAGACAATCAAGTTTTCAAATAAAGGGCCCCTTGCAAAGTGGGTATTGATATCGTCTGGTTTATGAATTTCTAATAGGGATGCGGCCAGTCCTGTATCGTAAAAGTATAATTTGGATTGTTTGATCACTCTTTTACTGAAATTTTCGTGATAGGGATTTAGAAAATAAATGATATAGCTGGCTTCCAATACAGAGAGCCACGCTTTTACTGTGTTTCTGGAAATGCCGACATCATTGGCCAAATCGGTAAAATTAATCAACTGGCCAACACGGCCTGCGCAGAGTCTCAAAAAGCGATGGAATGTGTGTAAATCTTGAATGTTAATACTCTGGCGTACATCCCGTTCTATGTAGGTCTGTATGTATGATGGGTACCAATCTGGCGCAGGGATATTGCGGTCATACAGGGGTGGGTAACATCCTTGCCAAAGAAGGGTGTTGAGTTTTGGTAAGGGGGTGGGTAGCTCAGAAATAGAGAAGGGAAGCAGGGTGAGCAACCCCACACGGCCTGCCAAAGATTGGCTAATTTTGGAAAATAATAGAAAATTTTGTGAACCCGTTAGAATATAGTGACCCATTTTTTTCTCTGTATCGACGATTTCTTGTAGATAGGAAAACAGCTGAGGTGCGCGTTGGGCTTCATCAATAATGACGCCTTGGGGGTATTGGGTCAAAAATTCAAGTGGATCATCCAGCGCCCGAGACAGTAGTGCCGGGTTTTCAAGGGAAACGTATGCGTGAGAGGGGAAGGCCATTTTTGCAAGGGTGCTTTTCCCGGCTTGGCGCGGTCCGACCAGGGTAATAATCGGAAACTGTGCACATAATGTGCGGATTTTTTTTTCTAAAAGACGTGGGATCATGCGTGTTAGTATGGAGATTCTATGTAAAAACGTCAATCCAATTGCCGTTTTCGACAATGCACCCCCCACCTAACCTCCCCCCTTTGGTAAGGGCGGAGGGACCCCAAGCAGCGGATCTTCGGTGGCTTTGGTATCTGAGAGTGAAGCCTGCCCTTGATAAGGGGAGGTTGGAGGGGTGAATTGAGGTTGGAGGGGTGAATTGAGGCCTTAGCTTTAGCGTAGGAGGAAGGGGTGAATTGAGGGTGTGAATTGAGCGCCGTGAATCAATGCACCCCCCACCTAACCTCCCCCCTTGGTAAGGGCGGAGGGACCCCAAGCGGCAGATCTTCGGTGGCTTTGGGATCTGAGAGTGAAGCCTGCCCTTGATAAGGGGAGGTTGGAGGGGTGAATTGACGCCTTAGCTTTAGCGTAGGAGGGAGGGGTGAATTAATGCACCCACCATAAAATCCCCATACAATCTCCACCCCCCAAACCCTCGATACCCCATCAGACCCAAGCACTCATATTTTTCGCCATGCAAGATCGATGTTTAAACAGTTATCTCTTTGCGGAATCATAGAGTAGAAGTAAATATCCATTGATATAAAGGTGAACTCTTGATAAAACTATCTATTCCAAAAAATTCGAAAATATTGCCTGAAATTATATGGACGATCACGCGATAATTAGTGTGCGTATCCCGGAATAGATAAAAATTGAACCCCTATTTGCTTTATAAGGAGACCTTTTAAGAGTGGCCGGATAAAGAGGCGACTTGTGTGACATGCTTAATAATCAGATTAAGGAGGCGACAGCGAATAAGACTGGGAAGTTTGAAGGGGATGGGCTCGAGGAAGACGATGGATTCTGAGAGCGATGAATGAAATGAAATGATGGCGGCGGGTTGTTTTGCCGTCAGGTAGATGTGGAAAACTAAGTTAAATAATTAGGATAAGGGAGGAAGAATTATGCAAGCGTTAAATTCAGGTAAGAATCCAAGTTCAGTTTCACATGCGGCTCCGGGTTCTCCTGTGGCGGCACTTTCAAAATCTGCTAGTGAGGTAACCAAGTTAAACTCTAGTGTGGCGGCTATTGGGGATGCTGCGGTAGCTCGCCAATTTCTTGATGCCCAATTGGCGGCATTTGAGGGCTTTGCAGCTCCAGGGGGTGACTTACCTACCCTGACTGCTTCAATCACGGCAGAGATTGAAAAAATTCGTGGTTTAGTACAGGGCAACACTAGAGGCGAAACCACTCTTACTAGTGAGTTAACTTTTTTAGATACCCTTGGAACCCAATCCGCGGCTAAAAGGAAATTAAATGCTGATCATGGAAATCTAGCTGCCTTAATCCACCCTAACGGCCAATTAGAGGTTGCTCTTGATGCGTATTTTCAAGACAAGGATGCTCCAGCTCATCTAGCGTGGATGCATGCGGCGGCGACTGCAATTCTTCAAGCAGCTTCACCAGCTCCCCTCAATGTAGTTGCTGCGCCCGTTAACCTTGCGGATGTAGCTGCTGCGGTTAAGGCACTTCGGGAATTTGATGGTGCTTTTCAGGCATTGAGGGTCTCTGTTCCTGATGCTCCTGATGCTGATGGTGGACCGGATCGCTATTCGGCATTTGTTGAGGCACGTCAGGCAGCCTTAGATGGCGGGGTCGATTTTACTGCTCGCCTGAATCAGGCAGTGACCTCTCTTATTTCACGATGTGATGCTGATGAAGCGGGAATTCGTGCTCTTATCAGTATTTCAAATGATCCTACTGCTCCTGGTGTTGGTGGGAATGTATTCGGGGAGATTAATACCTCTGCTGGAGACAAATTAAAACAGTTTATTCCCAGACTTTCTGCAGCGCATGTCGTAGTTCTATATGGGGCACTGCGTGGCGCTACCGGGCCATTAAATCAAGGCACTATTCGTGGTGCTCTCGCTAATCGGTTAACGGTTTTAGGTGAAGCTGCGATGGCTTTGGTTGATATAAGCGATGTCAATGCTATTTTACGGTTTGCTGGTGAGTGGGGTGGTTTTTTTGACGCTATTGGGGTTGAGGAGGGTAGGAGTCCTGATTTAGGGGCTCTCGCTCTGTTGACTGCCCTTGTTGGTGATTCTGATGATGCTGAGGCGCTTATAGTTCTGTATCGCCAAGTGCATGATGCCGCTCCAGCTCTTAGCCGTGCTATTACGGTCGCTGTGGCCGCGAGATTAACGGTTTTAGGTACGGAAGCTGTTACTGGTGCTGGTGCTGGTGGTGGTGGTTTAGCTGACGTACGGAGGGCTTATACAGTGCATTTTAGAGCAATTGGCATGGATAAGCCTGACTTAGGCGATGATGTGGCTATTCTCGGGCTGGTGAATACTAGGTTAGCTGCGCTTGATCTGACTATGGCTAGCATAATGACTTACTATGCTGATGAGACGCCTGGACTTTTAGGTCCATTGCATCATGAGGCTCTTGTGCTTATTGAGGCTAAACTTGGCACTCTAGCTGGTGCTGCTCCTGACCGGTTAGCGGTAGCTGGCTTTGTGCAGCTCGTGAACCATCTTCGTGATTTTCATGTGGCTTTGTCGTCAGGTGATGATGCGGCAGCTACGGTCAAAATGAACGCCTTATCGGGTCAGATTACTCCCTTTTTGCCAGCCGATATGACTTTAGCGGATATAGCCGGAATCCATGATGAGATAACTAATGCTGCTGATAAGGTACTACTATCTGCGCCCTTGGGCGCGGCTGTTTCGGCTCATTTTGTAAGGACTGTGGTTCAGATAGGCGCCTTTACGGGTCTTGTAGTAGAGTGTCGAGAGACTCTTAGAACTCTGGGTGTTGCTGCTGATTCATTGCCTATAGGGGCTAAACTGAGGCCTCTCGTAGCGGATATGGATACTACTGGTGCTCTACTGGAAGCGCATGGGGATTTGGGCGATTTAGGTGATGACCCTGCGGTTAAAGCTGTGTTGACTAGCCGGTTGTCGGCGCTTGCGCAGGCAGTTGAGGTTAATGAGGCTGCTGCTTATATTGCGTTTGTGAATGACTTTCATGCCGCTTATACTGCAATTGCTCCGGATGAGTTTGCAGACCTATGTCGTGCCAAATTGCCTGATGGGCTTACAGCTGCTCAGATTCAGGATGTGTATGCGGGTATTAACGGTGATGCGCCTAAGGCAGTAGTGCGGCCAATTTTACTAGACCGAGTCCTAGCTCTAGCTACCGATGATAGGGGCGCTCTTCTTCATATTGTTCAGACCTATGTGCCGGTATTAGTAGAGGGACTGAGGTTACCTCGCGGTGAGGCTCTTACCCAGCTTACTGGTATTCTTCACTCAAGATTATCTGATAATCCAGCAGGCCTGGCTGCGCAATTTGGCCAGTTAGGGGAGGGTCAAGCGGCGCTTAGAGTCCTTTTCTTAGCGACTTTAATGCAGCAAGCCCAAGTTCTTCCTGCGAGGATGGATAATGCCTATCTGCAAGCGCATATTGTAAGTTTTCTAGATGCTATTCCCACAATCTCTGGGGATGAGTTGGATCGGTATCATGATCTGGTTTTGACGGCCCTTATGACCACCATTGCTGGGAATTTGACGCCTGAGGCGTGTGTTGCTTTATATACTTATCTTGTGAGAGCGGATGGTGGAATGGGTGATGATATTCCTAATGCACTTCGGGAGCCTTTAGCGCAGCGTGTTTGGGAGCAAGTAATTGATAACGGGACTGCAGCGGACTTTGCTGGTTCTGTGAATAGATTACGGGAACAGTTAACTGCTTTGAACTATGGTGGGGATGATCTAGCTCGAGCGATGCAGGCCAAAAATATTGCCACTCTTCTCCCCGCCCATTTAACTCCTGAAGATATTAAAGCGATTTATAGAGGACTTGATGCAGCTGCTGATAAGGACGCCGTTCGGGGTGCCCTAGTTACTCAATCTGTGGCACTGTATAACGCGCTTCCTGAGGCTCAGACTGCACAGTCATTTATAGACTGTGTTAATCAGCTTGTAGCTGATCTAGGCGTATTAGAGGTTCAAGTTCAAGCTATTCCTGCAGCATGTGCCGGTATTAATGTTGCGAGCAAACTCCCGCCTGAAACTGTAGCGATGACTCCTGCTAATGTAGATGGCATTATAGCGGCTCTTGCCCCACTTGGTGTAAATCAAGGCACGCCTGGTGTCTACCCTCATCTGATTAAAGCTATCGAATTGTATTTAGGCAGAGGTCGCGCCGATGTTGATGCGAGTCTCGCAACTTTACGGGCTCTAGGACATCCTGAAGCTGATGCGAAGGTCATTATTATCAATAATCTACCTTTTACTGAGTGTTTGAAGGCCTCTGGTTTAGTTAGTACGCCTGCGCTGCAAGCTGCTTTTCTTACCACCGCCAATTCTTTCCTTTCTAATCCCGATAATCTAAAGGATGAGAATCTTCTTACTTTATTACCTCGTATGGGTAAGTTACTAGGCGATAAAGTCGCAGAGATTAAATGCTCGCCTGCGATCGACTCTGCCGTACATGTCCGCGTCTTAGATACTCTTGCGACTATGAAATATCCAGGTGCTGCAGACTCGTTGCAAGCGTTTAGACTCGAGTTAATCAGCGTATTCAGACGAGTCAGTCTGGCATTATCCAAACCCGGCATCGTTCGCCATAGTGGTCATACAGTTTTGGATTTCCAAGCGGCTTCAGTTGGAGATTCGGTTCCGGAAGTGTTTGTTGAGGGTGTTCATAATTATGATGCCCAGGCTGTTACTACATTCCTTGAAATGGCGCAGGGCTTAGCGCATATTGAGGATACTGAAGTACAGATTGGCTTGCTCGCAGAGTTAAAGCATCTCGTGACAAAAATGACCCAAGGCAAATCCGGCCGGGCATTTACTGGCGCCCAGCTGAAGACGCTGATGAGCATTATGGACACTAGCGCTCATGCGATTCCCGCTGCCGCTGCCGCTGACGCTGCCGCTCTCAAGCCCGCTGACGCTGCCGCTCTCAAGCCCGCTGACGCTGCCGCTGCCGCTGCCGCTGCCACTATTCGAGGAGACTTTCTGGAAACCATGCGCTTACTGGGATCCGAAAAGACACTGAACGAGGCCCCTAAGAAAGATCGTCCAGAACTGCGCCGTCGCCATAGTGAGATTATGATGGCGTTGGCGCAGGGTGGGTCTGGAGAGGCGACTGTGGAAGCTACGAGTGAAGATAGCGACTCTGTGCCTGACTCTTCTCGCTCTCCGAAGCCTAAAGGAATTCTGCCGCTTTCAAGCATTTCGCCGGCAGACACTGCCCGGTTGGTCTCTATTTATCGTGGTCAGCTCTCCGGCGCAGTTACTGCTAGTGAGAAGTTCCGCCCGATTGTTGCATTGGCCGATAGGCTCAAAGCTGCTGTGAATTCTAAAGACAATGCTCAGCATAAGGAAGTGATAGAGCTACTTATCCCGATGATAGACGCGGCATTTAAGGATAATGATGTTGATACGGCCTTACAGCTAGTCCCCTTTTTAAGACCCTTAATGGATTTAAAGGTTACGCATAACGATAGCGAGGTCTCTATTGCAGCCGTATATGGGACTCGAATTGCCACATTGCTTGGCTCATGTGCGTCGCAGCCGAATGCGGCCTTGAAGGCGGAAGTGGTGAAAGCGGCGACTGACTTGGCCTTACTGACAAAGGACTATCCATCTAAGTCCTGGGAACGGGCGCGGCGTGTCCTCACCCTTGGGCTCGCTCATCCGCTCAAGTTAAGGGGCTCGTCTGCGGGTACGACCTGTGGTGAGCTAAGCGTGATGTTATTAGCGAAATTGGCCAAAGATAAATCTTCGGTGGTGGAAAAAGCGGCAAAAGACGGACTTTTCCAGTTGTATAGCTCTGATCCTGCTATGATGGGTTTAGGAGATGCTGATGGTAACAACATGCGCCATATGGTGAAAATCGGGATGAAAGATGCCGGTTTAGGATCCTCGCCCTCTAGCTTCATGCCGAACGGCGCTATCCGAGTGGGTACTGATGAGAACAAGGCTAAACAAAGTGTCCTTGCAGGCGTTCGAGATTTAATGGCGCAAAAATCGGATTCCGACCTTGTAGACCGCTTTGGCGATACATTAGGGACTCTGCGCGATTCACTTGAGCTTCGTCCACGCGCAGTGGCCATGATGTTAGATGCGGTTACGAAGAGGGTGATGACCGATGACAAGCGCGAGGGTAAGGCTGTGGTTGCCTTGTTAGGGTTTGTGGGGGGTATTGCATCATCGCCTGCTCAGGGCGTCACCTATGCGTCTCGGGAACGGTTGATGGCCTTGCAGACTCTGCGGGTTTTATATCCGTTGATGGATACGGGCGTGCAAATAGGTATTAAGACTATATTTAAGGAGATTATGCAGGATAAAGTCCCTGCTACTGGTGCTGCCGAGTTCGCTCAGCTTCGTTCTCAGGCGGCAGAGGCGTTAGCCTGGATGGGCGTTCCTGCAGGGGAGGCTGTAAAATCGAGAGGCGAAGTGTCTGAATTGTATTCAAGTGGAGGGGTTGCTGGTGGATCGAGCACTCCCTTTTTATCGTCGCTGGATTCTGGTCCGGTAGTGAGCACTTCATCTACATCATCTACCCTTCGCGAATCGCCTTCCACTGAAAAAGCTGAATCTACACTTCATACTCTTCATGAAGGTATTGCCGCTGGTAACGAGGGTGGCCCGATTTTAAGTGATATTACAACGGCTGTTAACGCTAAACTGCGTAGCAAAGGCGCGCCTGACTTTGTTTCAATTAGCCAGCATTTAGACCTATTGGCATTCTGGATGTCTAGTTATCCTGAGCTGGCGACCTCAAATGACGTGCGTGACTTCCTTCTGAGAGTATCTACCAGCGGACTTGCTTTGGTTCAATTCAAAGTCGTACCGCTTCTGGGCCAATTTGCTGCGCTATGCACGGATAGCGGCAACGTTGTTGTGAAACGTCTTCAGGTCTTGGCGACTACTGGGTTGGACCAGTCGGTTAAGGATGCGGCGACAGCGACGTGCTTGAAACTCTTAGCCGGTCCAGCCGAGGCGAATGATGCGATGCGCAGTGTTCTGAAAAAACAGTTTGGTGATAAGGATGCGCGTAATGAGGAGACCCTTGCTGGCATCAGGGCTGTGGTTCACGCGTTCCGTACAGATGTCACTTCCACTCTTCAGGGTATGACGCTTACGCAGAAGCTAGTGGCAATCGATGAAGTGGTGCTCTCTTATCATAAGAATCACTCTTCAGCAGTGGCTGTTGTGACGGCTCTAGGTGACTTTCTATCTAATGGATCATCAGAGGATGGGGCATCGTTGCCGGCGGCGCGGGCATTGATGAATCTCTATCCCTTTTTAACCGATGATCAGAAAAGCGTGGTGTATGTTTCCTTAGCAACGAGTATGGGTACGAATTCGGAAGTGAAGGCATTTATTCGTTCTAAGGGAGCGGATCGTGTCCGGTTCATAGCTGAGGAGGCGCGCCAAGTGGATGCAGCCTCTTCTTCGCGCAGTGCCTCTCCCAATACGAATAAGTTGATTTTATTTTTAGGCCCAGATCATAATTCTGATGCTAGAAACGCGGCATTAGCGGCGTTGGTAGTCAGGTTTAAGGAGGGGGTTCCGTCTAAAGAGTCTCTGGAGATCTTTAATGCTGTTCAGCAACGGGTTTCATCTTCATCTTCGGCTGGGGTTTTCGGAAGCCTTTCTAAGAAAACAGACCCTTTTCAGGTAGCGCTTGCAGCGCTTGAAGCACATATTCAGGATGCGATTAGTAAGGGTAGCGTCGATCTGGCTGCGCAGTACCTTCAGGTAGGCTATTCGGATACAGTTCGTCTTGCGGCGGCGCGCCACTTGATTCCTGCCGATAGTGCCGCGGTCTCTGGTGCCTCTGGGGGTGCTGGGAAGGCCACAGAAGCTGCACCTGCTGCAGAGAGTTCTCCGAAGGCCGCTATTATGGAAATCTTATCTCCATATAAGGATGTCCCCCTTTTTAAGGCGTTGTTCAAAGATCTAAAGTTTCAAATTCCTGCACCACCTGCTAAAGCAGTCTTCGTATCGGGCGGGCAACGAGGAGGCTCAGCCATTTCAATGAGTAGCCGCGCGGCTGTTGGTGCTAGTATTTCTGAATCTCGCTGGAGTAAACTACTCGCCATGACGGCTAGTCCTGGTGCAGATGAAACGCCATTAGGTAGAAGCTCGAGGGGGGGGTCTCGTGTCCCTGTTTTAGGTAGAGGAGCTAAATCGGGTAAGCTCTCTCAAGTTGTTTCCCCAGGCTCACCCCCACTCTCATTGAGTAATGATGGAGCCTCAGCCTCAGACTCAGAATCACCAGCCGGCGATGGTAACGGCTCAGAATCAGACTAATAATTCCGATACAGGTTTGAATTTCCCTCGTCTTTATCATTTCTGATCGAGACGAGGGAAAGAACCGGTCATCAGACTCACCACTATGATGACCGGTTAGAGTAGTAGGGTGTTATACCGGATCCCGATCTAACTGACCGATGATCGCTGCAGCGGCGGCTTGTTCGGCTTCTTTTTTGGATGCGCCGATGCCGGTGGCGGTGTAGGTGCGGGTGTTGACCTGGATCGTGGCTTCGACGTGGAAGGTTTTTTGATGGGCGGGGCCGTCTTCCTTGCAGACCCGGTAATCGGGGAGGTCGCTTCTTTTTTGTTGCAGGAACTCTTGGAGATAGGATTTGTAATCTGAGATCTCGGGTTCGGCGGTAATCAGATGTGGGAGGGTATGGAGCTGCCGTAGGACGAATTCGCGGGCGGTCTCCAGGCCGGCATCGAGATAGATGGCGCCGAGGACGGCCTCGAAGACGTTAGCCAGGTTGGAGACTCGGGTATAGCCTCCTGTTCGTTGCTCGCTTAGGGACAGTCGGAGAAACGTGCCGAGACCGAGGTTGGCGGAGAGCTGGGCGAGGGTTTTATCTGAGACGATCTGGGCCCGCATTTTGGTTAAATCTCCTTCTCGATGATCGGGGAAGCGGATATAGAGATATTCGGAGACGATCAGCTTGAGTACCGCATCTCCAAAAAACTCCAGACGCTCGTTGTCCGGTATCTGGAGGCTTTTGTGGCGATTGGCATATGAACTATGGGTGATAGCGGTCGAAAGCAGCTCCTGGTCCGAAAATCGGATGTTTAGGATCTTTTCTAGTTGTGGGATCTGTCGTGAATTATCGGTTGACATAGCGTATAGAGGTTCGGATCAGCCGGGTGAGCGCCATTCCGATGACCAGCCCGATGCCCATCCCTAAGAGACTTCTAACAGCGGAGATCCAGAAGGGCGTGTGGAGATGGCAGAACGAATTAAATAACGAAATCATACTGATCGTGCCGATCACGGGGAGAATCCATCCCCATCGATGGGTGCTGAGTGATTTGGCGTAGACCAGACTGACATATAGGGCGGGATAACCGATCAAGAATTCTTTGGTACGGGGGCGGACGGTGAGCCAGGTTTCTAATAATTGGCGGAGATGGGTTTCGATGCCGGAAACAGTCGCCGGGGAGGCGTTGCCGCTGCGGATCAGATAGAGTCCGCCTAAGGCCGTGGCGACCAGGATGGCCAAAAAGAGGCCGAGACTCAGGGGTGCTGCGGCGATTCGCTGGACAATGGCGCGCCAGCCGGTTAATCGTTCCGGGCGGATAAAGGTGTAGATCCACACAGCGGCTAACGGAAATAAAAATGCAAGTTTGATCCCCATAAAGTGGCGGACACCTAGCAAGAACGCGGGTTGATCCAACAACGCGGTTCCTAATAGCACCCCTGCACCGGTAATGCCGGCGGCAGAGAGTACCAGTTGCCAGGCCGGTTTATGCCGCGCCTGGTGCCAGGCATAGATGACGCCTAATGTCGGGAATATAATAGCTGCGCCAAGAGCGGCGAGGCGTGTCCAGAGCAGGAACTGATGCATGACCCATGCTGCGCAAAACAAAATCGCGATACCGGTCAATAAAAAGATCAGGTTTTTGACACTGCCCTTCAAGGTGACAAAATATCCCAATAATATAAGTCCGGCGGCTGCGATTCCCCAGCTCAGGATCAAGACATTAAACGGACTTGGCGATGGATACGTTTCCAGGCCGGATTCGGTTAGTGCCTCGACCTTGAAATTAGCGTCTTTGAGTGCGGTGACAATGGATCCGAAATAGTGGAGGTTATAAGTCAGCAACGAGTCTTTTGGCTGATCGGATGAGGGATAGGGATGGAGGAATAAGAGCCTGATTTTTCGTTCTTTCGTGGCGCGCAGGTAGCGGGAAAAGGCGTCTTTTTGGGGAACGACGAGCATTTCGGATTCGGTCATGCTGTGGACTCGGATCACGGATGGGATCATGAATGCGGCGAGTGGGTCTGCGCCGAGTTGTTCGGCAAATTCGATATGGCCGAATAAATAGCCTTTTTCCCGGATTTGCTTGGCGATCGGCCCGAGGCTGACCGGATATCCGATCACTCGGTCGCCTTCAAAAATTAAGGTATGGATTTGGGTCAGTGCGGTCAGGTCCGCTAGTTTTATTCTAAAAATATCGGGTGTGATCGCGGCAGAGGATTTGAATCGTGGAATCACAGCAAATCCGTGTGCAATCAAGGCTTTGGCTTTGGTTTCCGATATTCCGACGCCGACTTTGAGCAGATCGTCCCGGCGATGGGCGACGCTAATTAGGGTGGGGGAGAGTCTATGAACACATGTCTGGCCCAGTGTGGCCGTCAAATGACGGATGACCCGGTCGGCTGAAGAGGGGCGTAGCATCAGGTATTGATAGTCGGCATTAATCGAAGCTTGTCGTAAGTCCAGGTCTTGTAGCGGGAGGCCGAGTCGCCTGGCGGATAGGATTTCATACCCGGATAGCAGGGTAATGTCCCCGGATTGGACGAGGGTATCTATGGCGTCTTCTTCAAGCGCCACCGATGAAATCCCGACTTCTTTTTTGAGTTTTTGCCATAATTGAGGCGTTGATAGGCCGCTTTCGAGGGCCAATGTCTCCATTTCATGAGCAGATGCCACGACATCGACCGTGCTTTGGCGGTCTTCGGACAGAATCCGATGGCCGGTAATACCCAGACTGATGATCATCGCGAGAAAAAGACATGCGGCGAGGATTTTGGGGTATAACGTCGTAAACGACTTCATGACGGGGCCTCCGATTTTAATTTAATTTTGAGAACGGATTGAATAAACGGATCCAGTCCACCGTCCAGGACTTTATTCAGGTCTGTTTCCTGATAGTCGGTTCGGTGGTCTTTGATCAGTGTATACGGGTGAAAGACGTATGAGCGGACCTGATGTCCCCACGCGATATCTTTCGGGGTCCCGCGTAATTCGTTCAGCTTTTCTTTTTGGGCTTCTTCCATCCGTTTCACTAGGCGGGAAGTCAGCATTTTGAGTGCGGTTTCCCGGTTAGATATCTGGGAGCGGCTGCTTTGGGATTGGGCGGTAATCCCGGTTGGCAGATGGGTAATTCGGACCGCCGAATCGGTTTTATTGACATGCTGTCCGCCTGCACCGGTGGCTCTGAAGGTGTCGACCCGCAGGTCTTTGGGGTCGATTTCGAGATCGATGCTTTGTTCGATTTCCGGGATGACGTCCACAGCGGCAAAAGACGTCTGACGTTTGTTATTTGCATTGAACGGAGAGAGTCGGACCAGGCGATGAATGCCGATTTCGTTTTTGAGATATCCGTAGGCAAATTCCCCTTTCACGATGATCGTGACGGATTTGATGCCGGCTTCTTCACCGGGGCTTTGATCCACGATTTCGTACTCATATCCGCGTTTTTCGAACCACCGTACATACATTCTGAGCATAATCTGGACCCAGTCTTGGGCATCGGTTCCACCGGCACCAGCATTCAAGCTGAAAATGCAGTTCAACCGATCGTATTTATCGGATAAGAGGGATTGAATTTCGAGTTCGTCGACAGTGCTGACGAGCTGTTCGAGGTCAGATTCCAGCTCGGCCATGGCGTCCGGATCATCTCCACTTTCGGCCACCATATTAGCCACTAATAAGATATCTTCGGCCAGACGCTGGGTTTGTTCAAACGATTCGACGGTTTTTTTGAGCTTGGTCAGAGAGCTGAAAATATCCTGTGCCTGGGTATTGTTATCCCAAAAACTCGGCAGGGTAATTTCAGCTTCCAGACGTTCGATGTCTAATTTGAGTCGAGCGATCTCAAAGATAGTCTCCCAGAAGATAGAGTTTCTCCTGATAGCGGGAGAGCGTTTGCATTAAGTCATGCAGCATTTTTTATACTTCCTTCCTGAGCCGCAAGGGCATTCATCATTACGGCCTGCCTTTTGAGGGGCGGTGGCTGCAGGCGGATTGAGGGCCGCTTCAGGGGTATTATAGGTAATAGATTTCGGCGGCTCGATCGGAGGGATGTCGCTGGTTTCAACCAACGTGGCCCGGTGTATGGCCTCCAGTGCTTCTTCGGTGACATGGATGATGAGCTCTTCGAAGAGCTCAAACGCCTCGATTTTGTATTCGACCAGTGGATCTTTCTGACCCCATGCCCGGAGTCCGATCCCTTCGCGAAGGACTTCCATATCATTTAAATGATCGATCCATTTGCGATCCAGAGAGAGTAGCAATATCGGTTTTGTGACGGCTTCTTCGAAAAGCCCTTCCGGATATTCGGCCTTTCTGGCCAGATATAGTGCATCTGCTTTTTCGCATATCTGAGTGGTGATGGCGCTGCGTGTTTTAGCTGAAATCACGAGGTTTTCCAGATCATCGATCGGAAATATCACGTTCATTTTTTGAGCGAAACTATCGATGTCATCAGTGGGCGCTACGGCGTCTTTTTCTCCGAAAAACATGGCGTAGTAATAGGTCACGAGAGAGTAGGAGAATTCGGAGAGTTTTTTATCGAGGTCTTGTTTGAATAACAGCTGGTTTCTCAGGCCGTAGACGGTTTCCCGTTGTTTGTTCATGACGTCGTCGTATTGGAGAATTTGTTTTCTGATTGAAAAATAATATTGCTCAACCTTGCTCTGGGCTTTCTCGATAGACCGGCTGATCAATGGATGTTCGATCGGCGTGTCCGCAGGTAATCCCAATGTTTCCATCACCCGTGAAATACGGTCGGATCCGAACAGGCGCATCAGATCGTCATTGAGGGCCACATAGAACCGTGACATCCCCGGATCTCCCTGTCGGCCTGACCTGCCGCGAAGCTGGTTATCGATACGCCGGGATTCATGCCGCTCGGTGCCGATGACAAACAATCCGCCGAGTTCGCAAACGCCTTCGCCTAATACGATATCGGTTCCACGTCCCGCCATGTTTGTCGCGATGATGACATTGCCTTTTTGACCGGCTTTGGAGATGATTTCGGCTTCTTTTTCGTGATATTTGGCGTTTAGAACGCTATGCGGAACGTTTTGCCGGGTCAGATAGGTAGAGAGCATTTCGGAGGTTTCGATTGAAATAGTCCCGACGAGGACGGGCTGTCCTTTTTGGTGGGCAGTTTTGATTTCGGCGATGACGGCTTTGTATTTTTCTTCTTTGGTTTTGTAGACGAGGTCCGGCATATCTTTTCTGACCATATCGCGATGGGTCGGGATGCTTAAGACTTCCAGTCCGTAGATTTTAATAAACTCGGCTTCTTCGGTTAACGCGGTTCCGGTCATCCCGCTGAGTTTCGGGAAGAGTCTGAAGTAATTCTGGAACGTGACGCTGGCCAATGTCTGACTTTCTTCTTTGATCGTGACATTTTCGATGGCTTCGATGGCCTGATGGAGTCCGTCCGAATACCGGCGGCCGTCCAAAAGCCGTCCTGTAAATTCATCGACAATCACGACTTCATCGTCTTTGATGACATAATCCACATCTCGTCTGTACAGATTGAGCGCTTTTAGACATTGAACGGCGATATGGGCGACATCCATTGTTTGGACCGAATAAATATTGTCGATTTTTAGATCAGATTCCAGTTTATCGATACCGGCTTCCGTCAGGACGATGTTTTTGTGTTTTTCATCCAGGGTAAAGTGGGTTCCTTTTTGCAGATGCCGGATCTCATTGGCAATGGTGAGGTATTTGGACGTAGAGTCCTGGATCGGCCCCGAAATGACCAGGGGTGTACGGGCTTCATCGATCAAGATGCTGTCGACTTCGTCGATGATGGCGTAGTGGCGGCGGGTTTGGCAGACTTGATGGGTGTCATAGACAAGATGGTCTCTTAAATAATCAAACCCGAACTCGTTATTGGTGCCATAGGTGATATCACAGGAATAGGCATCGAGTCGTTCTTCAGGGCCGATGCCCGCTTGAATTAATCCGACTTTAAGACCCAGGAAGGTAAAAATCTGTCCCATCCATTGGCTGTCTCTACGTGCCAGATAGTCGTTTACCGTCACGACGTAGACGCCTTTTCCTTCTAAGGCATTGAGATAAGCGGGAAGGGTGGATACCAGGGTCTTACCTTCACCGGTTTTCATTTCGGCGATTTTCCCCTGGTGTAGGGTCACCCCACCGATTAGCTGTACGTCAAAGTGGCGCATATTCAGCACCCGTTTACTCGCTTCTCTGGTCACGGCAAAGGCTTCAGGCAATAGATCCTCTAGCGTTTCACCTGCGGCGAGGCGTTCCCGGAATTCGAGTGTTTTGGCCCGTAATTCGTCATCTGTCAGTGCCGAAATTTCAGGTTCCAGGGCATTGATTTTTTCGACAATCGGCCAATATTCACGGATTTGCTTTTTCTTTGGATCTCCGAAAAGCAATTTAAGAATTTTATTTAACCATTCCATAGTAATTTTCCTTCACGAAAGTAGGATAATAAGTGCTCGTTATTATAATCCACAATCAGGGTGGGGGAAAGGATATACGTGTAAGTAAATCTGAATTTAATTGCAGGTTAAAAATTCAGAGATAGATCCGCCATTCCCGTCTTCAGGGGAATGGCGGATTCGGTTTATACCTAGATTCCATCCGGGAGGGTCCACGGAGTGAATGAGTGGTGAATCAATGGGACGGAGCACCGTAGCGCCCCCGGTGCTCAGATCTATTAATTAACGCTAGTCAGCTTAGCCCAGATACTATCAAATACCTTGTCTGATAGCGGAATGGCCTCAATCGAACGCCTCTCCACGTCTTGCCTGACATCATCAGGAAGGCATTCTATAATATTGTTTCTTAAGCTTTCTTCCATTTTTGAAAGGCTAAATGCAATGATCTGAGGTTTTTCATGAGTCAGTAATGAGGCCATTTGTCGGAAATTATATCCGGCCGCAATCGCGGGTGCTGTTTCGGGTTCGCTTGGACTGGCTTCATCTCCGAAATCTGAATAGACTTCTTCATCTTCTTGCTGCGTTTGTGCGAACGAGTCGGCGGGGCTTTCGGTTAATTTTTCTTCGACTTCTTCATAAATAGCCGATAATAAAGCCGGATCACCGGTGGCTACATTTTCGACATGGGAGGTCAGGAATGTGGCGCTTTCAGCAGAAAGTTTCTGGAGGACGTTTTTTCCGACCGGTCCCAGATAGGCAAGTAGTAATTGGGCTTTTTGTTTACCGCTAATCATTATAATGCGACCTCTTCATATTCGGATTGGAGCCATTCTTCCATTAGATGTGCCAGAGCGGCTGGGTTTTGGAGGGCAATCTCTCGGAGCCGTTCTATTTTCTTCTCACCGTTAATTTCACGGCTGATCGACGAAAAGTCTGTTTCTCTGGTTCCGCCGAGGTGGACTTCATGCGATTTGGCGATCCGCCAGCGGCGAATCAAGAAACCGACAAGCCCGATGGCTAATATAACGCCTCCTACGACGGCAATGTAGCGCCAGTATTTTTTTAGTATATGCGCCCAATGTTGGGTTGCTTTTTCTGTCTTCATCTTGATGCCCATCGATTTTTTCTGATCCGGGGCTTTGAGGACGACTACAGGTGCGACTACTTGTGGAATCGCTTTTATTTCAGGCGTTGCGACCGTTTCTGAGGTGAAAAACGAGAAGTCAACAGGGTTTACTTGGATAAAATCACGTTGACGATTGTACCCGATTGCACCGGAAATCGCTCGTGTAATCTCTGCTTTTTTTGCGGTTGTATAAAGCGAGGGATATTTTTTATTGATGAGAATCCCAACGGACGTACGTTTAATTACGAATCCTTTGCTGGATTCGGGATTTACTTCGGTGCTGAGCGCGATTTTATAGCTCTTTTCAGGTAATAGACCCATTAAAAAGAGCTTAATTTTCTCGGTCAGGTTTTTTTCGTATTCTTTTTGAGCTTTCAGCCAGCTTTTAACCGTGTCATGGACGCCGAGCAATGTCGGGTCATCTGTTGAGGGATTGAGACCTAATTCATCGACAGGAAGATCCGCGAAGTGATTGGGGTATAATTTGTTGCTGTAGGGCAGTGCAATGTTCTTTTTACGGTATTTTTCGGCAATGCGCTCAAATACCCCGGTCGAGAGAACATGTCCGTCTGTATCGACTAGGCTGACGTTTTCAGGCTGAAGATTTTCAACGGCGTTCGCAACCAATTGAATAATGCCATAGACCATTTCGTCATCAATGACTTTACCTAGTGATTTCCGAATCAGAATGGCGGCTGTGACAGGGGGCTGTGAGACGGTAAATAGCCGTTGTTCCGGCATAACCACTTGGACCTTGGCACTGATAATGCCGTTAATTTGCATAATGGCTTTTTCAAGCTCACCGGATAGTGCACGAACCAGCCTGATTCGTTTATCGAATTCCGTGACACCCATATTCGACGCATTGTCGAATATTTCATAGCCTTTGATTCCACCTGAAGGCAGGCCTTTGATCGCGAGCTTGTTCTGGGCTTCGACAAACCGGTTTTTGTCGACCATGATGTTGTAATATTTACCCTTTTGTTCGGTCTTGAACAAAATGCCATCGAAACTGAGCTCTTGTAATACATTCGCGGCTTGGTCGCCGGATAGCTGTTCATATAGCTTTTCGTATTTGACTTTGGAGAGGCGTTCTAGCTCTTTTTTTTGGGCGACTTCTAGTTCTTTAACCTGTTCGTCCTGTAAAAGCGACGACCGTTCTTCTTTGGTTAAATTGGCGTTCATTATTTTCTTTTTTCCATTACTCGGAGAGCGTAGGAATACCAAGAAGATAATGAGCAATAATACTGCTGCAATTACACCAAAAAATAAGAGTCGTTTTTTACTAAGAAACCCTGAGTGGGAGGAGGATTCCTCGTCTAAATCAATATCTTCGTCTGACACTATTATTCCTTCCTTCCTAGTCTCTCAAACTAAACCTGAATCTGTTGGATTTCTTTAAAGGTTTGAATGCTGGAGTTTACTACCGACGTTGCTAATGACATGGCCATATTTAATTTGCTGGTAGAAAAGACAGCATCTTCGACGGATGCGGTGCCCTCTATATATTGTTGAGAGAGGTCATTGGCTTTGAATTCAATATTACTGATGCCCTGAAGTGCTTCTACCGCCTGATCCAAAAATTGTTGGAAGGGCGTGACATGTAGGCCTTCTTTTCTTAAGAGAGGTTCGACGTTTTTAGGTGAGACAACCTCTTCCACAGTGTTTGTTTTAAGGTTGTTTACGAGGTTAAGTGAAGTGATCGGATCAATTGTGGGCATTTAAGACTCCTTTATTTAAGTATTTCAATAACTTGTTGGTACATGCTCTTAGCTGATTTATATGCAGTGAGATTGGCATCATACAATATATTAGTATAACTCAAATCTACCATTTCTTCTGCAAGATTTACATTAGGTAAATAAACAAAGCCTTCATCGTCCGCCGCAGGATTTGCCGGGTCGTATCTTTTAGGGAACGGCGCAGTGCTTTTTTGAATACCGATCAGCTTTACCCCGTTTTTATCCGAGCCGACTAAGGCTGTTTTTTTCTGATAAGGACGTCCGGTAGAGGTCTTGAGCGTATTAACGTTGGCAACGTTTTCTGCCACTAATCTCAGCCGGGCTTTTTGAATTAAAATACCTTTCGTGCTGATGGCCATTGCTTCATCCGAACCGTTGGCCCAAGCGCCGGACGAGAGGATGAGTAGTCCGCTTAGTATGATTAATCCTACTTTAAGCATACTTAACCTCCTTTTCCCATGGTGATGATTTTTTGACGGATTGCGCTTCGGGTCGACAGGATTTTGAGTAAGGTCATTTGGCGCATTCTATTATCATTCATTTTGGCCATTTCTGATTCGAGGTTAAAGTCTCCACTAGTATCGTTCGATCCGAGGGTATTCATGTCAGAGGGGTCGTTTGGAAGGTGAACCGGGCGAAATCCGGGTGTTGCTGAATTGGCAATATTATAGGAATAGACAGACTGACGTTTACTGGTTGCGTAAATTTCGTTCCGAACTTTCTGTGAGACCGGGTCATAAATAACACTGTCGATAAGGGTAGGCCGTCGCGGTGGATCGATGCTTGTCCGTGTATTATGACTTACCGCACCCCAGATAGGGCTAAGTAGTGTGATAAAAAAAATAGAAAAAAGAGCGATAAGATTTTTTTTCATAGCGCTAGTTTTGTTGGTTAAACCGCCGCTGTAGCCGCCGACGTAATTTTTCGAGCACTTTCATATGAATGCGACAGACTTTACTTCGAGACAAGTTAAGTTTTTCGGCAATATCTTTTTGCTTCATTTCTTGAATGTAGAACATTTCGATGATTTTTTTCTCATCTTCAGCTAAATTTTTAATTTCAGCCCAAAGATCAGATTTGTCTTGAAGCCGCTCCACTTCGTCGATGACTTCTATTGCGGGGTCCATCGTGCCGTGCATTGTTGAGGCGATATTGATGTCTTCCAAAGAAAGTAAATATACAACGGCAGAACTGGCGATTAAGTGAGAGACTTTTTCTTCTTCAGATCCGCTACCGTTTTCGTCGTAATCAACAGAATCGCGGGTCATCTCAGCAATGCGTTGCTGAATACGCTCTTGTTGGAGTTTGTAATCGGATGGGTTCCGGTAATTCCACTCTCGACGAATTCGGTCCAACATTTCGCCTCGGATCCGATAATAGGCATAGGTTGTAAACTGCGTGCCTTTATCCGGATCATAGCTCTTACGGGCTTTAATAATACCTTCGACGCCCCAACTGACCAGATCTTCGAAAACAATGCCGGGCGGCAGCTTGCCACCTACCGATAAGCCAGATGCGACGGACTCAATAATCGAGAGGTGTTCTTCAATAAATTCTGCCGGGATTTTTTCCTGGTGTTTTTTTTGAACCACTTCTTGATGTTTTAAATTATCGATATTAACGGCTTGTTTCTGGCTCAGAGACTAGGCCCCCTTTTTTGTAATACCCTATTAAATCCGAACACATCTTCTTTAGCGAGTTTATAAGCTAAGTTGTTAGTCATAATGTCATTATATGTATCTACTTGGCCTTTTGAGAGATTGGGAATATTGCTATCCCGATCTTCGTTTGCTGCTTCTTCCTCATCATCATTCATTAATTCAGATTTTGCGACGAGAGACTTAAGATAAATTTCTTTTAGCAAAAAGGTTTGGAATTCGACATTCGCTCTTTCCGTTTTATCCATTTTTGAGTAGTTAGCCTGCGAAATGGTATTTATCTGGGAAAAAACCGGCGACAGATCGAAGCTGCTCATAGGCTATAAAACTTCAATCGTGGCAACCAGCGCACCGGCTTCTTTGAGCGCCTGGATAATGGAAATGAGATCTTTAGGCGTTGCGCCGATGTCATTAAGCGCTTTTACAAGGCTGGATAATGTTGAATCTGGTTTTAAATAAATAAGTTTGCTTGCATTTTCTTTGACAATTAACGGGGCTTCAGTGGCCTCTATTGGCATATAGCCGAACTCATCGGGATCGGCAATTTTTACTGAAATATTGCCGTGTGTAATCGCCACCGGAGATAAGCGGACCATTTCACCAATAACAATGGTGCCGGTTTTTGAATTTACGACAATTTTTGATGATGAATCCGGTACGAATTTAATACTTTCCAATCGGGCCACCGTATCGACGAATGTCGTACTGTCGAGTATTGGCACAGGGATGCGAATGGTGTTGGAGTCCAGCGCAACGGCACCTGGGAAGCCTGCGTTTTGAATGGCTTTTGCTGCACGTGAGGCGGTTAAAAAATCCGCTCTGTTTAATACAATGGTGATGCTCGTGCTATCCAGAAGGGTTGTCGGGATTTCGGTTTCAACAATCGCGCCTTGAGGAATGCTTCCTACGGTAGACTGGTTCTTTGAATACATCACTCGAGAGGTTTGCTCGGAAAATCCACCGACTACAATGGGTCCTTGTGCTACGGCATAGGTCACGAGGTCCGATCCCTGAAGCTGTGTTAGCAGCAAGGTTCCTCCGACTAAGCTGGTGCTATCTCCGATTGAGGAAACGACAACGGGAATTTGCTGGCCTTTTTTCACGAAAGCAGGCAGCGTTGTCGTGACCATAACGGCTGCGACATTTCGTGATGAGTAGTCTTTCTCATCCGGTGTGATTCCCAATTTTTTAAGTAAATTGGTCAAGGCTTTTGTCGTGAACAATGAGGCTCTGGAATCTCCGCTTCCCCGTAACCCTACAACCAATCCGAATCCTAAGAGCTGATTGCCCCTGTCTTCGATGATTTTACCAATATCTTTGAGCCTTACAGGCTGAGCTTCCGCGTGAAGTGTTTGAGAAAAGAGTAAGACAATTAATAAACAGAGGGCTAGTTTTTTTAATATCATTTAGAATAACCAATCAAACATTTTTGTGAGGATGCCGGGTGTTTGCTTAGAAGCTACAACACCGGTGCCTTTAACCGAAACCTCGGCTTTGGCGATTTGGTACGAATAAATGCTGTTGTTAGGTCCGATATCGATCGGACGGATGATGCCTGTAATGTGAATGGTTTCGGCTTCGTCATTTACTTTGACCTGATGGTCGCCGACGATGTATAGGTTTCCGTTTTCCAGGATTTCTGTCACCATTACGGATACAATGGCTTTGACTTGGCTTGTACGGGTAGTTTTACCTGCGCCGGTATACTTGTCACCCCCGCCGATTTGTATCTGCTTGTCTTTACGTGAAGATTCGCTGCTGCCGGGGTTGGCTACCTGATTCCAGATATCAGTAAATGTTCCCTGAATGCTGGATGATTTAGAGGTGTTAGTGCCGGCTTGTTGTGCCGCTGAAGAGGCTTCTGACACATAGACGGTGATCACGTCCCCGATTTTAGGAGGACGGGCCGTGCTGAATAAGGAAGGCTGATTACGATCATACAAGCTGTCGGCTTGTACTTGCGCTGTTCCTGTCACTATAAAAATACAGATAATGATGCTAAAAAGAAGGCGTAATATACACATTTTGGGAATCCACTACCTCTCCTTCAAGTTCTTTGTTAAAGCGTGCGCTTTTAATTCTGATCCTATCGCCTTTTCCACCGTTTTCGAGCGAAATTCCTTCGAATTTTAACTGAATTGTTTGATCCTGCCATTTGGCAGTTACTTTGTCACCGATATGGATCAGCCTTTGTGACTGTACCATCCAGTTTACTATAAATCCGTCTTTAGAAATAGTTGATTTTGCTTCTTTTCCAATTACGTCCGCTTGTTTTTGAATTGCGAAGCGGGGGGAACTATAAATGGCATTATACACGATATTGACATCACTTTCTCTTATGATTTCTCCGGACTTAATCATCCGGCTTGTTTTGATATATTTTGCATAAGCTTCGATGCTTACAAAAATAGAATACCGACCTATAATTTGTTGTTTTTTATCTCTGGTATACACATTGAGAATTGTGTCGCCCAAAAGCGCAGGATTCGCGCCGAAACGGACTTCATAAGTCTCTGCTTTTGGGATTTTGTCCAATTGGCCGGATTTGAAACTGATTTTGACGTTGTCAGTTGTCAAATCCGGATAAGTTGCAATGAGCTGCCGGATAACCGGTTCGGTGATGGCTTGGATTGCCCGTTGATCAGCCGCCAGAAGGGGGCTTGCCAGGGCTAAAAAAAAACACTGGTAAAAATAAAATTACGCACGAGCAATTTCAGTTGCATTACGCAGCATACTCTCCCCGGTCGAGATAGATTTTGTTACAAGTTCAAAGGCCCGTTGAATAATCACCATTTGCATCATTTCGTCGATAATATTGACGTTTGAAAACTCAAGCGAAAATTGTGCGATTGTGCCCATGGAGTTTCGGCCTGCAACGTCAACCATCGGTTCTCCTGAAGCTGCGGTTTGAACATAGAGGTTTTGGCCCATCGATTGGAGACCTTCCGCACTTGGGAAGCGGGCAACTAAAATTTGACTGACTTCTTGTTGGGCGAGTTCGTTATTGCCTTGTACGAAGACTTTTCCTTCGGTATCAATGGCTATAGCAGTGGTATTGTCCGGAATTTTGATGGCGGGTTCAATCGGATGCCCATTCGCATCGGTAATATATCCGTTTAGATCCTGATGGAAATTTCCTGCGCGGGTATATGCCAGGCTGCCGTCAGGCATTCTGACCTGAAAGAATCCGTCGCCTTGAATAGCTAGATCCAGCGGCTTATTGGTGACTTCGATAGTGCCGGGGGTGAAATCTTTTCTGACATCGACTACTTTAACCCCGGAGCCGAATTCGATTTTTTTCTTACGGATTTGGTCTGCACCTAAATCGTTAGCATTCATATTTGAGACGGCTTCTTCTAAAAGTTTTGGGAAGAGATTCTCGAGCTCAACCCGGCTTTTTTTGAACCCGGTGGTTTGTGCGTTAGCAACGTTGTTCGTGACGTTGACCATCATGTCCTGATACGCGGATAGCCCCGTGCTGGCAATATAAAATTGGTCGATCATCTTGTTGTTTCCCCTTTCGATTCTCTCTTAATTTGTATTATACCCATTATTGGACACTTCCAATCTGCATTCCCGATGAATAGGTTTTTAAAACGGTTTTCACGGTTTTGGTATTGGCATCATAGGCATTTCGAAAGATGTATAAATCTCCCAGAATGCCTTGCTGGACATTAGATCCTTCATAATATCCCTGGCGGATAATAAATGACGGTTCTGCTTCATTGGCGTTGGCCATCTTGGACGACATATAAAAGATAACGCCGTTTACCGATTCAAGTTTGCTCAGATCTTTGAAATAGGTGATCTTGAAGACGTCTATGACCTGGTTCCCTACTAGAATCGCGCCCTGATTGGTCACGGCAAAATCTTCTCCCTCGGGGATGAAGATTTCCCCGTGCTCGCCTAGCACCGGATACTCTCCGGCAACCGTGATGAGGCGTCTATCCGGGCCGATCTTAAACCGTCCATCTTTCGTATAGCCTGCGCCCCACGGGCATCGGATCGTAAAAAATCCCCGGCCTTCGACCAGGAAGTCCATCTTTTCACGGGTTTGGATGGCGGGCCCTTGGAAAAAGCGATAATACACTTGGCTTTGAATATCCGCAGGTGCGACTTGGCGATTAAGAATGGCCATTTCTTTGAATCCGGGGGTGGTCATGTTCGTGACATATTGAACATAGGCTTTGTAGGCAGACTCGTTCGTATCCATTCCCGCAAGCGAGTGGGAGAGTGTCTGATCCGGATATCGGGAATAACTTTTGGCTTCTGCTATGGATGTGAATAGCAGAAACAGTAACCCAAATAAGATAAGACGAAATGGAATCATAGTACGTATTATAATCAAAACCAAGCTAGAGTCAAAATAATAATCCGGGCGTCGGTGAAACAGATTATTTTTTCTTGGCCGCCAAGCCACGTTTTTTGGCCATTTTGTCGAGTTGGTATACAAATGCCAAGACCTCGGCTACCAGCGTATAAAGCTCGGCAGGGACTTCGTCGTCCAGCTCAAGTTTTGATAATAAATCGGCCAATGTCGGATCTTCGTACATCGGGACATTGTTTTCTTGCGCGACTTTCAGGATTTCTTCTGCGATATTGCCTTTTCCTGTTGCGACGATTTTGGGAGCCTTGTCTTTGTCGAAATCATATTTAACGGCGATTGCTTTAATATTTTTTCGTTCTTTATTACTTAGCTCGTTGATATCTCGTTTAATTTTGTGTTTTGGGTTTTCAGCCATGTTATACCTCGTGATGGATTCTCATAACACTATCCAGGTTCAGTGTCGGAAGAATATATTTGCGAATATCGAGACGTTTTTGGATGGCCTGCATGCCGGAAAGTTGGAAGTTTGCCTGCGCCATGCGTTGTTTGAGATCATTATTCATTTTTGTGATAAAGGCCTTGGTTTCTTCGGAGGATGTGTTGAAAATATACCAGACCCGGTTTTCTAACACATCGATAATGATGGATATTTCTCCGAGATCGGGGGTTTCCATTTTTAGAATGATGCGGGTTTTTTTAGGATCTAACGCACCTTTTTTTCGTTGCGGGTCTTTGCGGATCAGGAGTTCCATATTGGACTCTTTGGTGAGCGGATTCGGGATTTGCCAATAGGCAAATTTATCGTCGGTTCCTAGTGGTTGGCGTGCGGAATCCTTGGATAAAATAGATTGAGACGTGAGGCTATTCATCATTTCACTTAGCTCTTGGCGCATTTTGGCCATCTGGTTGCGCATGGCTTCGGCTTGAGGATTGCCTGCCAGTTGTTTTTCGAGGCCGCCTAGGAATTGTTCGAATGCCTTGATGTCTTTTAGCAGAGCGCCTTTTTTCATGTCGGCTAAGCCGACGTTTCCTTCGGTTGCTTTTTTGTTTAGTTTTTTAAAAGTATCGTCCATATCCGATACGATCGATAATAAGCTGGCGGTTAGGCCGGGATTTAATAAATTAGGGCCGGATGTGAGCTGTGACTGGAATTGCGCCAGCATCGTCCGGAGTTCTTGTATTTGAGGTGAAAGTTGTGGCGAATTTGTTAAGAACTGCGACAGAACTTCCACTGATTTGGATGATCCTGTGAGGCCTTTTGAGAGCGAGATGACGGCGGATTCCAGCTGTGCGGGATTCTTGTTGCCCTTAAGCATTTTGAAGAGGTCCGTGAAGTTTTCTTGGGAAAGTTCCATGCCATGTTCCATCATAAATGAGGCCATTTGTTTGTTGTCCGGGGTATTCGGAATATTGTGTGACAATAATTGATCAACGATATCCGACATAGACATCGGACGGGCTGCTGAAGCGGCTTGTGCGGAGGCCGGTGCCGGCGGTGGTGCGGCAGGGGCCGAAT
This sequence comes from bacterium UBP8_UBA817, assembly GCA_945888995.1. GTDB lineage: Bacteria > Margulisbacteria > Marinamargulisbacteria > CAMDBA01 > CAMDBA01 > CAMDBA01. The sequence continues at coordinate 102,244 of CAMDBA010000003.1, read as the reverse complement.
CCGCGGCTTGTGCGGCTGATGATTCGGGGGCGGTTTGTGTTTTGACGTTACGGCTGGTGGCCGAGGTTTCTTCCGCAGAAGTGGTTTGTTTTACAGGGGGAATTTTGGGCCAAATAAGGGGCGCGCCCGGGTGGATTCCACCTCCGCCATCCATACCGATTGCCATAGACTATCTCCTAAAATTTGTTGCGTGTAATAAGACTCAACTCAATGTGGAAAATTGTGCAAAGGGATAGAGGTATGCAAGATTTTTGATGCGCCTTGAGTCACACTTGATTGTAGGAAATGTCAGAATCAAAGTCAAACCGTTTGATCGATAAGTAAGATCGAAGGTGTCGTTCTTTTAGACATAGGCCGATGAACCTGTATTTAAGGGGGGAAGTGGGGTGAAATCGCAGGGTCGGCCCATGTCTAAAAGAATGCGGTTATGTTTTGGTTAAAATATAAAGGTTATCACCGTCCCTCTGCAGTCCTTTGCTCCAGTGTCCGCCCTCCGAACTTCTTCCGGATCGGCCGAAAACGCTGGTGACGGTGTATGTAAATAGTTCTCCATCGGGATGATCGTCGCTTGCTGCGGATCGGATGGTGAGTCGATCATTCATAGTGAGGAGTTGAGGTTGCCCCTGGCCGGTTGTTAGGCTGACTCGTACCATTTTAAGATGGTGAGAGCTAAGACTGGTTAATTTTGCGCTTCTGTTGGTAGGGCTCGCTTTTTCAAGTTCTTTAAGGAGTCGTATATATCCCTCAATAATGGTTTTTTTTGCGGTGTCGATAGTCGAAAGTTCGTGTTCAAGTGTTGTTATTAGCCCATCAGGAATTTGCCCTGAATGCTTGATAAGTCGGCTGATCTGATGTCGACTGGAGATAGAAAGACAATCACTATATAAAGACGGGATGCTTGATATGCCGATGATTGGCGGTGCTGTGTGAAAACTCAGGTGAGAAGTGACGTGGGTTTCTTTGAGATTGCCGACACTGGTCGGGAATATATTGCCATCGGTATAACGCGTGGTTAAATTTGTCAGGTCGGAGAGGTGTCGGACCGATTCACTTGAGCGGATACGCAGGAAATGACTTGGCTGGGCATGCTCAGTTCTGCAGTAATGGGACTCGTTGATTTTTGGCGGAAGCGCAGCGAGCATGGTTTCATTAGCTGCTGCATCTGTGACTTCCAGGTGTTGTTGGTCTTCGACTCTAATAGAGGGTTGGACGCCGAAATAATCGAGTAATTGGTCAAGGGCTTCTGCAGTATCATGTTGTTGGCCATGCTCGAAGCGTAATGCTGTCTCAATGCGGTAGTGCAACTCGCTGCCGTTGACGGGGCTTCCCGACTTCATAGTTAGGAGTGCGGTTTTTATTTGCTCTCGTAATACAATGCGCGGATCGCTCTCGTGTAGCGGCGCAGTTTGCAATAAGTCCCCAAATGCGGATTCGGCTAGAATGTACATTGTGGATACGAACCAGCAGGCATTGCGGCCGCCTGTAATTTGGCCGATGCTGCGGGGATAGGAGGGACCTGTTGCGTATGTATGTGCCGTTACTTTAGGGGAATAAAAAGGGTTTTCTCCATATGGCGTGAGGGTGTCCTCTCGAGGGGGCTGGGGGGGGCGATGGGGGTAGAAAGACAATGATTTCGAGAGCGCATCAGACGATTCTTTTTTTTCGTCAGTATTTGTTTTTGCCTGTAATGACAATAAAAGATTAATAATAATGGCTTTGTTTTTGTCCTTATGCGGGGTTTGTTTAAGATACTCTTGAATACCTAGAAAGCTTTGATGGGTCTTATGAGAGATCGGTGTTTTTATAAATTTAGAAATAATCGAGAATGGGGTGGGGTTTTTCAGGTATGATTCTGGAATTCCGAATTCGCGGAGCGCAGCACGGAGAGGGGCGTAATAATGGCGTTCATTTTCGCTTCCGGTATCTTTGCTATGACATTTTATCTTTAAAGATTGTGGGGGCTTGGGCACGCTGGTGCTTGCCGCTTCGATGGGGGCAGTTTTTTTTGAAGTCATTTGTTTTTGTGTGGAGAAGAAATGGCTGAGATTAAAATTTTGCATGATACACCCTTTTTTAGGCCGGATTTTATACATTTTTCCCGGTACTACATTGTCGTTTCTAAGTTTATTTTGATTTCATTTTTTCTTGAAAATTAAAGGTGTTTTTTTATGTTTTCGACATTTGAATAGTGGGTATATGTGTAAATGGGGGGAGGGAACATACTATGTCTTATCATTATTTAACTTCGGAGCGGATTCAATCGTTTTTGTTTGAAGGTAATGTGGAGTTCTTTAAGATTTTGATGCACAAGTTTCCTGAAGTGTTCGAGCGGATTTTGTATCTTGATGCTCAGAACCAGCTGCAAAATAAAGATGAAAAATATGTCTATTTGCCTAATCATCTGGGGTATCTGATTTTTGAGCGATCTTCTCATCGGATCATGGTGCGCTATGTCAAGCCACAAGATGTGAATTTTTCGATAAAATTTCGGGAGGTTCTGGGAGAAATTTTTGACGAAATAGAGACCTCGCCTCTATAGAATGGGCGTTCTTGTACCGTGATTCTGCTAATAATTTACGTCATATAATTTAATTATTATTTTAATTATTGACTAAACAATTGTTATGCGTTTACACTTGCTGGCATGATTTTCACCCCTCACCAATGGATTTTATTCGAAGACGGTAAGATTTCCTTTGAAAAAGACTGTGTTTTTGCAGCTGTTTTTCAATTTTTTAATGATCGTAAACTTCAACATCACATCTGCTCACATTTGGACTCCTCACGAGGGGTGACCGTTTATGTGTCGCCGAGGCTTTGCCGGGTTAATCTGGTTTCTTATGGGGCACTTACATTTAAGAAGCGGATGATTCCCGAGGCAATTTATCAGAATACGTTGAGGGTCATTGAAGGTCATGGATTCGATGTGCGGGCTATTCGGATTGATCGCTGGTTTTACCGGTGGCGATGGTTGTCGGGTCGTCTGACTTTAAAGGGGCTTGCCGTTTTTTATTTCTTGTCATTATCAATTCTGATGGCGGGTTTTGGCGGGCTTTACCAGTATCATCTTTCCTGCCAAGAGGGGATTCTGACTCAGCAGGTTCAATTAGCGCGTCTGCATTACTCCGCCGGCACTGCGGCAATGGCTGAATCCACCGTACTTCGAAAAAAAAAGACGGAAATGTTACAGATGGTGGAGTCCCTGCTGCAGCTTCCGGTCTTAATTGAGCGCATGACGACATTGCCCGGACAGGCTAATGTTCAAGGCTTTGTATTTGAGCCTGATTTGGCGCAGCTTCAATCTCTGTTGACCCAACTTCAGCTGTCGACACATCATAGCGTTCGATATCTTTCGCTGGGAAAGCGGGAGGGTGTCGAACACTTTGAAATTGAGATTTCAAGTGCAGGTTAAATGGTGGTTTGGTCATTTTTTGCTTTTTGGTCTCGGGATCAAGTTCCTTATTTTCCCGTTAATCGACATGATTGATGAAGATCGGATGGGCTTTGATCAGTCTTTTGCTCAGATTTCGTATCGGTCGGCTCAATATATTAAGCAGATTAACTCCTTTTCAGTTCCCGGTGTTGCGGACCTTCAACGACATCTCTCACAGGCTCAATTAAATGGGACGGTAAGCCAGAGTGAGCTTTCTTACAGGATTAGTCTTCCTTGTGTTTTGTTTGACCAGACCTATGAGCGAATTGGCCGATTTGTGATCGCGGTGCCATTGCCGGTTTTGGAATTCGAGATTTTTAATCGGGAAGGCGGTGCCGAGCTCGTGGTCGAGTTCGGGAAAGACGCATGAGTAGCCGCTGGTCTTGGATAGTGCTTTTTGTTCTAATCGCCGTGCCCGAGAGGCTTTCTGCTTATGATAAAGTCATGGGATATCCGCCGTCTCTTGACCATGTGGTTTTGTCGACTATCAAAAAATCTTTCGCGGCTCCGTCTTCTCCGCCGCTAGTCGAGACACCGCTTCTCGTTTCTCCTGCGGTACTTGTCGTGCCTGAAAAACCTGAACGGCCGAAGCGTCAAGAACCCATGCATTTCTATCTTAAAAATGGCGATCCTGAGAAGATAAAAACCGCGTTGAAAGACTTGTTTCCTGAGCTATCTATCGCATCAGAGCCTCGGACCCGGTCAATTGTGTGTGTCGGTGATTCGGTTAAGTTGAGCCAGGTAAAGTCAATCCTATATAAATTGGATTCAAGTGCGCCTATTGTGAAGTTCGAGATCAAAATTGTGGAGATCAGCTCGGCGGATTTTCAAAATTATTCTGCTTTGTTTTCATCGTTAACCAACGGGTTTAAAGTCTCTTTTGATACCCAGGCGAATAAAGTGGTCTTGCCTGCGCAATTTGATGCGATATTATCTCAACTTATTGATACGGGGACTGCAAAATTGCTTGCCAGGCCCGTTATTTTATCGCTGGATAATAATAAAGCCCTTATCAAGGTCGGGGAGCAGATTCCCTATCTTACGACGATTGTGAAAGATAGTTTTCAATCTATTCAGGTTAATTATTTGGATACCGGAATCGAAGTTAGTCTGTTGCCTCTGGTATCCGGTAAAGACCGGATTAATACCCTGATTTCCGTTCAAATTACGAGTGTTAAGCTCTGGAAAGAGTTCGGCGATAAAAAGTTCCCTGTCCTTTCAACCCGTCGGACAGAAACCCTACTGGGGCTCGAAAATAAAAAAACCGTGGTGATCGCCGGTCTTTTGGATGAGCAGGAACGGGAAAATCAAACGGCGGTTCCGTTTTTCGCGGATTTGCCGTTTATCGGGCAGTGGTTCCGGGGGAAGCAGATAGAGAAAAGTCAGTCCGATATACTGTTCATTATTACCCCCCAGCTCTTGTAGGGCTTGCGTATAGGAGAATATTCGGCGTTATTTTTCCGCGCGAATCCTCGATATAGCGCGGCTATACCTCCGGTTCGTGCTCAAAATGCCTTGCCTATTCCCCTATACGCTTCGCCCTATTCTGAGCTCATATTGTTACCGAATGGTGATTTTTGATGGGGAGGGGGTGTGATATGATGTATGGCATGCCTATGTCGTCTTTTAAGCTTGCCGGGAAAGATGGGGTGTTGGTGACTACTTATGTGTGGACACCAGCCGTTGAGCGTCCTTTGCGCGGGATATTGATCTTGCTGCATGGGATGGCCGAGCATGCGGGGCGATATTCTGACTTTGCGCTGTATTTGGCTTCTGCGGGGTATGTTGTATATGCGCCTGATCAACGAGGGCATGGACAGACTGCTGCAGACAGTGGGGAGTGGGGGTATTTAGGCGCGCATGACGGGTGGCAAATCATTGTGGATGATGCCCGGACTTTAATTGATTATTGCCTAAGGACACACCCTAAAGCGCCTATTTTTCTTTTAGGGCATAGTATGGGGAGCTTTGTTGCTCAGCATGTGGCGATTTTGTATGGCGAATATTTATCGGGAGTTTTATTGTCCGGTACGTCTTTTGAGCCTCGGTACAAATTGGTTTTGGGATTAGAGATGGCGCGTGGGTCTGGGCGATTATTCAAAAAGAAAAGTCCTGCAAAGTGGCTCCAATCTCGCTTGTTTGGCCCTTATAATCAACAGTTTAAGCCTGTCCGGACACCATTCGACTGGTTGAGCCGGGACACGGATAGGGTCGATCGATATTGCCGTGATCCTTGGTGTGGATTTGTATGCTCTTATCAGTTTTATATCGATTTATTCGGCGGGCTTTTATATATTACCGATCCTGACCGCCTTTCGATGATCCCGACATCACTACCTTTTTATATTTTTTCCGGGGAAAAAGATCCGGTGTCCGACTCTGCGAAACAACTCAAAACATGGGTGAGGCACTATTTAGACGCGGGTATTAAGACTGTGGATGTGGCCATTTATCCGAATGGGAGACATGAAAGTCTCAATGAACTAAATCGAGAACAGGTATTTAATGACGTTCGGGCATGGCTGGATCAAACCAAGGGATAAAAATAAAAATGGGATACGACCCCCGAAAAAAAGCAGTGTATTTAGATGGATTTTTTCATTTCCTGACCTATCAAAAAGGACTTTCTGTAAACACGGTTATTTCATACCGATCGGATTTGACGGAATTTATGTTGTTTCTGGAAGATCGTATGCTTGTTTCGGAAGAGATCTCGGCGTTTTGTGTGAATCTCTATCAGAAGAAACGTCTTTTAAATACGATAAACCGTAAACTTTCGGCCGTCCGGACTTTTGCTAAATATTTATTTTTGGAAAACGTGCTGGGTGACGGCTTAGACACACTGGTAGTCAGGCCGAAGCGGGCTTCGAGGCTCCCGGGGTCACTTCAGCTGTCACAGGTCGAAAGGTTGATTGACGCGACTGATCAGTCAAAGATGACCCCTTTGCGGGATCGGGCGATGATTGAGTTGTTTTATTCATGCGGATTACGTGTGTCGGAGCTGATCGCACTGGATGTCGGTCAGTTTCACGAGGAAACACAGTTTCTTAGGGTATTGGGTAAAGGCGATAAGGAGCGGATCGTGCCGTTGGGTCAACGTGCAAAAGCTTCGATTTTGGCCTACCTGAAATCCGAATATCCAGACTTCTCCTCACAAGGAGGCGCCGGAAAATTGTTTTTAAGTTCCCGGGGGAATCCACTTACCCGCCAAGCGGTGTATGGATTGATTAAACTTTACTTGAGGGCCGCGGGTATTACCCAAAAAGCATCTCCGCATACTCTGCGTCATGCCTTTGCCAGTCATCTTTTGGAAGGTGGTGCAGATCTCAGGGAGGTTCAGGAATTATTGGGACATGCGGATATCGCAACAACTGAAATTTATACCCATGTGTCACGGGCGAGATTGAGACAGGCTTATCAACAAGCCCATCCTAGGGCATAATGGGACTATGATTTCTCTTGTTTTTCAATTTGTGATTTTGATTATTTCGGTGATTTTTCACGAAATTGCCCATGGGTACGTGGCGGCCCGCTTTGGAGATCCGACTGCACGAATGGCCGGGCGACTGACGCTTAATCCGATTCCTCATATTGACCCTATCGGATCTGTCTTGCTGCCGGCGGTTTTTTTGTTAACGGGCTCTTCCGTTTTTATTGGTTGGGCGAAGCCGGTTCCTGTGAATTCGAGATATTTCAAACGCCCAGTAGTCGATATGATGTGGGTGGCGCTGGCCGGACCTTTAACTAATTTGACGATTGCATTTGTGGCCAGCCTGATTCTTAAGGCATTATATGCGGGGATTCCACTCGGGGCAGTATCGGTTGTTGGAATTGGATTGATTCTGACGATTCAGCTGAATATTGTGCTAGCTGTTTTTAATCTTTGTCCGATTCCTCCGTTAGATGGTTCCCGTATCATCGCGCCGTTTCTTCCGGAAGCTTGGCGCCATGCTATGGATAAAATGGAGCCTTACGGTATTTTAATCGTATTTGGCCTTGCTTATTTGGGGCTTTTTAATCTTGTTTTCTCATTTTTTCTGCCACCGATTTTATCTCTTTTACTGCCATAAGCGAGGTTGTTATGACACAAGACGAGCAAAAGAAATTATGGAAAGAAGAATCAGCGCAGCTTAGAGCAGATTTAGCCTCACGGCAAAAAGTTATCAAAAAACAGGAAGTGCCGATTCAATTTGGCGGTGTTGCCTCTCCTGAAAAAGCCCCTTCATCTGCGTCTATCGATCCTACTCTTGGTGGATTCTCAGATGAAATACTGAGGCGGAATTTAGGCCTTTAAATCGGGTTTAGGCACTTAAAGCGCGCATTTCCTGTATTAGAAAATGCACGCTTGGAGGTATCGTCTTATTCGATGTTCCAGGTGATGAGCCGTGGTTCAAATCCGCCTGACATCAAGGGGTGATGAGGTAGTGCCCGGACGGCATATCCGTACTTACCCGAAGATTCGCAGGTGAGAGTGGCCTCATAGAGATAGTGGTTGTTCTCGAGGGTTTCTTTGATCGCCATTGGGACGGAGTATGATTTTTCGATTTTATCATTCGAATCCAATAAACCGTAATATAACTCCACTTTAATGTCCTGAGGTGCCAGTTGATGGATTTGAAGGGTCGCCGTAATCACACTTTGATCGCCGACCTTGAGTAAGGAAGCACTGCTTGAATCTGCTCGTAAGACCAGGACATCTCCCCAGTGATGGCGGACAGTGTTAATCCAGTTTGTGAAGTTTTTAAGCTGGCCGAAATCATTGGCGGTCAGTGTATTGTAGGATTCTAAGCAGGGAATGTAGAATTTCTTTGCATACTCAGAGACCATTCTAGTCGTATTAAATACCGGAGAAATGGAGCTGATGCAGTTCTTCATTCGATTGATCCAGTCTCGTGGCAATCCATCGACGCCCCGTTTGTAGAACATCGGGATGACTTCTTCTTCTAGCAGGTCATAAATGTTCATGCTCTCGACTTCGTCTTGGACATTTTCGTCATCATATTCTTCGCCTGAGCCGATGGCCCAGCCGTTATCGTGGTTGTAGGCTTCTACCCACCAACCGTCCAAAACGCTTAAATTAAGAACCCCGTTGGCGGCTGCTTTCATTCCAGAAGTTCCACTGGCTTCAAGAGGGCGGCGTGGGTTGTTGAGCCAAACATCGCATCCCTGAACCAGGTACCGTCCGACATTCATATCATAATCTTCGATAAAGACGATTTTGTTTTTGAATTCAGGCAATCTGGCATAATGAACGATCATTTGGATAAATCGTTTTCCAGGATTATCCAGCGGATGTGCTTTTCCGGAAAAGATTAGCTGAACGGGCTGTTTGTCATTGCATAAAATTTTCTTGAGCCGATCGAGGTCGCTGAAGATCAAGGCTGCGCGCTTGTATGTCGCGAATCGTTTCGCAAATCCGATGGTTAGGGCCTTAGGATTTAGGACTTCTTGCGCGGATTTAATATCGCCGATCGTTGCGCCGCGACGGGCAAACTGGTCGGTCAATCTTCGGCGCGCGAAAGATACCAACCGTTCACGGCGGCGTTCATGGGTTCCCCATAATTCGATGTCGGGGATATTGTGGACGCGGTTCCAGATTTCGGTTTCTTCGGGATCTCGGCCCCATTTTGGGCCAAGGTAGCGGTCATACAGATCACCAAGATCATGGCTGATCCAAGTTCTGATATGAATACCGTTGGTGATGTGTTGGATCGGAATCTCGGATTCCGGAAGTTCCGGCCAGATTTTCTGCCACATTTTGCGGGAAACAAATCCATGTAGTTCACTCACGCCATTCGAAAATGCCGCCATATTAAGCGCTAAGACGGTCATGCAAAAGAGTTCTTTGTTTTCTTCATATTTTTCTCTGGCGAGATCAAATAACCCTTGTTTAGACATGCCGATTTCGTTGAGGAGCCCTTCGAGATAGCTATAGACGATATCGATTTCAAACCGATCATTTCCGGCAGGAACCGGTGTGTGTGTCGTAAACACATTGGTGGCTTTTACGAGTTCTTTTGCTTCTCCGAGGCTTAATTGGTGTTTGGCCATTAAGGACCGGATACGCTCGAGCGATAGAAATGCGGCATGTCCTTCATTCATATGGCAAACAATCGGATTGTACCCGGCTCTTTCAAGTGCCCGCAGGCCGCCGATTCCGATCAGGATTTCCTGTTTAATCCGCATCTCGATATCTCCGCCGTATAATCTGGACGTGATCAATCGGTCTTCAGGGGAGTTTTGAGGAATGTTGGCATCTAGTAAGAGCAATGGGACCCGGCCGACGTCCGATCTCCATAATTGGCAATAAATGGTCGTTGTTTTGCACTGAACTTCGATAATATAAGGGTTTTGATCATTGTCGAGCATGGGCTGTACGGGAATATTGAAGAAATCACTGTCAGGATAGAGTTCCTGCTGCCATCCGTCGCTGTTTAAATATTGTTTGAAATATCCTTGGCGATACAGCAATCCGACACCAATTAAAGGGAGTCCAAGATCGCTGGCTGCTTTTAAGTGATCTCCGGCTAAAATCCCAAGACCGCCTGAATAAATCGGAAGGCTCTCATCCAGTCCGAATTCTAATGAAAAGTAGGCGATAACGTGATTTTTTTCTTGTTTGACGTGGCTGTATTGATGCGAATACCAGGTTTCATCACTGAAATATTCGACATATTTTTTAAATACGGTATGCATATAAGAGAGGAAGCTCTCATCGAGAAGGGCTTTGTTATATTTCTCCTGTGGGATGGTATTGAGAAGGAACTTAGGATTGCTTCGGGATTTTTCCCATCTGTCCGGATCCAATCTGCGGAAGACGTCAATAGCTGAGAAATTCCAAGAAAACCAAAGATTTGAAGCAAGGGTTTTCAAGGGTGCGAGTTTGTCTGGAATATTGGCGAGAACGCTGAACGATTTTAGTTTATTCATAATGCTATCAATTTTAAACTTATTTCTACCAAGAAATCAAATGGAAGGTATAAAAATGACTATCTGCGGGCTTAGCGCTCCGCTCGAATGCATGATAGACCTTCGTGTTTGTGCTCACTCGGCCTGGCATATAGCCATTTTTTATACCTTCCGGATTTCTCAGAAAGTATTCGTAATACGCCACTTTCTGTATGATATGATAGGGTTTTTCTATAATTTGATTCGGAGGCGATTCTTGCGTGAAGATCAGAACACGGTTTGCTCCTTCCCCGACGGGATATTTGCATGTAGGCGGTGCCAGAACCGCACTTTATAGTTGGTTGTTTGCCCGTCAAAGCGGCGGGGAGTTTGTTTTGAGAATAGAGGATACCGACATCCAGCGTTCTTCGGAGGCGTCGGCCATTCAGATTTTAGACGGCTTGTCATTTCTGGGTTTGACGGCAGATGAAGGGCCTTTTTATCAATCCGAGCGTTTTGATCTTTACCACGATTATTGCCGCCGGTTACTCGATGCGGACAAGGCGTATGAGAAAGACGGCGCTATTTATTTTAGAGCTAAAACAACGGAAGCGGTTGTAGTCGACGATTTGATTTTAGGTAGTGTTCGGTTTCCCGCAAAGGAAATGACGGATTTTGTGATCCGAAAACAAGATGGCTCTCCCACCTATCATTTGGCGGTTGTGGTGGACGATGCGTTGATGTCGATTACGCATGTGATTCGGGGTATGGATCATTTGGCCAATACGCCGAAGCATATCTTATTGTTTCGGGCCTTGGGCTTTGAGGTTCCGGTTTTTGCGCATCTTCCGATGATTTTAGGCACGGATAAACAACCCCTCTCTAAACGGCATGGCGCGTCGGGGGTAGATGAGTATAAGAAAATGGGTATTTTGCCTATTGCGATGCGTAATTTTCTCGCTCGTCTTGGGTGGGGGCATGAGAACCAGGAAGTTTTTGATGATGAAGATCTACTGGCGAAATTTGATCTGAAGAGAGTATCAAAAAATCCGGCTGTTTTTGATCTGCAAAAGCTCTATTGGATCAACGGTCAGCATATTAAGTCGACGCCGTTAGGCGAGATTGTTCAGGCGATTTCGGATGTGACTGGGCGGCCGTATGCTGGCTATGAGGCTCATGTTGATTTAGTCAGGCCAAAATGTCAGACGCTTTTGGAAGTGGCGGATCACGTAGATCGGATTTTGAATGACCCCGATGAATTTGATCCGAAAGGTGTGGCTAAATTTATTAAGCCTCATACCCGGTCCGCCTTGGCGATATGGGTTAAAAAAATAGATGAGAATACCGTGTTTGATCCGATGCGCTTGGAATACCAGCTTCGTGATGTCGCAGATAAACTGGACTTCAAGCCGGCTGAATTGATTCATCCGACTCGTCTTGCGCTCACCGGTGGCACGGTCGGGCCGGGATTGTTTGACTTGATGATGGCCGTTGGAAAAGAGGCTTGTATTCGACGTTTGAACACATTTTTGGCGAGACAGGAGAGTCTGGGCGTATGAATTCGGCTTTTCGGACGTTATTCACGATTTATTCTTGGACCATTATTATTGTGGGATTTTCACTGCATTTTGTTGTCGCTTTTGTGTATAGCCTCATGTTTCGTGACCGTGCATATGCGCATCTCAGAGCGAGTCAGCCATTCATAAAGATGGGGTTTTGGTTAATCGGAATCAAGATGAAGGTGTCGGGTTTGGACCTTTTTCCGCGTGACCGGGCCGTTATGATTATTTCAAATCACCAAAGTTTGCTGGATATTCTGGTTTATGTTTCATTAATCCCCGTGAAGTTTTCATTTATTGCAAAAAAAGAACTGATGAGTGCGCCTATTATCGGGACCGATATTAAAATACAAAAACATATCACGATTGACCGCCAGAATGGCCGGCAGGCGATGGAGACCTTGGGTGGTTTGAATGCATTTCTTGCTCAAGGCCGTTCGATTTTAGGTTTTGCAGAAGGTACCCGGTCTAGCGATGAGACGGTTTTGCCATTTAAGCGGGGGCTGTTTTCTGTTGCCTTGGAAGCCGGTGTGCCGATTGTGCCCTGCTATATTAGCGGTACGAACAAGATCAATAAAAAGAACCAGCTTGCCGTGACCCCCGGGACGGTAACGGTGGTGTTCGGTGAGCCGATTTATCCGGCAGAAGCCCAAGTCGGTGTAATGTCTAAAAAACAGCTGGCGGCTTCATTGATGGATCAAACCCGAAATGCTATTTTAGCCCTCCGTAATAGCACCATATAAATGATGGACTCGTCGAAGTTTTCGGTCACCCAGGTCAATGCCTATATTAAACAATGTCTGGAAACAGATCCGGTTTTGCAGGATATATGGATTGTCGGTGAGATTACGAATCTCAAATTTTATGCCTTGGGTGAGCAGATTTATTTTAATTTGTCTGACGGTCAATCCTGTATTAATTGCGTGGTATACGGGACGTTTTTTAAAAATATCGGATTTAAACTCGAGAACGGTCTGACGGTTATTGCGAGGGGAAAGATTAAAACCTTTCAGAAGAAGGGTACCTACACCTTTCAGATCGCGTATTTGACGAAAAGCGGTCAGGGAGATCAATCCAAGTCGATTGAGGCATTGAAAAAAAAGTTAGTTGCCGAAGGGCTTTTTGATCCCGATCACAAGGTGTCGATTCCGCTTTATTGTCAGCGTATTGGTCTACTGACTGCGCCTGATTCTGCGGCGATGTGGGATTTTGTTTCGATTGCACGGTCGCAGGCTCCCCATCTCATTTTTTATATTATTCCGTCTGTCGTACAAGGGCCAGGGTGTGCCGGGTCCGTGATGTCCGGGATTGAGATGGCAGAGCGTTTCGGTGAATTGGATGTTCTGGTATTGCTGCGGGGTGGTGGATCCGCTGAAGACCTTGCTGGGTTTAATGATGAAGCGCTGGTTCGACGTGTTTTTGCTTGTTCGATTCCGGTGATATCTGCGATCGGCCATGAAGTAGATTATACGTTGGTGGATTTTGTCGCGGATTATCGGGCGGCGACCCCGACAGCCGCGGCTCAGCTCGTGGCCGCGCCTTATGCGAAATTGCGGGAAGGGCTGATAAAGATCGTGACGTATGTCGGTGAAAAAGTTAGGGGGATTTGCGAATCGCGTCGTGATCAACTGATGATGATTTTATCCGATTTTGAGCGTGGGCTTGATCGAAAAATAACGTCTGAAAAAGCGCTTGTTGACCGTTTATTGGATCGCCTGGCCCTGACGAATCCCTTGCATAAATTACAGCAAGGCTATAGTATAACCAGGCTTTTGAGTACCAGAGAGGTGATCACATCTATTACCCAAATCCGGTCTGATGATTCGGTCATTACGACCCTTAAAGATGGACAATTTCAATCAAAAGTTGAAAAAAAATTATGACTTTTCAAAAAACCGTTCAGCAGCTGGAAACGTTATTAGAAGAGCTGGAAAGCGAAGATATCGATCTGGATTCAGCCGTCGATAAGTATGCTAAGGCCGTTAAGCTGGGGGGCGCTGCTCTCAAACAACTCAATAAAATCGAAGACAAAGTGAGGGTCCTGAAAGTTCAGGGAGATGCGGTAATCGCGACGGAGATGCTATGAGTTTTATTGCGTTTTCCGAACAATATAAGCCGACTCTCGAAGCTTGTTTGCAAAAAACACTGCATTTTGAGCTCTCCGATCCGCGGTATCTTTTGGCGAATGCGATGCGGTATAGCGTTATGGCTCCTGGTAAACGGATCCGACCATTGCTTGCGTTGGCGGTATTTCAGTTGTTTTCTTCGGATATCGACCGCATTTTACCTCTTGCTTGCGCGGTAGAGCTGATTCATGTCTATTCTTTAATTCATGATGATTTGCCTGCTATGGATGATGATGATTATCGGCGTGGGCAGCTGACATGCCATAAAAAATTCGGCGAGGATATCGCAGTTCTGGCCGGTGATACGCTAAATACATATGCATTTGAATTATTGGCGCAGGAATTACCGCGTTACTATTCCTTGGAAAAAACGCTGCATGTGATCCGAGAGTTTGCTCAGGCATTGGGAATATTGGGAATGGCGGGCGGTCAGGTGCTGGATTTGAAATCTCCTGAAGCAGAGCGGGATGTGGATTATCTGGAAACAACGCATCGGCTTAAGACCGGCGTGTTGCTCAAAACTTGCATTGTGTTGCCAGCTTATCTGGAGGATGCTAGTGCAACTGAACGTGCGTATTTGGCTCAATTTGGTGAGCATCTGGGCATGCTGTTTCAGATTGTCGATGATATTTTGGATGTCGTCGGTAGCCAGGATGAATTGGGAAAATCTATTCAAAAAGATATTGCTCAGAACAAGCTTACCTATGTCTCTTACTGGGGGCTGGATAAGGCTCGGAGTCTTGCCCAGGCTGAAGCTGATGCCGCGCTTGTATGTCTGGATGCGATTAGGCCGAGATCATCGGCGGTTCTGGAAGATCTTATTGGGTATTTGACTCAGAGGACGTCTTAGATGCGGTTGGCTACCTTACAGTTTTTATTAGAAGTGTACCCTTTAGTTGCGGGCTTGGTCAGTGTGTTGCTCGCTCAGATTCTTAAAATTGTTTATTACTATATAAAAGAAGGCTCTCTTAACCCAAAGAGTCTGATTTCGACCGGTGGTATGCCGTCTTCCCATGCGGCGATGGTGACGGGGCTGAGCATGGCTGTCGGGTTGCAGGAAGGGTGGACTTCGACACTGTTTTGCGTATGTGTCATTTTTTCTCTTGTGGTATTATATGATGCGGCTGGTATCCGACGGGCCGCAGGAAAGCAGGCCACGGTGCTCAATCAGGTTATCGAAGATGTCTTACAAAAAGGCGAATTCAAACCTGAAAAGCTTTCAGAATTCCTCGGGCACACGCCTTTGGAAGTCGTTGTCGGATCATTGCTTGGCATCGGCATTGCTTTTTCCCTTTATTATTAGTTGATACTTTAAGTGTATGAAGAGAGTGTCCTTATGAATCAAACCTTGTTAGAACAACTTCATTTTCCTGACGATCTTAAACATCTATCCAAACATGATCTCGAAGTGCTCGCCGACGATATCCGGCAAAAATTAATTGCGATCGGGGATGCGTGCGGAGGGCATCTTGCCTCTAATCTGGGTGTGGTTGAATTAACGATTGCGATGCATGCGGTGCTGGATAGCCCTACCGATAAAATCATCTGGGACACGTCTCATCAATGTTATGTGCATAAGATTTTAACCGGTCGACTCGACCGGATGTTAACGATTCGCCAGTTCGGTGGATTATCGGGATTTGCTAAAATTACCGAAAGTGACCACGATATTTTTGGTGCGGGGCATGCGTCTACCGCATTATCTGCGGCTATGGGCGTAGCGCATGCAAGAGATATTTTAAAAGAAGACTATTCGGTTTTTTCTGTAATCGGAGATGCGTCGCTGTCCGGTGGGATGGCGTTTGAAGCCCTTAATAATATTGAAAAGCTAAAAACGAATTTTGTTTGCGTATTAAATGATAATGATATGTCGATTTCCCGTCCGATCGGGAGTATGGCGAATTATATGACGCGCTTGAGAACGTCAGGTGTCTATAATCAGGCGAAGATTAATTTCGAACGTATTTTAGAGAAAATTCCTCGGATTGGTGTTCCCCTGAAGCGTCGCGTCGAAAAAATAGTCGACCGTTTCCGCGATATGGTGCTGGATATGAAGTTCGGCGTTATTTTTGAGGAATTCGGATTCCGTTATTTGGGTCCGATTGACGGGCATAATATTCCTGTTTTAATGGCGGCATTCAAGTACGCCAAGACCTATCCCGGGCCGATTATGGTGCACGTGATTACAACTAAAGGAAAAGGCCATGTTCTGGCGGAGAAAGATCCGATTAAATATCATGGGGTCTCTCCTAAAAAGCCGGTTTCTTCTGCACCTCCTGTCGTTGCGCCTAAAACCTATACTCAGATTTTTGGTGAAGAAATGATTGCATTGGCGACTCAAGAGTCCCGATTAGTGGTGATAACCCCTGCGATGAAAGAAGGCAGTGGTCTTGTGGAGTATGCTCAGCAATTTCCCGACCGGTTTTTTGATGTGGGGATTGCCGAAGAACATGCCGTGACATTTGCCGCCGGCCTTGCCCGGGTTGGGGTCAAACCCGTTTTATCGATTTATTCGACATTTTTACAACGCGGTTTTGATCAAGTGATTCATGACGTATGTTTGCAGCATTTGCCGGTTATTTTTTGTTTGGATCGGGCCGGTGTTGTCGGGGAAGATGGGCCGACGCATCATGGAGTATTTGATTATGCATTTTTGTTGCCGATCCCGGATTTGATGATTCTGGCGCCAAAAGACGGTCCGGAATTACGGGCGATGTTGGCATGGGCTGTTGCCCAGAATGACGCTGTTTCCATCCGATATCCGAAGGGCGCTGCCCCTGAATTATCCGAGACGACATTGCCGGTGGAACTGGGTAAGTCTGAAGTCTTGTGCGAGCTGAAAGCTGCCGGAGAGGAAGGCTTTAAACGTCTTTTAATCGCGGCGGGTTCAATGGTGGATCCTACGCTCAGGGTTGCAAAACAGTTGTTCGAACAAGAGCACTTATCGGTAGCGGTGATTAATTTGCGTTTTATTAAGCCGTTGGATACCGCACTTTTGAAATCCTATTGTGAGCAATCGGATCAGGTTTATGTGATTGAAGAAGGCTGTGAAATTGGGGGGGTCTTTAGCCATGTTCTGGGTTCACTTCCGGACCTTTATAAAAAACGATCTGATTTCCACAGTATTTCCTTTCCTGATGACTATTTGGACCACGGCAGCGTGGATCAGCTTCGGAATAAATACGGACTTTCATTTGAGAAAATTTTGGAGCGTGTGAAGCTTTAGGATGGGGTCTTTTTTTCCCTGTCTTTTTCTAAAAAGGGGTATATGTTACACTCGGGTCTTCAAAAAAGACGTTTCATACGAGGAGGAACCCTATGTCCGGACATAGTAAATGGTCCACGATTAAACGAAAAAAAGCGGTAATAGATTCTCAACGAGGCAAGATTTTTTCGAAAATTGTTCGTGAGATTATTATGGCGGCCAGGATAGGTGGGGCTGATCCGGAATCCAATGCCCGTTTGCGCTTGGTTTTACAAAAAGCCAAAGCAGCGAATATGCCGAACGACAATATAAAAAGAGCGATCCAAAAAGGCTCTGGTGGCGGAGAGGGCGCGGATCTCGAAGAAATTGTGTTTGAAGCTTATGGTCCGTATGGCGTTGCGTTGCTAATCGATACGTTGACGGATAATAAGATTCGGACGATTTCTAATGTGAAAAATATTCTTAGTAAGGCCGGCGGCTCTATGGCTACGAAAGGCGCTGTCTCTTATTTATTTGAACGAAAAGGGCTTATTTTATTTGAGCCGGGCGCGTCCGAAGATCACGTCATGGAAATTGCCACGGAGGCAGGTGCTGATGATGTGGTATTGCATGACGATGGTTCTATAGAAGTCACGACGGCACTGACGGCCTTTATCGGCGTGAAAGATGCCTTTGACGCAGTGTCTCTGGTGTATGAAGATGCTGAGCTGACCTATATGGCGGGTACATCCGTTAACCTGACATTTGAGCAGGCGGAAAAAATTTTGAAACTCGTGGACAAACTTGAAGACGACGATGATGTTCAAGGTGTCTACGGCAATCATGATATTCCGGCTGACGTGATGGCGCTCTTAGAGGGATAGGGTGCTTATACGTTCCAATGTTAATCCTAATAGGTTTTTGAAGTAATATTTGATACAATTTGAAAAAGCTTCGGAGCTAAATCCGAAAACTCCTGTAAATATTGAAAGGTGCATAACCCGGTCTTATTCATGTCTAATTCAAAACTACATTCGTTTTTGACTAATTCGTCTACTCAATTGATTAAAGAAGTCGTTCTTGTCATTGCCCTTGTGGCAGTTATGGCAAGCCCAGCTTTGGCTGCCAATGCTATTCAGAGTTCGACCCTTCCCGCTTCGAAAGCCCCTCAGGGTAGTACAAAAGTGCCGATGTTGTACTTTAATATCTTGGCAACTGGAGATGATACGGTTAGACGCGTTGGATTTAGCAACGTTAGTCCGACGGTTAAATTCGGAACCGGTGTTAAAGTGGTTTATATTTATCAGGATAACGGCGACGGCCAGTTTGATTCGGTGGTGGATACGTTAAAAGGTAATACCGTCAGTTTAACAAGCACTGCTGTCAGTTCACAAAACATTCAATTCTCAGCGCCGACTTCCATTACAAGCGGACGCAGTGAAGGTTTTTTTGTCGTTTATGATCTGGATACTTCGGCTCAGGCTGCGGCAACAACCAATCTGATTTTGAATTATGTTGAAAGCACTTTAGGCACGCTTGCAACTAACGTTGGGGGGAATGTGACTAGTAATACAATTACCGTGACAGGTATTGCCGCAACTGCTAATTCCATTGCGCCGACGATTGTATTGCCGAATCAGACATTGGTTCCGATGTTGAGATTGACTTTGACTTCACGAAGTGAAGATATGAATAACAATGATATTAGTATCACTGTTCAAAATGAAAGTAATAATTTTGCCATTACCGATGGTAGTACTAATGGAGTGACTACGGTCTATTTATATGCTGATACCAATAGTAATGGGATTTTTGATCCTACCATCGATACGACTGTATTAAAACAGCGTACCGGTTCTCAGATTTCTTCGGTAAGTACGGTGACATTTAGTTCCTTTTTGCCGTCTTTTACGCTTTCTAGTAATACGCCTAAAGACCTGTTTGTTGTATATGATATCGGTAAGGGTATCCCTGTATCGACTGATGCAAAGGTTAAAGCTCAGGTTATTTCGATAACCGGCACCGGGTCTGATTCCGGGCGTGCGATTTCTCTGGTTAACGCGACTCCGGTTACACCTGCTTCTTCGAAAGTTGCGGGACTTGTTTATAGTGATGTGACCAATGTTGTTCCGAGCAGTAATTTTTCTCGAGGTAATCAGAAAATCCCGGTTATTAGCTTTGTGCTTAAGAGCGAAAATGTATCGGTTACCGTTAACACCATTACGATTCGTAATGCCGGTACAATTCAATATATAACGAATCCAACTAATACGAATGGTATCACGCGGGTCCGTTTGTATGAAGATACTAATCTCAATAATGCGTATGACGAGACCGTTTCAGACACCTTAATCGGGTCTTTGATTTTAGGGAACGGACAAGGTCAAACTGCGCTGTTGGCTCCCGTCCCGATCCAGGTGAACGGTGCCGGCCTCAATATCACCACCGGTAATCAAAAAACTATTTTTGCGGTCTATGACCTTGGTATCGGTACGACAGAGATTCGCAATGCCTCAGGTAATTTGATTTCTTCTGCGAATGCGCGTTTAGAAGCCGCTGTGGGCACGTCCAATCTTTCAACTATTGCGATTGAGCTAAGTGGAACGCTGCCAGCTCAGGCCAGTCCCGATGCATTTTTGCCGGTTCAGAACTCAACTTTTTCAGCGGTTAGTATCCAAAGTGTATCTCCCGGTTCAGCTTTAAGAGGCCAAGTTAATGTGCCAATGCTTTATGTCACGATTCGGGCTGAACAGACCGTCACCTCCGCTGTGTTTAGTGTGCTAAATAATAAAGGAAGCTTTGTCGATGATCATACGGGTGTGAGCCGAGTCTCTCTTTATATGGATGCGAATCAGAATTCGGTTCTGGATAGTTCGGATGTGCTTGAAGCGACTACCTCATCATTTAATACGACCTTGCGTGCGGACTTGCCGAGCTTTTTACTGCCTCAAGGCGTAAATAGTTTCTTTGTTACATATGATGTCGGTGATGTGGCCAATACCACGACTATTAATATTGCCGCTCAGCTCAATAATATTACAGCGACCGGCGGAATTTCAGCTGTATTCGGTGGGGAATTGCCCGTGCCGCAATATGCTGCCACGCTGAACGTGACATCGGCTTTAATGACAATCAAAAAAGTATTATCGTCGATTACTTCGGTTACCAATGCGGCGGCTACATTTAATATCGATATTCGAATTGAAAATCCGACCACCGGTAGTATTCAGGTTACTTCACTTTTACCTAAATTTTATCTGGGAGCTTTATCGGGAGCGGATATTTCCTATGAATGGGTGACCACCACGAATCGAATTTTCCCGTTCACATTAGCGGCTTCAACTGGTGTGACGGTGGGCTTTACCATTAATCCGTCTTCCGTGTTTTCTCAAGGTAATATCTATGTGGACGGGGTCTTGACTTATCTTGTCTCCTCCGGAAATTATGCGACTGTTGGCCGCTATAAATCCAGCGGAACAACCTGGGTGGCCGGTGCTCAAACTTATGCGCAGTTAAGCGCGTCTTCTAGTAAAACAAAATATGATTGGCAACTCCCTGCCTATATCGATTCTATTCAGGTTAATAATGGGGGGACTTTAATTCCTTTCCAAAATTATGACGCAGTTCCGGCTAACAGCAGTCTGATCCTCTATTTCCAGAATCAAGCAGCGGCTCTGGATGCGGGAAGTATTAGGCTGATTCATACAGCGACATCAGGCGCGGCTTATCCGTCATCTACTTTGACCAGCACATTTACAAGAAGTAACGGGTCTTTGGAAATCTTTAATCTGGGAACGACGCCCGCGATTATTCAATTAGGCATTAAAGATCGGGATGCTAATACATTGCCGACGGCCAGTATGCGTTTTTCTATTTCATCTACTATTAACATTGATAATCTTTTGTTTTATCCAAGTCCTTATACGGTCGGAAGTAATTTGCGAATTGGGTTCTCGATTACGCAACCGGCCCGTGTTCAGCTGTATCTTTATAATTTGAACGGTATTGTGGTGTGGACATCCGATACCACCTATACGACGGTCGGATATCAACAGATTGTATGGAATGGGATTCTTTCTTCCGGACAAATTATCGGTTCCGGTATGTATATTGCAAAAATGGTGGCAACTGACAATTCCGGCAATAAGTCGTATGCCTACACTAAATTGGCGGTGTATTAAGTTATGAAAAAATGGCTTTGTATTTTTGGGATTCTCTTAATGCCGACAACATCAATGGCGGCGGCACGTGCACCGATTGCCAATCCTCAATTGACGATGCCGAGTGCCCGGATGATGTCTCTCGGTGTGACCAGTCCGACTTTGTGGGGAGATGTTAACGGCATCTTTTTGAATCCGGCGGTGATCGGGGGTACTAAATATAATCAATTTATGTTGGCTAGCCAGTCGTTGCTTGGTTATTTCGACAATAAAACGGCTTTATTTAGCCTGCCTTGGAATGACTTTGTTATCGGTGGCGGTTTTGGTTCTACGATGCTGAATGGTATTCCGGAGACGATTCTTGACGGGGATCGCATCCGATCTATCGGAAGTTATTCTTCTGGGTTTAATATCTTACAGGCAACGCTTTCTAAAACGTTTGATCCGGTATGGGGAATGAATTTTCTTTCTGTCGGGACAAGTGCGAAGATTTACCAACAGGCGATTAAAGATAAAACCCGGTATGCTTTTGGATTTGATATCGGTGCGATCGGAACCTGGGCGTATACCGGACTTCCATTTATGAATCAGGTATCCGTTGGTGTGTCGGTGATTAACGTTTTTTCAACCCCGCTTGTTTGGGGTGATACCGGTGATACGAGTACGCTGCCTCTTCAGCTTTTTGCAGGTGTTCGGGCGGATATGTTTGATAAAAAACTCTCGCTTTTTGCTCAAAATGCGCTTGAAGGTTTTTCTATTGGCGGAGAGTATGCGTTCCCTGCAAATTTCTTTCTTCGTGCCTCAACCGACTTGAAACGGATTAGCTTGGGAACCGGGCTTCAAATTGATAATCTGGGTGGCTTTAACTTTCAGCAATATGGATTCCGCTTAGACTACAATTACACGATGAATCCGAATTCTTTTGATTCCGATCCGACTCACACGGTTAGTTTCACGATCATGGGTAACTCTCAGTTCGAAGGCCCTAAGATTACCGGACCCGGTTCAGGGACAGTGGCGCAATCTCAATCGATTCTGGAAGGGACTACCCAACCCCAAGGCCGTGTCATGATCTATAATAATGAAGTTTTGGTCAGGACCGTTTATGCGGATAATAGCGGTCACTGGACAGCGCAAGTATCACTCAGAGAAGGTCAAAATGTGTTTACTGCCCGGATTCTCGGACCTGATTCTGAGACGGTATTTAGTTCTGATCGCTTGGTCTTAACCAGGCTGTCTTACTAACCCCATACTAAAAATCTGAAAATCATACTACAATAGCCGCTATGTCCGACCATCGCCAGCATATTCGCAATTTTTGTATTATTGCTCATATTGATCATGGAAAATCAACCCTGGCCGACCGGTTGTTGCAATTTACCGGCACTGTGGCGGATCGTGATATGAAAGAGCAACTTCTGGATTCGATGGATCTGGAGCGTGAACGCGGTATTACGATCAAGATGCAAGCCGTTCGCTTGGAATACCGGGCAAAGAATAACGAAACCTATATTCTAAATTTAATTGATACGCCGGGGCATGTGGACTTTAGTTATGAAGTGTCCCGCTCTTTGGCAGCTTGTGAGGGGGCGTTACTTTTAGTGGATGCGACCCAGGGTATTGAGGCCCAAACTATGGCTAATTTTTATCTGGCGCTTGAACACAATCTGGAAATTATTCCGGTAATTAATAAAATAGATTTGCCCTCTGCCGATATTGATAAAGTGACCCAAGAAATTGAAATGGTTTTGGGGATCCCCGCTGAAGAGTGTGTCTTGGCCAGTGCGAAGACTGGGATTGGGATTCAAGATATTTTAGAATCGATCGTGGCCAATATCCCGGCTCCGAAGTTTAGTGAGGAAGCCGCTTTAAAAGCGCTTATTTTTGATGCTCATTTTGATGAATATAAGGGCGTTATTATTTATGTCAGAGTCTTTAGCGGGATGCTGCGCAAAGGTCAGAAAATAAAACTCATGTCGACGGGAAAGTCTTTCGATGTGCTGGATCTCGGATTTTTTAAACCTAAGATGACACAATCTGCCGGTATTGAGATCGGGGAAGTCGGGTATCTAATTTCAAATATTAAAAATGTGGCGGATGCGCGTGTGGGCGATACGGTCACAGATAGTAAAATTCCGGCGGTAGAGCCTTTGCCCGGCTATACCGAGTCAAAGCCTATGGTGTTTTGTGGATTTTATCCGGTGGATACGGAGGATTATCCCGAATTAAGAGAAGCTTTGGAAAAACTTCAGTTAAACGATGCGGCTCTTCATTTTGAGACAGAATCATCTCAAGCGCTTGGTTTTGGATATCGATGCGGATTTTTGGGATTGTTGCATATGGAAATCGTTCAGGAACGCCTTGAACGAGAATATAATATCGATATTGTGGCGACTGCACCGAACGTGACGTATCGCCTGACTAAGACGGATGGTACCGTCGTGATGCTTGAAAATCCCAGTTATTTTCCGCCGGTTAATCACATTCAGATTATGGAAGAACCGTATATGGGGTTATCCGTCATTACGCCTAACGCTTATATCGGGACTGTGATGGAGCTGGCCCAGGAGCATCGGGCGGAATACAAGAAAACGGAATATCTGGATGCCGAGCGTCAGATGGTGACATTTTCGATTCCGTTGAATGAGCTGATCGCAAATTTTTTTGACAAGCTCAAGTCCCGCACCCGTGGGTATGCGAGTATGGATTATTGGTTTGAAGATTACCGCCAATCTAAACTCGTTAAAGTGAATATGATGATTAATGCAGAGCCGGTTGATGCCTTGTCGTTTGTTTGTCATGACAGCAAGTCTTCAAACATCGCGCGCAAAATGGCCGAGAAACTCAAAGAATTAATCCCAAGGCAGCTGTATGAAGTAGTGATTCAGGGGACTATCGGAGGTAAGATTATCTGCCGTGAATCGATTTCAGCCTTGCGTAAAAATGTGACTGCTAAATGTTATGGCGGGGATATTTCCCGTAAGCGGAAACTTCTGGAAAAGCAAAAAGAAGGTAAGAAGAAGATGAAGAGCATCGGATCCGTTCAAGTGCCTAAAGAAGCCTTCTTAGCGGTGCTCCGTATCGAGGAATGAGACGGTGAAGCCTCACGTTGAAGAGATCGCCTCTGTTTCGGAAAGGCAGCTCTTTGATTGTTTAGCGGGGACTATCGGCTTCTGTTATCTGGATAGTGCGGACGAGACGTCTAAATGGAGTCGATTTAGTGTGATGGGCGTATTTCCCTTTCGCAGCTATGAGTTTAAAGACGGGAGCGTTTATCAGGAGTTTGGTTCGGATAAGCCTTCTGTTGGGCAAGATATTTGGGAAGTTCTGCAGGCTGAACTCGCAGCTTTCTCGACGTTTATTTGCCCGGATGTTGGACCGTTTCCTTTTTATGGCGGGGCGATGGGGTATTTTTCTTATGAGATGGCGGGAGATCTGGGGTATCATGTTCATCCGTCTGATTCTTTGTTACCAGATTGCCGGGTAGGGCTATACCATATTGTGATTGTTTTAGATCATATTGAAGATAAAAAATGGTATATCGAATGGCCATTATCTGAGAATATTGGGGCCAAACAATTTGGGTCTTTTGCTGCGTTTTGGAGCTCTTTTTCTGATGCGACCGGTATCGGGACATGTGCCATTGGCCATCCGGTGCTTTCCCAGACTAAAGCGGAGTATATGCACCATGTCGGCCGGGCTAAATGGCATATTACCCAAGGCGATATCTATCAGGTCAATCTTTCGGCGCGGTTTTCAGCCTCTTTTGAAGGGTCATCGGCCGCGCTTTATTCTATTTTTAGAGAGGAATCTCCTGCGCCGTTCGGGGCATTTCTACATTATTCTGATGCAGCGATTTATTCAGCTTCTCCGGAGCGGTTTTTTTCTATTCGGGACGGTGTGATTCAGACACGACCGATTAAAGGAACGATGCCTAGAGGAGAGAGCCCTTCACAAGATTTATATAATCGGGATTCGTTGTGGAATTCTGAGAAGAACCGGGCGGAGTTATTAATGATCGTGGATCTGGAGCGCCATGATCTCGGTCGGGTATGCGAGTATGGGTCTGTGACCGTGCCGGAATTGCTTGTCTTGGAATCTTATGCTCAGGTCCATCATCTGGTAGCGACGATTGAAGGACGTTTGAAAAAGACGGTCGGCGCCGTTGATGCGCTTAAGTCGTTGTTTCCCGGCGGGTCTATTACAGGCGCTCCGAAACTTCGGGCCACCGAGATAGCGGTCGCATTAGAAACTGTGCCCCGGAGTGTGTATACCGGCGCCATCGGTTATATTGGATTTGACGGGAATTGTGACTTTAACATTGCGATTCGGACGATGTATTCTTGTCAGAATTACTTATATTTTCATGCAGGTTGCGGCATTGTGGCAGATTCGGACCCCGAATCTGAATACGGAGAATTATTAGCAAAGGCTAAAGGCTTTTTTCAAACCTTAGGAAGGACGGCGTTATGTATCCCTGGATTATAGCGGATGGACAGTTATTTAATGTGCAGGCTGTTAAAATGCCATGGCAGGATCAGGGCGTCTTATATGGATATGGTGTGTTTGAGACGATTCTGGTGAAGCAATCCCGGCCCATTTTTTTAAAGGCGCATGTGGATCGACTTAAATACAGTGCCGGGCAGTTGGGTATTCCTTTGCCGGACTCTTTAGCAGATCTTGATCAGGCGGTTCAATCTCTTGTTATTGCGAACCAGTCACCTGATGTCGTACTCAATATTTATCTGACGGGCGGGGACCGAGATTCTAATTCGCCTCGTTGGTGGATGGGGGTTCGAAAGTTGCCTGACGATCACCCCCTAAGTATCACCGTTCAAAAAGAACAATTTGCGCGGACACTGTTGGACCGGTTTAAATCGATGTCGTATCTAAAACCGATTTTAGAAAAAAAGCGAGCGTCGGACTTTGATGATGTTCTTTTATATGGCAAGTCGGGACGTCTGTATGAAACCACGATGGCATCGGTTTTCCTGGTAATGGACAAGATAATTTTTACGCCTAAATCGCTTTTTGTTTTGCCGGGTATTGTACGGAAATGTCTGCTGAAAAAGGGTGCTTATTTTGGTTTTGAGATTATTGAAAAGC
Source organism: bacterium UBP8_UBA817 (assembly GCA_945888995.1). Taxonomy (GTDB): domain Bacteria; phylum Margulisbacteria; class Marinamargulisbacteria; order CAMDBA01; family CAMDBA01; genus CAMDBA01. The sequence continues at coordinate 75,788 of CAMDBA010000003.1, read as the reverse complement.
CTCTCTTTCAGGCTGATTTGCAAAATGCGGATGAGATCTTTTTGACAAATTCATTGAAAGGTATCGCACTAATTAGCCAAACGAACGGCTATCCTCATTTAAAATCCGGGCCTATTAGTCATTCGATAAAAAAAGCGTATGACTTATTTTTGGAATCGGATAATACAGGAGCTTTTTCTTAGTCAGATCTGGCACTCTCTCCTATAGAGTGCTAATATGGTTAATAATGATCAATAAGCAGTTAGATGAGCGTAAAAAAATAATTTTGGAGGCGACGATCTCCAATTATATTAAAACGGCAGAACCTGTCGGGTCTAAGGCGTTGTTGGATTCGGGGCAGTTCCAATTGAGTGCGGCTACCATTCGCGGTGAGCTTAACGACCTGGAAAAAGATGGGTATCTGGCGCATTTACATACGTCTTCCGGGCGAGTGCCTACCGATAAAGGGTACCGGCTCTATGTGGATGATCTCATGCCGCAGCATACAGTGCCTTCGATTCAAGCGGAGGAAATGGAGCAGAAATTGCTATTAGTCGGATCGGATCTGGAAGAGGTGGTCTTTCAGGTAACGTCTATTTTGACGTCGTTAATTGATTATACGATTATTGTGATGACGCCGGATGTGTATCAGGATTCGTTGAAGCTTATTCAGCTTGTTCTGGTGGATCTTAATAAAATTTTAGTGGTGATTCTGAATTCGATCGGGGTAAATCAAGAATTTTTACTCAATATTAGTGATGCGATTGGTCAGGATGACTTGAATGCCTTATCTCAATTATTGACCCGGAAGCTTGCAGGTAAATCTCTAGCTCGCTTGGATGAGCAAGTATTAAATGAACTAGTGGCGGAATTGCCTCAGTTCAAGATCGTATTATCCCAGCTTTATGTGCAGGTGCAGCGGATTTCGACTTCTTTTACTCAGAATCGCTCTGTTCTAACTAAAGGAATTGCCAAAATGTTGCGATTGCCTGAGTTTAAGAATATTGAATATACCCAAAAAGTACTGGAAGCATTAGAGGAAACCAAGGTATTATGCAGCGTTTTGTCTCACTATTTGTCGGAAGGAAACCAACAGATAGTGATCGGAGAAGAACATAGGGTAGAAAATTTTAAGGAATGCGGCTTGTTGATTTCTCCTTTGAAAATGGGGGAGACGTCCGTGGGAATGGTGTGCGTTCTGGGGCCTAAGCGGATGAATTATCCGACAATTGCACCGATGCTTGAAAAGATTACTCAGAGGGTTAATACTTATTTAGGGGCACAAGATGTGTCGGAAAGTCTGAAAATCATAGAATGAAGGAGGGTTTTATGCAAGATACTCAAGAAAAAACGATCCCTGAAGAGCCGCTTACGATCGATCCTGAGCCGACCGCAGACGAATTGGATGCGTTGGAAGTGATGGATATGGAATTGAGCGAAGATGAGAGTGAAGATGCGCCTATTTCTTCTCAAGAAGATAAAAAAGACGCGTTATTAGTGCAAAAAGACCAGATCATTAAAGAAGCGCAGGAAAAATATTTGCGCGTATACGCTGAGATGGAAAATTATAAAAAACGTAAGGAACTTGAAAAAGCGGATGCAATCAAGTTCGGAAACGAGAAATTGGTTCTGGCGCTTTTACCGGTGTTGGATAGTTTTGACAGAGCGGTTCAGCATGCCTTTGAAGGTAGCGAGAAACCCGAAGACGCGTTGGAAGGGTTTGTGTTGATTCAAAAACAATTCCACACGATTTTAGAAAAAATAGGGGTGACCCCTATTGAGGCAGACAATACGCCTTTTGATCCGAATAAGCACCAGGCGGTGATGAGTGAAGAAAAAGACGGCGTGGAGTCTAATACGGTTATCAAGGTTTTACAGACCGGATATTTGTTTCACGGTAAAATTTTACGGCCTTCAATGGTCGTCGTTTCAAAATAAAAAGGAGAAAATACAATGGCTAAAATTATTGGTATAGATTTAGGAACAACAAACTCTTGTGTATCGGTTATGGAAGCGGGAGACCCTCAGGTTATCGCGAACGCTGAAGGTGCAAGAACAACTCCATCCGTTGTGGGTTTTACAAAAGACGGAGAACGTCTTGTCGGACAAGTCGCAAAGCGCCAAGCGGTCACCAATCCTCAAAATACGGTTTATAGTATTAAACGGTTTATGGGTCGCAAACATGATGAAGTATTATCCGAAGAAAAAATGGTGCCATATAAAATTACCGATCGTAAAGACGGTGTTATTGTTGTGGAGGTTGTCGGCAAGCAATACACGCCACCTGAAATTTCAGCGATGGTTCTTCAAAAATTGAAAAAAGACGCTGAAAGCTACCTGGGCGAAGAAGTGAAGCAAGCGGTTATTACTGTTCCGGCTTACTTTAATGACAGCCAGCGTAAAGCCACTAAAGATGCCGGTGAAATTGCAGGTCTTGAAGTCTTACGTATTATCAATGAGCCGACTGCGGCGGCATTGGCTTACGGATTAGATAAAAAACACGACCAGAAAATCGCAGTTTATGACTTCGGTGGAGGTACATTTGACGTCTCGATTTTGGAAATCGGTGATGGCGTTTTTGAAGTGTTATCTACAAATGGAGATACCCACTTGGGTGGAGACGATATCGACCAAGAAATTATTAACTGGTTGGTAGCGGAATTCAAAAAAGACCAAGGTGTGGATTTGAGCAAAGACCAAATGGCGGTTCAACGTTTGAAAGAAGCCGCGGAAAAAGCCAAAATTGAGCTTTCTTCTACCGTGACAACTGATATTAATCTTCCGTTTATTACCGCGGATAACAATGGGCCGAAGCATTTAAATGTTCAGCTGACCCGGGCTAAATTTGAGCAAATGATCGATAAGTTTATCCAACGCTCGATGGAGCCTTGTAAAAAAGCGATTGCGGATGCGGGCCTTAGCGTCAACGAAATTCATGAAGTTATTCTTGTGGGTGGAACGACCCGGATTCCTGCAATTCAGCAAGCGGTTAAAAACTATTTCGGTAAAGAACCTCATAAAGGTGTGAACCCTGATGAAGTCGTGGCCATCGGTGCGGCGATTCAAGGTGCAGTTTTAGCCGGCGATGTTAAAGACATTGTCTTGCTTGATGTGACGCCACTATCTTTTGGTATTGAAACATTGGGCGGTGTTATGACTCGGTTAATCGAACGTAATACCACAATTCCAACCTCTAAGAGCCAGGTGTTCTCAACGGCTGCGGATGGCCAGACCAGCGTTGAAATTCATGTTTTACAAGGTGAGCGTGAAATCGCCACTCATAACCGTAGCTTAGGGCGATTTACTCTTGAAGGCATTCCATCTTCGCCCCGTGGCGTTCCTCAGGTGGAAGTGACATTTGATATCGATGCGAACGGTATTTTGAATGTTCGAGCCAAAGATAAAGCGACCGGTAAAGAGCAACGTATTACCATTACCGCGTCTTCCGGTTTGAGCAAAGATGATATCGAGAAAATGAAACAGGATGCGGAATTGCACGCTGAAGAAGATAAAAAACGTAAAGAATTGATTGAAGCTAAAAATCAGGCGGACTCTTTGGTCTATTCGACTGAGAAAACCTTGAAAGAAAATGAAGAAAAGATCAATCCTGAAACCAAGGCGAAAATTGAATCCGGTCTTGAATCCCTGAAGCAAGTATTGCTGTCTGAAGATGCGGCACAAATTACGGCTGAAGTGGAAAAATTTCAACAAGCCGTTTATGAAATGTCAGCGGAACTTTATAAATCTGCTGAAGGCGCTCCTCAATCTCAATCCGGTGCTCAGGAAGGTCCTGATGCCACTTCTTCCGAATCTACAACCAATAAAAACGACGATACCATCGTAGATGCTGATTATTCAGAGGTGGACGAGCAAGGTAAGAAATAACACATGGCACAAGACTTATATGTAGTTTTAGGGTTGTCTAAAGGCGCATCGGATGCCGAGATTAAAAAAGCGTATCGCCGTTTGGCGCGTGAGTATCATCCGGATGTGAATAAGGCAGCTGATGCCGAAACTAGATTCAAAGAGATCCAAAAATCGTATGATATTTTATCCGATGCTCAGAAAAAATCTAATTATGATCAATTTGGCGTAACGGATGATTCACCTGGCGCAGGCGCGGGTGGATTCGGCGGCGGCTTTGAAGGTGGATTCGGTGATTCATTCGAAGATATCTTCGACGTCTTTTTTGGGGGCGGCCAACGCCGCTCCAGAGGCGGTAATGCCGGAGGTGGGTCTACCGGAGCCCGGCGCGGAGAAGATCTTCGATATGATATGGAGCTGACTTTAGAAGAAGTGGCGACTGGTGTTTCACGGGAAATTGATATTTTTCATCTCGAAAAGTGTTCCCGTTGCGAAGGCAGCGGCGCTCAGCCCGGAACCGCGAAAACCACGTGTTCGACTTGTAAGGGGGCCGGGAAATTGCGAACGGTTCAACGCACAATGTTGGGAAGTTTTTCGCAAGTCGTGCCCTGTCATCATTGTAATGGCAGTGGTTCAATTGTGAAAAACCCATGTTTGCTTTGCCATGGTCATGGGATTGAAAAAGCTAAAAAACGCATTAAAGTACAGGTTCCTGCCGGTGTGGATAACGGGACTCGCTTGCGGGTGTCCGGAGAAGGAAATGCCGGAGAAGGTGGTGGGCCTGCCGGCGATTTATACGTCTTTATTGCGGTTAAAAACCATAAGTATTTTCAACGAAGAAACGACGACTTGTTCATGGAAGTCGAGATTCCATATACGAAAGCGGCGTTGGGAACCGAGATGGATGTGCCGATTTTAGATGGGAAAGCGTCATTGAAGATTCCTGCCGGGACTCAACCGAACACCATTCTAAAATTAAAAGGTAAAGGGATTCCTCATCTTAAAGGCTATGGTCGCGGAGATCAGCATGTGGCGGTGAAGCTTTCAATCCCCCATAATTTGTCGTCTAAAGAAAAAGAACTTTTGGAACAATTAGACGCGTTGCGAACGACTGACAAATCCTCTAAAAACATTTTCGACTATGTGAAAAGTCTGTTTTAGAGCGTTTTAACTAAACACGCCTGTGTATATTTTTTATGATTTCGAAACCTCGTCAAGGCAGCTACTCGGTCAGATTCTGACTTACTGCTTTGTCGTGGTGGATAGTCAATTTCAGGTGGTCGAAACCTGTTCAGGAAAAATCCGCCTGAATCGGATTCAACTTCCCGAAATTGATGCGATTTTGACCAATAAAATTGATTTGGAAACGCATCAACAAGAGGGTAATACTGAATTTCAGGCGGCCGTCCGTATTTACCGGTTTTTATTAAGCCAGGTTCAGCAACATGGATACTGTACCTTGGTGGGATATAATTCCAATCAATTTGACCTGAATTTCTTGCGGAATTTATTGATTCGATATGGGATTAATCCGTACTTTGATGGAAAAATGGGGAATTTGGATGTTCTGCATTTTGTGCAGTGGGTGGCTTATACCCATGTCGATCAATTTCCTTGGGCATTGGTTGAAAAAGCCGACCGAAATTTTTATTATACATTTACCCTTGAAACTGTGGCGACGTCGCATGCGTTATTAGCCGGCGCGCAGATTCATAGTGCTGAAGAAGATGTCACGCTTTTGATTCGCTTGGTTCAAGCGATTCAGGCACGCTATGGAGAGTCTTTGCTGGACTTTCGGCCAGTTTGGCTTATTCCGGAGTTTCTTGAAGCGACTCCCGGTCTTGCTAAGCAGAAGGTCGCAGATTATCCGAAAAATGGGGAAACGCCAAAAAAGTTTACCTATCGGTATTGGCTTCGCTTAGTCTATGGGGGAAAAGATGTATTGGCGTTGGATCTTGAAGCGTATTTTTTGCAACCGTCGGAGCCGTTGGCTGCGATTCGATATATTAATCCGAACAAGGCAAGTTTTATTCTGGAGCCAATGAGTACTGAAGAAGTGATGCGGTTTAGCTCACTTGTTCAACAGGCCTCCGCTGATCTGTTTCTGAATTCATTGAAGCGGGATCAATACTTTGAGATGATCAAAAAAGACTGGGATATCGAACACCAGATTCATGAGCTCGGGTTTCAGCGGATTGAAACGTTGGGAGAGTGGGTGGCCGATTTAATGGCGGACCCGGAGCGCTATCATGGCTTACTTCGTCAGCTTCTTGCGGCCAAGTCCGAGAAAAAAGATACGTACCTGATTCAGCTTTTTAATCGGGCCTATCTGAATTATCATCCATCACCGAAGGCGGAACATCTGCATCGTTATCTGGTGCCGCGTTATATTGAAGGTGCGTTATTAAAAGATATCACCGAGCTGCAGCCGATCGGACAAAGCCTTCAACGTCTGGCGCAATTAAAAGAAGATCCCGACGAGCAGACACGTGCTTTGGCGATGTCGATTGACCGGTATTATCAGGACTTTTTGGACCGAAATTTTTTGAGGGAATTAATCGGCTAACCGGCCTAAGTTGACCTTGAAGGTGATCCTCGCTATAGTTTCATTGCACGTGTGTCCTCGTAGCTCAGTTGGATAGAGCGTCAGATTCCTAATCTGAAGGCCACAGGTTCAATTCCTGTCGGGGACACCATTTTTCTTTGAAAGGAAAGTATTGTGAATCGAGTGATGATCGAATGTAAAGGATGTGGGGAGCAGATTCCACTTCGTGCCGAGCTTTGCATGCATTGCGGATCGCGGAATTTGTCTTATAAGAGTAAATTTGTGGCGGGTATTCTGGCGTTGTTTGTCGGTGGATTCGGGATTCATAAGTTTTATTTAGGTAAGCCGATTCAAGGCCTGATTTATCTCGTTTTTTCCTGGACATTTATACCTGCATTGATTGGGTTTATTGAAGGGATTCGTTATTTTCTCATGAGTGAAGAGGACTTCTTATTTCAATATGGGAAACGGTAGGGGATATCGATGAGTGTCCTTAATATCGCTCAGAGAATTCAACAGTCTATTGAGACTAAACAAGCGGTTTTGGCCGATACGGCGGTGCTTGGATGTATTGAAGAGGTTTCAACTGTTATGGTGTCTGCTTTTCGTCAGGATCATAAAGTTTGGTTTTGCGGAAATGGTGGTAGTGCGGCCGATGCGCAACATTTGTCAGCAGAATTGTCCGGCCGGTTTTATTTTGACCGCCCTCCGTTGTTTTCAGAAGCGCTCCATGTGAATTCGTCTTACCTGACGGCTGTTGCAAATGATTATGCGTATGATGAAGTTTATGCGCGTCTTGTAAGAGGTTTTGGCCGTCCGGGAGATATTCTGGTTGGGTTATCAACGTCCGGTAATTCTAAAAATATTGTTCGCGCTTTTGAAGCGGCGGCTGAGAAAAATATGATTACCGTGGGACTGACCGGGCAATCCGGCGGGGCAATGAAGTCTTTAGCTACCCATTGGATCGGTGTTCCGTCTACCGATACGCCGCGAATTCAGGAATCCCATATTATGATTGGACATATTATCTGCGAATGGGTTGAAGAAGCGTTATTCGGCAAACCGGCTGCATGAAGGTAAATTGGGTCGGTTGGACACTTTTTCTTGACCGAGATGGGGTGATTAACCGGCGGCTGATCGACGAGTATGTCCGGAATTGGGATGCGTTTGAGTTTTTGCCGGATTTTCTGGAGACCATTCCGTTTTTTTCGACTTATTTTGCGCGTATTGTGATTATCACTAATCAGCAAGGGGTCGGAAAAGGACTGATGAGTCTAGAGAATGTTCATCAGATTCATGAGAAGCTTTGCGCTCAGGTAGACTCGCGTGGCGGACGTATCGATGGGATTTATGTTTGTCCTCATTTAAAATCCGACAATTGTTCTTGCCGAAAACCTGCGATTGGGATGGGACTACAGGCAAAGGCCGCTTTTCCTGATATCGACTTTTCGAGATCCATTTTTATCGGGGATTCTGAATCCGATATCGAATGTGGGAATGAGATGGGGACTCAGACTATTCTATTGTCGAGTAATATACCGGCGGTAACAAAGGCGAATTTTGTCTGTAAAGATCTGGAAGACGTAAAGAAAGGGCTGATTATTTAGCCCTTTCTTTATAGTTTGATCCTTATTAGATCATCATTTTGCTACGAATGAGATTGAGAGCGGATCCTGCTTTAAACCATTCGATCTGGGCTTCATTATAGGTGTGGTTGAGTCCGATAATGTCGCTGCTGCCGTCTTTGTGGTGAAGAAGGAGGGTTAATGACGTTCCGGGTCTGAAAGTGGTTAGACCGGTAATATCCATCGTATCGTCTTCTTGAATTTTATCATAATCAGCTTTGTCGACAAAAGTAAGGGCCAGCATTCCTTGTTTTTTCAGGTTGGTTTCGTGGATGCGGGCAAATGATTTAACGATAACGGCCCGCACGCCAAGGTGGCGGGGTTCCATTGCAGCATGTTCTCTAGAAGAGCCTTCTCCGTAGTTTTCGTCACCGACAACGATAGATCCAAATCCGGCAGCTTTATAGGCTCTGGCAACATCCGGGACCGGTTGGTAAATCGTGGTGAGTTGGTTTTTAACGGAATTAACCTGATCGGTGAATGCGTTGACTGCACCGATGAGCATGTTGTTGGAAATATTGTCTAAATGACCTCGGTATTTAAGCCAAGGACCGGCCATTGAAATATGGTCTGTCGTACATTTGCCTTTGGCTTTGATGAGTAACCGGATTCCCAGGAGATCCTGACCTTCCCAAGGCGTGAAGGTTTCGAGAAGTTGGAGTCTGTCCGAGCGAGGATCTACGATGACATGAACCGATGCACCGTTTTCTGCCGGAGCGGTAAAGCCGGAATCTTCAACACTAAATCCGCGAGGAGGCAGTTCAAATCCCGTTGGTTCTTCAAATTTAACTTCCTGACCTTCTGAGTTGGTGAGGGTGTCGGTCAGTGGGTTAAAGGTCGTGGTTCCCGCAATCGCAAGCGCAGTGACAATTTCAGGGGAGGCAACGAATGCGTAGGTGTTTGGGTTGCCGTCATTACGCTTTGAAAAGTTGCGATTAAATGAGGTGATAATCGCGTTTTTGTCGCCTTGATTGATGTCTTTTCTGGACCATTGTCCAATACAAGGTCCGCACGCATTGGCCAGAACAACGCCGCCCATTTTCTGAAACGTTTCGAGCATTCCGTCACGTTCGACCGTGAATCGGACCTGCTCTGAACCGGGGGTAATGGTAAACGTAGATTTTGTAATTAAATGTTTATCAACGGCTTGTTTTGCGATTGAAGCTGATCGGCTGATATCTTCATAAGAAGAATTGGTGCAAGATCCGATTAAGCCGACAGCGAGTCTTTCAGGATAGTCATTATCCTTTACAGCTTTTGCAAATTCAGAAAGCGGCCATGCTTTATCCGGTGTGAAGGGCCCATTGATATGGGGTTCTAATTCGGAGAGGTTAATTTCGATGACTTCATCAAAGTAGTGCGCTGGATTTTCCAATACTTCCGCATCAGGTTTGAGGTAATCGGCAATGCCATTGGCCATGTCACCGACTTCTTTGCGGTCGGTGGCTTCGAGGTATCGGTACATGCTGGCATCGTAGGCAAACACAGATGTAGTTGCGCCGATTTCAGCACCCATATTACAAATAGTGGCTTTACCGGTACAAGACATGCTTTCAGCGCCATCGCCGAAATATTCTAAGATAGCGCCGGTTCCGCCTTTAACAGTCAGAATGCCAGCGACTTTTAAAATGACGTCTTTAGCCGATGTCCAACCGGAGAGTTTTCCGGTTAATTTGACACCGATTAATTTAGGGAATTTGAGCTCCCAAGGCATACCGGCCATAACGTCTACGGCATCTGCTCCGCCGACTCCGATCGCCAGCATTCCGAGACCGCCGGCATTCGGCGTATGAGAATCGGTTCCGACCATCATCGCGCCCGGAAAGGCATAATTTTCTAAAATAACCTGATGAATAATCCCGGCACCCGGCTTCCAAAAGCCGATGCCGTATTTAGTAGAGACGGAACATAAGAAATCATAGACTTCTTTATTGGTGCCAAGAGCTTCGGCGAGGTCTTCTTTGGCTCCTTTTTTGGCTAAAATTAAGTGGTCACAATGGACCGTTGACGGCACAGCGACTGTAGGTCGGCCGCATTGCATAAATTGTAGCAAGGCCATCTGAGCGGTGGCATCCTGCATCGCGACACGATCCGGATTAAAATCAACATAAGATCCACCACGTTCGAATGCCTGTGCAGGTTTGGCAAGGTGAGCGTAGAGGATTTTTTCAGTTAGCGTCATCGGCTTGCCTAGAATTTTTTTGGCAAGGGACACCTTTTCAGGGAATAAACGATAAAGAGATTTGATGGTTTCTAAGTCATGTATCATAGTGAGGTTATTATCTTTTATTGCGGGGTATTTTTCAAGTCTAATACGAATTTTTGAGCTTAAAAAATGGCTTTTTAAACACCAGCTCAGAGTTGGAAACTTGAATTAGCGGTATTTAATTTTTAATAGCAGAAGAAAAAAATTGGCGAATAGAGAGAAAATATTGGCGAGGATGATCGGCCAGGAGTGAAGTAGAAATCCGTATGCCAGCCATAGTGAGATACCAAAGATCAAAAGACAGGGCATATAAAGCGAAATATCTGCGGCGCTTTTGGTCCGGTAGCAGCGGATGACTTGAGGGAAGTATCCTAAAGTAGTCACTAATCCTGCAGAGAGTCCGACGATGGTAGTGAGGTCAAAAATCATCTTGTGAAGCTATCATGCTGATCGAACGCCGGTCAATTAGAGAATGGTTAATTTTGAAGAATGGCGTGAATGTCTTGATAGAGTTCATAGAATTGCAGGATTGAAAGGGTTTCGCCACGGACGGCAGGATGTTTTGTGAAAAATGGAATGGTTGCGGCTTTGAGCCCTAGATGCGAGAGGTAGGGGCTATTGGTGACGCAATTCGACAGGGTCTTGCGGCGCCCCCAAAAGGCGGAGCGTACGATGCTTGAAAATAAGTCGATGTCACATTCAAAAGGTGGATTCTCGTGAGGGGTCATGCGAATGACGGCGGATTCGACTTTAGGGACCGGGCGAAAACATGTTCTGGAGACCGGAAATAACCAGTCGGTATGAAAGAAATATCGGGTGTAGACCGAGAAAGATCCATAGTCTTTTTGGCCTGGAGCGGCTAATAATTTTCGGGCGAATTCGTCTTGGACCATTAAGATTGCAGAGTCTAATTTGTCTTTGTAGTCGATTAAAACTTTGACGATCGGCGCTGAAATATAATAGGGGATATTGGCGATGACCCGAAACCGGGGTTCGGTGATTTCGGAAAATCCGGTTTTAAGAATGTCCGCCTCGATAATCGTGACGTTTTCGGGAAGCTTTGGGACGGTGAGCTCGATGCACCGCGGATCAATCTCGATGATATAGAGTTTTTTGCATTTTTTAGCCATTTCCGCTGAGAGATAACCTTCCCCACATCCGATTTCGACGACAATGTTATCCGGCTGAATGTCGGCATATCGAATAAGCTTTTCAAAAATGTTTTTGTCTTTAATGAAGACTTGTCCGAGTTTATGCCCCATGGATAATCAGTTTTACAGCGAGATCAACGGCGGCGCTGAAGGAGTGGTGAGAGGCTTTATTTTGGTAGGCGATGTCAAAAGCGGTGCCGTGGTCGGGAGAGGTGCGGATGAACGGTAAGCCGATCGTGAGATTAACAGCGGTTTCGAATCCGATGAGCTTGATGGGAATAAGGCCTTGGTCATGGTAGAGCGATATAACGATGTCAAATTCTCCTTGAGCGGCGCGATAATAAAGTGTGTCAGGAGGAAATGGGCCGGAAATGCGAATGCCGTCTTGTTCGAATACGGCTGTGAACGGTGTGAGGATGTCTTTTTCTTCGGATCCTAATAGACCGTTTTCACCGGCATGCGGATTGAGGCCGGCCATGGCAATTCGGGGATTTTTTAGGCCAAGCATGTGGGCAAAGGCTATTGCATGGTGTGACACCCGGGTGAGATTTTCCTTGGTTAGTAAAGAAGGCACCGTCCGGAGCGGTGTATGAATCGTGGTCAGAATAGTTTTGAGTTTCGGCGTGTAGAATGCCATGCTGACATCTGATGATCCGGTGGCAGCTTGGAGTAGCGTGGTGTGTCCGGTGTAGGGCACTTGGGCTAATTGAAGTGATTCTTTGCAAATGGGGGCTGTGACAAGTCCGTTAATCCGGCCTTCCATTGCGTATCTTGCGGCCATGCGAAGTGTGTGGTCGACCCATGCGCCATTGGCGGCGTCGGGTTTGCCGATGGTAAATGCTGTGGATAAATTTCCAGTATCGACCAGATAAACGGTTTGCGGCTGAGGCTCATTTTCAAACGGAAGAATCGGGCCTAATTCAGCGACGAGAGTCTGTAGCGCCGGATGTTTTAATATCTCCTGGGTTCCAAAGATGACGGGGAAATATGCCGGTGCTTTTTTCCAGTCATGCACTAGATGTTTAAGCACAATTTCAGACCCGATACCGCCTGGTTCACCGAGGCTTACTCCAATAATCGGGGCCGTCATGGCTATAATTTCAGAATCTCGCCGAGACCTTTGAGCCGATGCAGTCGCTTGGTCAGCAAATATTGAGTAGAAGGCGTGGTCGTGTAAGCCAGTTCGAGATAGATGTGGTCGCCTTTCACAATCGATTTTTTGTCAATTTGAAGGTCGAGTTTCTGGAGGAGGGCTTCGATTTTTTCTAATGTCGACAGTTTCAAGACCTCGATGTGAAGGGCGTGTTGGAGAGTGGGTTGCTCATATCTGAGCGACGCCATTGCGACGATCATCGCAAAGAGCGCAAAGCATGTGCCGGCCAGAGCCGCGATGGGGAGTCCGCACCCAATCAGAATGCCGATTAATCCGCTGATCCATAACCAGGCGGCTTTGGAGAGACCCTGAAGTAAATGAGGGGTTTTAATGACCACAGCTGCTCCGATGACGCTCATTCCTAATATGATGTAGGCGATCACCGGACCTGTCGGGACATGCGGCGCTAGTTTAAGTGAGACGAATGTTAAGATAGACGCGCCTAAACAAAACAATGCCATGGCTTTCATGCCTACCGGGCGTTGTTTGGCGTCCAGGTCGAACCCTAAAATTGCGCCTAAAAACAAGGCGAGGAGACAATTGACTGCTAATTCCATATAGAGAAGATACTGCATACTATAAACCGTAAATTTGATTGTATTTTTTAGTAATGTAAGAGACAAAGGCTTTTTCAGAGAGGGGCTGCCCGGTTAGTTCCGCCATTAAGGTTTCAGCCGGTTTTTCTTTTCCCAGCCGATGAATATGGGTTTTGAGCCAGCCGCGAACTTGGATGAGGTCTCCGTTCTGGATGTTTTGTTCGAGGGCCGGAAATGCCGATAGGAGGGTTTCCCATAGTTGAGCCGCATAGAAATTCCCTAATGTATAAGTCGGGAAATATCCGAATGCGCCCATGGACCAATGGACGTCTTGTAGAATGCCATGCGCGTCGTCCGGCGGGGTGATTCCCAGGTATTCTTCGTATTTTTGGTTCCAGAGTTCAGGGAGTTCTTGAACTGGGATTTGGTCTTGGAAAATCAGTTGTTCGATTTCATATCGAATCAAGATATGAAGATTGTAGGTGAGTTCATCTGATTCAACCCGAATAAACGATGGTTTGACTTGGTTAATGGCCTGGTAAAAATCAGCGAATGGGACGTTGGCTAGAGGCGGAAAGGCTGATTGCAGTTGTGGTAAATAATGTTGCCAGAATGCGGGGCTTTTTCCTATGAAATTTTCCCAGAGACGCGACTGACTTTCGTGAATACCTAGTGATACGGCGGCGCCTAACGGAGTGCCGAACCGTGCGGGATCCAGCCCTTGCTCATATAAGGCATGTCCACCTTCGTGTAGGGTGCCGGAAATGCCTTCCATGACATCCGATTCATTAAAGCGGGTCGTGATTCGAACATCGGTCGGATGAAATTGCGTGGTAAACGGATGGGTGGAAATATCGAGTCTACCATGGTCAAATTCAAACCCCATTTCACGCAACAGGAAATGAGAGAATTTCAATTGGATGGCCTTATCGTAAGGGCCTTTGGGTAAGGCGGAAAAGGCGTCTTTTTTTTGGATGGTATGTAAGAGTGGAATAATGGCTTCTTTGAGACGGGTAAATAACGGTGTTAATGCAGTCGTTGTTGCGCCGGGTTCATATTCATCCAGAAGTGCGTTGTACGGGGTGTATTGCCAGCCGAAATAATCTGCTTTTTGGCGGGTCATGGCGATGACCTTGTCTAAATACGGTGCGAAAATAGAGAAATCATTGGCCTGCCGGGCTTTTTGCCAATGATATTGGGACTGCGACTGCAATGAAGAATAACGGGTGACGAAGTCTGTTGGAAGCGTATTGGCCATCCGCCAGTCACGATGAATTTCTTGTAACATTCGATGTTCCTGGGGGCTCAGATCGGCCAGAAACGGCTGACCTGTTTGGATGTCAACAACGGTTTTTAATAAATCGGTAAAGGTTTGGCTGGTATGCCGGTCATGGCAGAGTCCGGCGATCAATGATAGGGCGGCGGCTCGCGACTCGATTGCGCCTTGAGGCATGTAGGTTTCTTGATCCCAGCTTAAGACCGAATGGATACTGCCTAGCTCGGTAATGGTCGTCAATTCTTTGATAAGGGGTAAAAGCGCTGCGTGCATTAAGGGGCTACTCAGCACTTTCACATTGGATGGTCATATGCAGAACGTTTAAATTATCTTTGCGTTCATAATTTAATGATTGGGTCAGTGCGCGAACGAAGTGAATACCGAGTCCGCCGATCGAGCGGTCTTCCAGACTGTCTTCCAGATCTAATTCAGGTGCGTTTAATGGATTGAATGACACGCCGTCGTCTTCGGTTTGGATACTTAAAATCCCGTTTTCGAGTTTGAATTCGACATAGATAGCGTGATTGGCGTGGTCCTGGTACCCATAGGAAATCGTATTGGTCAGTAGTTCCTCTAAAATCAGGTTTGTGTCTAATTGAATCTTTTTCGATAAATGATTGGCTTTAGCGAATAATTCCACCACTTTGTGAAGTTTGTTAATTTCGGCCAGTTCATTTTGGAAATGAACTTTAAGCTGGTTTGAGATAATAATGGGCTGAGGGGGAATCCATCGGTTCAGAGAAAAGGCGAGGTCGGACTGAACGGACGACAGTGTGTCTTTTAAAATGGCTTCTACCTGCTCTTGATCAGGTGTTTGGTTGGCCAGCGCACTGATCAATGCGGTAATTGCCACGCCGGATAACGGGGTTGCGATCAAAATTAACAGATCATGAGACGATAATAAGTGGGTTTGTGCAATAGCAACATCGGATAAGATTCCGCCGATTGGAGGTGCGCCTGTCTGCGGAAGAAGTGAGACGGTTTTAGATGATGAGGACACGGTCATTGCGTTAAATTCGCCTGCGATTGTGTAGGTCATTTCACCTAGCTCATGGTCAATGAGACCTAAAAATAGGGAGACGGCGATGTTTTGAGGATTACTATATGCAATTTCTTGGTGGAGGATTTCAGCGAGCTCGGAGGGATCGTTATTGTAGGGGAGCACTGCTTTGATTGCGGCCAAGATTTTGGCGGTCAAAATAACGGAGAAAATGCCTTCTTTGCAGAGCGTTCCGCTGACAATCAACGTTTTAGATCCATGAGGGAATGTCTCGAAAAAATAACGTCCGGTCTGAATCGAGGGACTTACATGGGCATAGCTTTTAACATGAGGGTATTCATGGCGAAGCGGAATCAATGAAAGATAGGCCTGTTGCAGAGATGAAGCGTGATTATTTTGTTCGCTCATAAGTCACTTTCTTCGTTAAAATGGGCTTTCGAAATTACACAAATAATACATTACGGACTCTAATTTATAAAGGGGAATCGGCCAAGATAGTATTTGCATAGAATGGGTCTACTTGCTTTAATAATGAATATATTCTTATTGGTCATGCGCCCACGATGATCACTTCGTAAAGTTAGGTAGTTATGCAATCGATTAATATTAACTCCCTTATTTCGTCCGAGACTTATAAACTTAAGTCCGCTACCCCGGAACTGCCGAATTTGTCGGGCATTAAAAACCTGTTTTTAGAGGTTTTGGACAAAACCGGTGAAAGCGTCTTGGTGACCAATATCAATGCGCAGCAATCGGTTATTTTTTATATTGAGCTGGGTGAGCCGGTCATTATTTTGAGAGAGAAAAAAGATGCCAAAAAACGGGAGTTCCGTTTTGCTTTTGATACGTCTTTTTTAACGTATAACCAACGCCGCGCCGGAGTGGATGAGTTCAAAGCATTCAGTGATCGCTTACGTCTGATCGGCGGATATGTTTTGAAGCACTCCCCGGTGATGTTGGCCTTGTCTGAAGCGGGACCTTCGGTCCCTGCTCAAGTTTTGGACCTTTTGAAGCGGGAGCTGGGATTTTCTAAAACGGGATTCAAAGAACTTCATTTAACGGATGAGCTTCGTTCTCAATTGGTTTCTGACCTTTCCCGGTTTTCAAAACTCATGGCGCCGATATCGGCCGATGCCCCGGCATCCAGTGTGAAGGTAGAAAACTTGGCGACTGAAATGAATCAGGTCAAAGAATGGTTTTTAGGAATGTTGTCGGAAAATTATAAAAAAATTCTGATCACAAATGTAGGGGTTTCAAAAGATCGTCAGGCTTCGTCTTATGTCTTATTGATCAGTCCGCAAAAAGTCACGTTTATGGAAAAGAGCCAGGTGGCTAAAAATAAATGTGAGATTTCATTGGAAGACGGAGAGGCGACATTCAATCAAGGGCCGTTTAATCTCTCGATGCTGAAATGGTTTTTATCTAAAGTCAAAATCGTCAGCCAACATCTATTACAAAAGAAAGCGACGATTCTTAAAGAATCGTCTTAAGTTAGGAATCAAGAAATGTTAAAGCCGGAATTTAGTCTTGTATCATTAGGCTGTGCTAGGAGTCTGGTGGATTCTGAAAAAATGGTGCAGGATCTACAAAAAATCGGATTCAAGCTGGTAGCCGAAGGCACCGGTGAAAAAATTACCCTGCTCAATACATGTTCGTTTATTAGTGCAGCTGTTGCCGAAACGGAAGATAATATCCGGCATTTGGTTGCTAGAAAAGAAGCGGGTGAGCTCAAGTACGTGGTGGTGACAGGATGCTATCCGAGCCGCTACAAAAAAGAAGAGCTGCAAGAACGCTTCCCTGATGTCGATTTATGGCTAACTACCCGTGAGGAAGACCGAATTAAACAGGAATTGTCCCAATTGGTTTTCCGGAAGAAATATATGCCGTCGAAGCCGGTTCGTTACACGAAGCTGACACCGTCGCATTATGCGTATCTCAAAATTTCCGAAGGTTGCGATAACTGGTGCTCATTTTGCACCATTCCGAAAATCCGCGGCGTACATACTAGCAAACCGTTAGATGTCGTTATCGCGGAAGCCAAACTTCAATTATCTTTTGGGGTGACTGAGCTTATTTTGATTGCTGAGGATACGACGTGTTGGGGAGAAGATTTATATGGAAAGCCGTCGTTACCTATTCTGCTTGATGCCTTGGCGGACTTGCCGGTTAAGTGGATTCGGGTCATGTATGTGTTCCCGCCTCGGGTAAACGATGAGTTGATTCAAGTGCTCAAATCACGGCCGAATATTTGCCGGTATCTGGATATGCCGATTCAGCATGTGAATTCCGATTTGTTATTATCGATGAACCGCCGCTATACGAATGAGTATCTTCGTGATTGTTTGAATTCTCTTAAAGCTGCGATGCCGGATATGGTTTTGCGAACTTCATTGATTTTAGGCTTTCCGGGTGAAACGGAAGCGCATGTGGAAGAATTATTATCTTTTATGGAAGAATTTCCGTTTACGCAATTAGGTTGTTTTGCCTATTCCGAAGAAAAAGAAACCCGGTCTGCCCGGCTTGAAGCAAAAGTTGAAATGCCTGAAATTCAAAGCCGTATTAAGCGTGTTATGGATGCTCAATATAAAATCGTTCAACGCACATCGGCTGCGCTTGTCGGAACAGCGGTTGAAGTGTTGTATGAAGGGGATGGTCTTGCCCGCTCTTTTCGTGAAGCGCCGGATGTTGACGGACGGATTTTACTGGAAGCGGCGGATAACCTGATAGTCGGTCATTATTATCAGGCGGTGATTACCGGGGTGAAAGGGTATGATCTTGAGGCGCGTTTGGTCGCGTCTTAACCATCGCGATTCCGATCAGTAGTCCTGAGATTAAAACGATCACATCTCCCATTGCCGTGTAAGGGCTTTTCGGGAGGCCGGTTTTGGCGTCGGCACGAAGAACCTGAGTGTGATTCATCTGACTTCGGGTGACGACCCTGCCTTTGTTATCGATGACCGCGGAAATACCTGTATTGGCGGCCAGGACTAGGAACCGGTTGTTTTCAACGGCCCTTAGTATGCCCATCTGAAGCATTTCAGGGGCAGCTGATCCGTTAAAAAACCAGGCATTGTTGGCATGAATGGACAGAATATCCGCGCCGTTTACGGTGCTTTTTCTATATGCCGTCGGATAGTTGGCTTCGAGGCAGATGCCGCCGCCGATTTTGGCGACCGGTGTGACGAGGGGGGTGTAGTCATGGTGTCCGGGGCTATAATCGGTGCCGGGCAGAGTAATGTGAAAGAAGCCCAGAAGTGATCGGCCCGGAATGAATTCTCCGAACGGCATCAGGTGATTTTTTTTGTAGATTTGCCGGGATAATCCAGCCGGGGTCACCGCTGCCAGTCCGTTGTAGTACAAGAGCCCGTCCTTTATGGGAATGCCGAAGATAAGCGAATAACCGGTGGCGTGGCTGAGGTCGCATAGTTTTTTTGTGAAGACTTGGTTTTGTAAAACTAAGATCGGCAGAATGGTTTCCGGCCAAAACATCAGATCGACTTTACCTGCCCGCAGATCGCAGGAGAGCATGCCGTAATCCTGAAAAATTTGATCCCAATTTTGATTGTTTTCTTTGATGTTTTGCGCGTGGTTTCCTTGGATAACGGCGACTTTTACTCGGGTGTCCGTCTTGTCTGGGTTGTGCAGGAAGAGGGCGCCGATCCCGAAAATAATGACACAAAGTGCTGCCAATGAGACGACATAACGCTTGGGTGTTTTGGAAAAGAGACCGAGGATGAGAAGGTTGGCGACAATACAGAGAAATGAAAGGCCGTAGACGCCTGTGACGCCGGCCCATTGGAGGATGGGGAAGACATGGGTTTGAGAATAGCCCATCGCACCACCGGAATCCCCGAGAGGGCCTAATGTCCGCAGCCATTCAGCGGCTACAAAGCACGCTGGTAGAAAAAAGATCCGGGTTAAACCGGATTTAAATTGATGATAAACCCATGCTGCACCTGCATAAAAGAGACCTAAATAAGCTGAGAAAACACCCCACAGAAAAAGGACTGCAACTGCCGGTGAAAATGCTTTTAATTCAAAAACCCAATTATGAAACCAGGCCATAAAGACAACGCCGAAAAGCCATCCTTTGAAGGCGGCGGATTTGGCGGAGGTGCTTTTCTCCAAGTCGATTATAAAGGGGATGAGACAGATATAGGAGAGTAGATACCACTCAACTTTAGGAAAAACTAATGCAGTTAGAATTGCCGAGAAAATGGTTAAAATATTTTGACCTCCCATTGGGTGATATCTGCTGCCGGATCTGTGCCGAAATCAACCGACGGGTCACTTCCCCTTTGTTCTGTGTCATTTGCTAATGACAGAACGGTGTTGATATCGACGAGGTCTTCGATCTTGCCGGTGTCTTTATTGGTGACAATCATGCTGAGATAGCCCGAGCTGATCAGGGTTGGCAGATAGTCGAGTAAAAACTGGATGGTGAAGGTATTACTTTGGCTCATGGTGACTGATGAGAAACTGGAGCGCTGCTGATAGCTAAAATGGGTCTGCGCGTTCGTGGTGGCGCTGAATGGGCCGTTGAATAGAATTGTATTATTAATACCTTCCGCCCGAACATAGCCCGACCAGGTCGAAAAGTAATTTCGGTAAAAATATTCGATGGGGACGCCGTCGCGGTCTAGTTGGTCTTGGTCATAAGGCCGCCCTGGCGTGAAAAAATACCGGGTGGTATTCGGTGTTTGCGGAGGGGCGGAGGGTGAAAAAATATAGGTGTAATAATACAAAGAAGTATTCGGGAGCTGGCTGAACGTGAGCTTAATTTGGATGGTTCGGCTGGAGAATGCTTTGTTGGTGACCGTGTTTGGTGAGCATGCGGTGAGCGCTACACCTAGTAACAGTGCTAAGACCAGGAGATATAGTTTAGAGGGATTAAAAACGTTCAACAGCCGGGTCATTAAAAATTCCTTCGAGTTTAAAGGCTTCGTTTTTATTAGACGAAAAGCCGAACGGATCGTCGGGAAATGCTTTGATGGTAAAGATAAATTTATATTCATTTAACCCCATATCATAGGACATGGCCAATAGTCGCTCGTGTAAATCTTTAACCAGCCGGATGGCTTGGAGCTTGTAGGTTTTGCTGGGGATGTCATATTGGAAATTCGCATCGATATCCCACCGGCTTTCCCACGTATCGCCTACGGTAAAAATAAACCGGTTACCCAAGCGTCGGATCTGGCTAAAATTCAGATCATAGGTCAAATCAAAGGTGATCTGCGTATTTTGGGTGGGTGTATAGCGGGCCGATGCGGTGAGATCATAAAATATGTCGTTTCCCGATAGGCGGTTTTCGGGAAATTTATAGCCGCTATTAATATTGAAGGCCATGATACTGTTCGGAATTAATGTCATACTTGTCGTGTAGTCGATCCGTTTTTGAACAAGATAATCCCACCCTGTACGATGGTCCCACCGGTATTTGGACGGTTTTTCGTAATAGAGTGTCATAGTGCCTCCGATGCGCCGTTCTTTTTGGAAAATGGTTTCATCGAAGAAAAACGGAGAGTTTCCGGCATAGGCATAGTCGGTATAGGACATGCTGCTTTGCAAGAATTGCCACCAGTCGGATTGGTAGGTATAGGCTTGTTTTATTCCTCTCAAGACATCACCGGGGGAATAGCCGAATTGGTGAAGCTCGTGTTGAGTTCGAATGTCGGAACCGAAGGGTAGGTCTCTGAATGTGCCGACGAGATTCGAAATCGATCCGAATTTCTCGGTGGTGTAGCTTCTTACCTGATTCGTAACCGAGAGAGACCTATTTTCATGGTAACGGCCGATGAGAAACCGTTGCTGGATGGTGAAGTTTTTATCGAACGGAATTTGGGTGCTGTCAAAAATCAGTTCGGGCATTTTTTCGACATAATTGAGTATCCTGTCTGAGGTGACTGTGTCGCCGTCAGGGTCAATCGTATAGTCGAGGTTAACGGTCATATTAAATGGAATGTTCATTAAATCGAGGGGTTTTTGGAGGGAGAACTGAGTGCCGAGGGCTTCGTCGGCTGGTGCAATTGCGGAGGGGGTTGATTTGGTATATCTGATGTTGCTGTTGTATTTAATCTCAAATGGTAAATTCAGAGATTGAGTCAGGCCGCCGGTTTCATAGCGGCTATTAAATCCGAGATTATTAAACGAACTATAGGATAGGCCCAGTACTTTTTGTGAATTAAAAATATTGTCGTATGTAATGGCATTCTGTGAAATTTTCTGCAGAAAATCATGGCTATTTTTGACTTCCAATTTTTGTTCTTCACCGATGTTTTTGTAATTAATACCCACGGAGAAATTCCGATCTTGCTTACGTCCGCCTGTGATCCGGTAAGTGTCGGTGTCCAAAATGGTATGGCGAAGGCTGAGCTCGGGGCTGAGTGTGGTGGTTTGATCCCAACTGGCGACATGATCATAGAGACCCGTATCTTTTTCGGGCATGCCGTAATAATACAAAGAGCCTTCGTAATTCTCGATTTGGTAATGATGTCGCCAGCCTAATCCGACGCCTTTTTTTTCGGTCCAGTCGACGTAGACCTGACCCTTTTTATCCGGGCCATAAAAATAGTCGAGGGTGTTTTTAGCAAACCATCCTTCGACATCATTTCGCCCGATCATCGGCACCAGTAGGATGACATTTCGCTTTCCGAGATAATAGACATACATCGGTGTCCAGAATCCGAATGGGATAAAAAAGATCGGATTATAAAAAAAGACATTATGACCCACGATGCAATTGTCCGGATAATATTCAAACCGTTCCGAAGAGACGAAATAATGCGGAATAGGATAATCACATGTGGTCATTAAGCCGTGAAATCCTTTTTTAACATCGGGTAGGTCTTCTATGATTTCGGCGCTGAGATAGATATTATCGGTGGCTTTGGCTTTGGCGTTGGCGCGAACGATGGTCTGTACATTGCGAATTTCTACGGCGTCGTCGTCGATATTATAGTGAATAGATTCCGCATTTAATTCATCGGCGTTACGTTTTAATTTAATATTTCCGGTTCCGGATATGGTATTGTTTTCAACATCCAGAATTAACTCCGGTGCTTCGATGGAGACATTTTTATAATTGAGCCGGACATTTTGAGACGCAATCATTTTTTTGCCGGACTCGGTATAAAAAATTTGGTCAGCCGTCAGATTGGCGGTGGGCTCTTCGTCTTCGGCGAAGATGAGAGGTGCTGGACTCAGCGCGATCATGATGATGAGGCAGAAAAGCTGTATTAATGCACGGTTGAGCGGGGTGCTTACCATGTAAGTTCGGGTATAAATTCCGGCTTAAAATGATAAATCCAATGGGAGAACCCAAAGGAATCTCGTTGTAAATAATGAACCCTTCGTTGGACAAGCGGCAGGAGATGAAGGGCTTGTGCTGCGATTTTCCAATGCTCGAAGGCATGCTCTATTTTTTTCTGCTTAAAACAAATATCGCCTAACATCAGATGGGCGACGTCATGGGATGGATTTAGATCGATCACGTTTCGAAGACAGGCTTCCGACTCAGGATAAGCCTTGGTCAATCCGTATGCCAGGCCAAGGTTTAGATGGATTAATTCCAGTTTCGGATGATGCTCCTGCAGTGGGGTTAAGTAATCAATGGCTGCTTGATAGTGCCCTTCCAATAAATACGTTAATGCGAGGTTGCATGAGGCGATCGGGCTATTGGTGTCCATTCCGATCGAGAGCCGGAAGGCTTCTTGCGCTGCGGTGATGTTATCTTGCAGCATATGATCGATTCCGTGACTATTATGCGTATGGGAGAACCCCATCACAACCCATTCGGGCGCCATTTGTGATAGGTCTTCCGGAAGTTGAACATAGACGAGGTTCAGGGGCTTGTCTTCGATAAAACTGAAAATTCCCGTGATGGCTTTTCCCTGCGTATCCAGGATGCGTTGCTTTTTGTAATGGGCGGATAATTCTTGGATATGAGGAAAATGAATATCGACTTCGAGGATGCGGTCCAGATATTCAAGGGCCTGGATATACCGGCCTGATTTGACATGATTCATGCTGATTAAATATCGAAGCGTATTGGCCAAATAACTTTCTGCCGGAAGCTGCTCAAGCACCCGGATGAACTGGTTGTTGGACAGATCATAACGGCCTAATTCAAAGAAGCAATAACCGATGAGTATCTGGGCTTTTGTTTTTAGCTCAGAGCCGGAGGATAGTTTTTGGAATTGTTCGATCGCGCGGTACAGATGTCCCATTCGCAGCATCAATAATCCTAATTTAAAGGCATGGGAATCTTGGTGCGCGGGTTTTTTTGGTAGTTCGGTTTCTTTTTTGTTAGCATGAGAGGCTGCCAGCTTTGCTTGAAGATCTTTAATTGTTTGGTGGATTTGCCATTCATACGGATCATGGCTTAGTGCCTGGAAAAGCCGTTTGAAGCTGTCAGGATAGCGCCCTTTTTGAGCGTCTAATTGAGCGAGTAATAAGATGCTGTCGAGTTTGTACTCGGACAGGCAAAGCTGGTGGCAAAGATGCCGACAGACGGCTTCTTCTTGCTTTTTGAATGCAATTTTGGCTTGTAAGAAGATGATTTGTTGCTGATAAAGGGGGGCGATTTCCCGAATATTTTTTAACATATCCGAAATCGGGTCATAATCTTCCTGATCAATGTTGATGGCTCGCGCCAGATAAGCTAGGCATTCTGAATAGGCACTTTTATAAAAATAATAGTCACTGATTAAAAGGAGGGCCATAAGCTGATCGGGAAATGCGGCTAAGATTTCATTCACGAGTTCCAGGACGACATCATGATATTCCGGTGTGGTTTCGAAAATCGATTTGAGGTGGACAACCGCTTCGGAATATTGTGCGGCTTTGAGGAGCGATTTTGCTAATTCAAGTTGAATTTCAAGTGTTTCCGGATAGGCATGGAGGGCTTCTTTGTAGAGTTGGATGCTTTGATCCAGGAATGCGGTATCCGCTTCCAGAAGGTGGCGGATATGGGGGATGGCCTGGAGTGGACGGCAAGATTTAAAATAAATTGAGACCAATATTTTCCGGATGCCGACGTGGTTGGTGTCGGGTTGCAATAACGATTCGCAGAATTTGGCTGCTTCGTTTTTGAAATCCGGAAAAACACTGAGAGTCTGGTTGTATGTTGCCGCGGCATCTTCGTATCGTTGGGCCTGGATATAACACTCGCCTAAAATTTTGTAATAATGGAGGGTATTGGGATAAAGTCGGATCATTTTCTCATAAAATGAGATGTTTTTTTCGATTTTTTTTTCTTCAAAGTAGAGGCGGGGCAAGATATCGAGAACATACGGATCTAAAATATCTTTTTCGAAGGCCTGTTCTAAAATATCTCTTAAATCGGAAGAAAATCCGGTTTTACTATGGATCTTGCACAATAAAAAATAAGTATGAGAATTTGTCGGGGCTAATTCGATGACTTCTTCAAGCTCATAAATAGCGTCCCGGTATTGCCCCAAAACGATGTGCAATTCTGCGACGAGAAGATGCAGTTGTGGTTGATGAGGGTTTCGAATTAGGCGTTTGTAAAGCGGAATAAGAATATCGGGATAGAGGTTCTGATTTTCCTGGATGGTACGTTTAAAGCGGTCGAGTGCCTCGCTGAATTGGTTTTTTCGGACGAAAGACATGCCCATTTCAATTTTTCGTTTTTCAATGGATTCCGAAGATGATTTGAGGGCTGGGAATTTACGCATTTATTTATATGTGGCCTGATAAATCACAATCGCGCTGGCAACACATCCAAATAAAATATTAGGCGCCCATGCACCGAGGAATGGGGTAATCAACGGCACAATGCCGCTTTTTCCCAATGCGCGGAAAACCGCCACAATAAAGAAGTAAAATCCGACCGATAGTACGGCCGTGCATACTGCAATAACTACGCCCCACCAATCTTTTCCCGATTGAACAAACCAGGTGCAAAATGCAATTCCGATCAAGCCGAAAATCAGGCATGCGCCCGGAAGGCTGGATTTCATATAATACTCGACCGCCAGGTTTTTAGTGCTGACTCCACCTTTTTGAAGGGTGTTGATTTGTTCCTTGAGTTCTCTGGAATCCATTTCGTACGGCGTTTTCTGGTCGGAATAAAATGAATTAAGGTTGCGGGAGATATTGATTTTCATGTCTTCGAAATGAGACGTGTATGACACCATGCCATTGTCGTCATAATCCTGAATATAGCCGTGGGTCAGGGTCCAGGTTTTCTGGTCCCAGTGAGCCGTTTTAGCGGTGGTGACACGTGGATAGGCCTCTGAGACTTCGTACACCAGTACATTTTCCATTATGCCGGTTTTAGGATGGACTTTGTTGATATAAAAATAGCGGGAACCCTGATCTTTAAAAAAAACATTTTCCGCAATATCCGGCGGGGGTGTTTTATTGACCGATTGATTAATCAGGCTATCCGAGATTTTGTTGGACCATGGCACGAGTGTTTCATTTGTGAATAATGCGATTAATGTGGCCAGAATGCAAAGTGAAATAATGGGGATCAAAAGTCTGCCCGTGCTGATGCCTGACGCACGCAATACGGTGATTTCATTGTCTTTGGCCATTCGTACCATCAAAAGCATGACTGCAAATAAGACGGCCATGGGGAAAAATAGCACCATAACAGCGGGTACTTTATAGGCCAGTAGCCGAACGACAATAAAAAATGACACGCTGGAATTAATAAAAAGATCGACGAGTGTGAACAAAATGTCGATCATGCCGATGACGACAAATCCTCCCACAGCCAACAGAAATGGTCCGACAAATTGACGGATCAAATACCGATCAAGCGTGGTAAAAAAAAGCAACCGCCGGACAAAAAATGTGAAATTTAAAAATAATGTCGGTTTTTCGCGGGCTAGTGAGCTTGGGATCTGGGTCATGAATAATCCGCAATGATAGGGTAAGGTATAAAAGCATGGGCTCCCGTCGATTCAAAAGAACGGATAGGAGCCTGTGATGAGGTTCTAGTGAAGCTCGTCTGCGCGTTGCTGCATAACGGTGCGACGCTTTGCTGCTTTTGCTTTGCGCTTTTTCAAATCGGATGGTTTCTCGTAAAATTCTCTTTTACGTAATTCCATCATAATACCCTCGTCCTTAATCTTGCGTTTAAACTTTCTTAGGACGGAATCAATTGATTCACCGGGTTTTTTTTCTTGCTTTGCCATTACTTCCTCCTTGACGACTTAACCTGGTGGCCAGCTCATGTGACGGCCCCCCAGCAAATGAAAATGAAGATGCGAAATTTCTTGTCCGCCATCATGACCATTATTAGTCACGATACGGAAACCTGTCTGATCAATTTGGCACAAATCTGCCACATATTGAATCGCTGAAAATATCTCTTCCAATAGTTTACCATTAGTTGGATTAAATTCTAAGAGGTTATTTATATGGATTTTTGGGATGATGAGAACATGGACCGGGGCCTGTGGATTAATGTCCCGAAATGCTAAAATAGCGTCATTTTCCCATACTTTTGAGCACGGAATCTCGCCTTTAACGATTTTGCAGAATAAACATGTCATGTGATTTCTCCTTGTATAATGGCCGCTGTCCCAGCCTTAGGACATTAATTTTAAAAATAAACTTTCCAAATGAAGTTTTAAATTAACGTTATATCTCATTTGGGATAATGCCTCGATTAGCGGGGGAAGTTCTTCATGAGCTGGATTTTTGCTGATTTCGTTTATCCAGGCTGTTAGGAGCATGACGGCATGTGCTTTAGATTTGGAGAGGGTTTCTGCGATTTGAAATGCATCCAGAAGGGTGCTTTTTTTGAATTCTGAAAATGACCGGTATTCTTCCTGTGATAGCGTATCACCGGTTTCTAGGTATTCTTTGAGTAAGGCGGCATCCCCGAAGCATTGCTTTTCGATATCGGTGCGCTGTTCAGTATTGTAGTGATGGTCTAAAAATAGCTGTAGTTGCGAAGACGAGAGCCCCGGAAAATCGATCATCCGGCATCTGGATCGGATTGTGGGTAAGATCTCAGAGAGAGAATGTGTCGTCATAATAAAGCAGACACCTGCCGGTGGTTCTTCAAGGAGCTTTAAGAATGCATTGGCGGCCTGCTCGGTCATGAGGTGAACGTTGGGGATCAGGACGCAGAGCTTGTCGTACGTGCTAGGGCCGTATTTGATGGTGTTTTGCAGGTCTCGAATATGTTCTATCAGCAGTTTTCCGTCCGGATTTACGGTGATCATATCCGGTAGATTCTGATGGTGATAGGTTGTACATGTCAGGCAGGTTTGGCAGGCGTAGGGATCCGCGTTGGGACAGAATAGACTTTGAATGGCGGCCTCTGCGATTTTTGGGAGTAATGCGCCTTTGGGACCATGGAGGAGGAGACCTGTGGAAAAAGTCTCCTTTTTGATGATATTGGCCAGTAATTGCTGATGGCGCTTTGTTAAAAGCGTTACAATACTTTTCGAATCTAGTCGTGGGGAGGTAAGGGTCTCGTCTTTTGCCATCGTGTGTTATTTAACCAACATGGCTAAAAAAGCCAGAGCGACTCCTCCCAGAATCATATAGAGATGGGTGTGCTCGTTATCGGATTTAAGTGCGTTTAATTCGCCGCGTAGTTGATCATTGACCTGAGTGAGGTCCTGACTGTTTACTTTTTGCGCGTTATCCAATTCCTGGGTTTTGTTTTTGAGGGTGCTGATATTGGCATCATTATCGACTAAAAATGTTTTGAAAGACCGTGAAAGGTTTTGGAGTTCTTGTAGATCTGATTTGGTTAAAGTAAGGTCCTGGTTATCGATTTTTTTGATGACTTTGTCCAGGGTGACCGCGAATTCTTTTCTGGACAGTGATTTTTCGGGAGAAAATTGATTTCCTTTAAGTAGCGGCATGTAGCCGTAGTCGACGATTTTTTTGATGGCCGGGTAACCGTCATCTCCTTCCGAAACATCGGTGATGGGTGCGCTATGGGCATAGCTTGCAGATAAGACCATAAGGGTTAAGAGGAGAAAAAAATTTTTTAACATGAGAGGTTCCTTTGAATTTTATTGAATGATTAGATTTAAATTGGTTTCGGTATTTTGATGCTTAAGGCTTAGGGTGGTAGCACCTTTTTTTAAGGCTTTAAAATAAAATCTCCCGATCGCCGCGGTATTGCCGATTTTGGCATCTGCGCTGAGTCGAAGCGGTTGAATATCGACATGGTCTTCTGATTCGGTAAAGACCTCGGATTGACCGGATTTTCGGACCCATAGGTCCGGCGATGTCCGGCTTAAATATAATGCTGAAGAATCAAATTGCAGGTTGGCGGCCTCTAATTGACTGAGATTTTGGGCATTGAGTTGTACATAGAAATAGGTACCTTCTTTAATGACCTCGTCACTCGGGACTAATGTGAGTAACGCTGAAGACCGACTCCACGTGACATATCTGACATACGCTTTTGGTTTGGTGAGCGGGGAGTTGAGATTAAGGCCCAGACGGATGTTGGCAGTGGTGCCTTGATCGGCTCTTACTTTCCAGTTGAGGGTAATGGTTTGTCCGGGTTCGATCCGTTCAATTTCTTTTTTTGAGATTTCAAACCACGGAAGACTTACGCCTTTGCTCAGTGTCATTTGTAGGCTGACTTTCGGAATGACCACTGGGTCGTTGTTTTTTAAAGTTAAAAATGTATCAAAATAGGGAGAAATGCCGGGATTGACCTGTGAGGGCACGACCCAGGTTGAGGTGATTTCGGGTTGAGCTAATACATTAATTTCCCGTGAAATACTATTGGACGGCAGATTGTCGGACTCGACTGAGAACGTGAGTTTCTGGAGACCTTTTTTGACATCATTCGGCACGATTCTGATCGAGACTTGCCGTGATTCGCCCGGTTTTAAAGATCCGATAGTGATGCGGGAATTCCCGTCTAAAAATTTAAATCCGTCAGGGACGGTAAACGTCGCGATACATTGGTTGGCGGTTTGGGTCGTGGTATTGACGATATAGCCTACGATTAATAAGTCGGCTTTAGAGCTGCTAACAACTTGAGACGGTGCTGTGAAGCCGAGGCTAAGTTTTCCTTTTGCCAGACTGATTTGTCCGAGCCCATATAACGTACTGACTTTGTAGCTGCTGCCGGGTTTTAGTGGTTTTGGCGACCAATACATAGCCAGCGCCGTGTCTTTTTCCGCTTCCCCGGTTCTGACAAATGAGCGGCCTTTTTCATATGGTGTATCCCATGCATAATCAGCTAGTATGCCCCAATTTGCTAGATAAACCTTGTTCGGCGGGTCTATACCGGATTGCGGATCGGAGAGAGTGCCTTGTGCGATAATATTAGGGGATACCAGACTATCGAATGCCTGCCAGTATTGCAGGACCGAGTTGCCTGAAAAGCTGATTTCGGATTCGATGGCATCATCTCCGATCCGAAACGGCGCTCCGTCGTTGCTGCCTAACATGGTGTCGAGCATAATCCGAATACCGACATTATGTGATTTTGTATCGGTGTTATTTAATTCGTAAGAAATTAAGGCCGTATCTTTAGCCTTGGTCGTCGGATTATGGTAGAGCGACAGTTTTTGAGTTACGGTCACGGTATTAAACTGACAAACCGTGATGATGGTGTTGTCGATGAGTTTTTGAGAGATAAGCGTTCCGTATTTTGCCGATTTTCCAGCGCGCTTTTGGGTTTGTCCTCCGAAGACATACGCAACTCCGTCAATTAAAACCGTCGTATAAGATGTCCAGGGTCTGGGTCGTCCGAAGATGAGTGGTTGATTGTCATCTTTAGGGTTTTGAGGGTCCCCTTTTATGGTTTCAATCGCGAGTCGGCCGGTTTCTACGGCGTCGTTGTTAACGACGATTTTGATGGAATCGTTTGAAATGCTGAGCAGAGACGTCGGCTCCGCATAAAGCGATGACGTGAATAATAAAGCGGTGATAATGAGCGTTAATAAATAGTTCATAAGTCATTCAATTTGAAGGAATACGATAATTTTAAACTACTTTCAACCGGTTTTCCGAGTACTAATTTTGGCTTGAACTGATACGTGTTTTTTAAGGTTCTAAGGAAACTTTGGTCCAGATTCTCATGGTCGGTTGACTGTAAAATGTGGATGTTTTTCAGTTTACCATCTTCGTCTATTGTGACTTCGACGATAATGGTTCCTGTCCAGTCATTGTTTAATGCTGTTTTGGGATAGACAGGGGTGGGTGCTTGTATGAGTTCGGCGTCCGAATTGACACCCATGGGTGTCCCTGGTGATGCTGTTCCGCTAGCGCCTTGAGATCCATCTCCGATTGGGGGGGGCTGTGATGTTTTTGCCGGCGTATTAACCGGTGCCGGATGGGCTTCGGGTTTGATCGGGGCGGACACTAAGTTTTGAGGAAAGGGCGAGGCGGCCTCCGGTGTTTCAAGTGGGGGTGTGACCGGGGTGGATTTCGGTGTTTGACCAAGAGACGGGGGTGCTGAAATCGTGATGGAAAGCTCTCCATAGGCTTGTTTGGCCGGAATTCTTACCTGATGAAGTAAGAATAGTACGATGAGAAACAATGCGATATGAATAGCCGCCGATAGGGCAAAAGATACTTCATTTGTATGTTTTTCAATGAGTGATGACATGGGGCGTTTGTTTTGGGGTAACCTGTAAAACGACGTTCGTTGCACCTGCTAGGCGAATCGTATCCAATACGGCTACCACCCGATGGTAGGGTGTGGCTTCATCTGCCATCAGGGCAACCGGTGTTTTGTGATCTGTTGCTATAATTTTCTTGTAGAGGCCATCTTCGGTAACCGGCTGACCGTTCAGATAAAGACGCTGATCTTTCCCGATCACGACGGCAATTCCTTTTTGTTGTTGGTCGGAGGTTGCGGCTTTCGGGAGCTTTAGTTTAATTCCTGTTTCGGCCATTTTGACAGTAGAGGTTACCGCCAAAAAAATCAGTAGAATAAAGACAATATCGACCAAAGGCAAGACTTCGATTCGCATGGCGCGGTCTCGTTTAATGAGATGTTTTCGGGTGAACATGGGTTATGCCTTGATCTCGTGTTCTGACATTTTATAGAAGTTGAGAACTTCGTGAACCGAGCGTTCGATATCCATCATATAGCCTTCGACTCGATGCGACAGATAGTGGTTGATAAAAATAAACGGAATGGCAATTGCCAGGCCCGCCACGGTGGTGATCATTGCTTCGGCTATACCGCCTGAAATTGCAGCCGTGTCACCTAACTCTCCTCCCGATAAAACTTTAAAGATCCGCATTAAACCTAAAACTGTTCCGAGTAGTCCGAGCATTGGCGCAGCTGTCACAATTCCGGTGAGCAGGCTCATATTTTTTTCGAGTTTGGGTAATTCTGCGTACGTGGTTTCTTTGATCCCCTGTTGGATATCATCCCGGCTTAATTTAGCGAGACGAAGCGCGTTTGCAATCACTCTGGAAATAATATGATCGTCTTCTTTGAGTTTTTGGATAGTGGCTTGTAATCCTGACGTAATCAGGGTCGTTTTGACTTTTTCGATATAAATGGAATCGATTCGGTTAAAACGTAAAAACAAGAGTTTTTGAATGACGATATAAACCCCTATAAATGAGCATAACAATAAGGCCAACATCGCCGGGCCGCCTTTTAAAAAGATCTCCGTCATGTGAGCGTCTCCTTGTGGTAAAAATGAAGATAATGCATTCATAGAATCAGTGTCCTTCCTGATAGGTGTTGATTAATCTGATCAGCTGGCAGAGCCTGCCGAAATTGATTTTGTTAAATTTGAAGACTAACCGTGCTTTTTCGGGATAATCTTTCTGATCGATTTCTAGGTCTCCAGGTAAGGTCTGCTCGAAGGTGCCCGATACCAGAATGTCCGAAAATTCGTTATGGAGTCTGGCTAAAAACGCATCGGATAAAACTGCGTTAATCCGCAAAATCGTAAGGTCTTGGTAATATTTAATGGAATGGTAAACCCGGTAAAAAGAGGTGATCACATCGACTGCATTGTCGACAGATTCAACCAGGGTAAATAGGCCCATGTCTTCCGGAGAGATAAACCGGGTATCGAGTAATTCCGTTTTAATGTAATCCAGCCATTTTCTCCAATAACTGGAGCCAGGTTCTGAGATCATGACAATCGGCCGAGGAGAACAGCGCCCGTTCTGAATCAGGGTTAGGATTTCAAATCCTTCGTCGTGGGTTCCGAATCCGCCCGGAAATAAAATCGTGGCATCGGATTCTTTAATAAAGATGAGTTTGCGGGTGAAAAAATATTTATAGGTAACGAGTTTTTGGTCTTGTTCGATATACGAATTGGCTTTTTGTTCGAAGGGCAGCTGGATATTAACGCCAAAGCTTCTGCCGACTTCTGCGCCTCTGTTGCCGGCTTCCATCACGCCGCTACCCGCACCGGTAATCAGCATAAAGCCTTTTTCGGTGATTCTTTTGGCGAAATCCTGGGCCATTTTGTATTGGATGTCGCTTTCAGGGGTTCGGGCAGAACCAAAGAGGCTGATTTTTCGGGTGTCCCGGTAGGGGGCGAAGACCTTAAAAGACCGTCTTAGTTCTTGTAATGCCGTTCCGATTAATTTCAGATCCGATAGATCCGAGCTTTCGCGGGATAATTTAATAATTGTGGTCAGCATATCCTGGATATGGAGTTGGGTGTCGGATGAGGAGAACTTAGAGAGGAATTGGGTAAATGCGGCTTCTTCTTCGGGAGATAAAATCAAGTTGTTGTTCATAAGTTCAAATCCTTGGGTCTACAAGACCGGTAAATGCAATTCATTTTACCCTTATATTGAAATGCTTTTCAAGGCTTGGAACGTTTGTTTTGATCTTAGTGTTCCCTAGGTAGTCGGCGGCTGTGATTTTTAATTGAATGTATGTTACCATTCTTTTTTGTTGTATAAGATATATAAAATAGTTCCATATATGGACCAAGGTAAAAATGAGATGAAGACACCTAAAAAAGATGTGCTGGGTTTGAGTTTAGCTGAGTTAACCGAAGAGATTAAATCTCTGGGGATGCCCGGATTTATCGCTAAGCAAGTGTATGAATGGGTATTCAAGAAATACCGCTCCGAATTTGCCGATATGCCAAATATTTCTAAAATGAACCGGGATAAGTTAGCTGCGCATTTTGTGATTAACCGATTTTTATCCACTCAAGCGATTTCTTCGGGAGACGGATATGCTAAAAAATATATTTTTGAACTCTCCGACCATGCCAAAATCGAATCTGTGGTTTTGCGTGAGAAAACTTACAATACACTATGTATCTCCTCTCAATGCGGATGTGCAGTTGATTGTAAATTTTGTCTGACCGGGTTTGCAGGGTTGAAACGTCAACTGGCGCCAAGTGAAATTGTGAATCAAATTTTATATGCGTTTCAGGATAATGAGCCGATTTCTCACCTGGTTTTTATGGGAATGGGCGAGCCTTTGTTGAATTTTGAAGCGGTATTCAAAGCGATCGAAATTATCAATTCCGAAGAAGGCTTTAATATCGGTAAACGTAAAATCACGGTCTCGACATCGGGGATTTTGCGGGGATTACAAAAGCTTTTGGATCACGAAATTTGTATTAATTTAGCCCTTTCGATCGGTAATGCGATTCCATCTAAGCGAATCGGGCTGATGCCGATCGAAAAGACGAATCCTCTAACCGATGTGATTAATATGGTGGCCGAATATCAAAAAACGCATAACCGTAAATTGACTCTTGAATATACATTAATCGAAGGCCGTAATGACGCGCCGGAAGATATTAAAGAATTAATTAATCTGGCCAAGTATCTAAAAGCAAAAATTAACCTGATTAACCTCAATCCGCATCCTAAAATCCCGCTTAAGCCGATTTCGAATGAAAAAATGGATGCGATTAAGTCCACGATTTTAGCTGAACGGGTGCCGGTGACGATTCGGTTCCGGAAGGGGCAGGATATTTCTGCAGCATGCGGCCAATTAGGCGAGAGTTTACTGACGCCTTGCTAAAAACGGCCATCTGCAGCGTTATTGCTCCGGGCGGAATCGCTCACATAGTCCTGCTATGCGTCGTGATTTCGTCCTCGCAATGCCTTGCATCGGGCCATTTTTAGCGGCGGCGTCCCTCTAGTGAATAGGTTTCTTTTTTGGGGGGCTTTTTTTCTTGCGTTTGGGGTTCTCTTTTTTGCGCTTATTTGGCGGGGGGAGTGGCAGATCGCGGGGGCGGTGCAGGGAACTTGGTATCATGTGACGGTTCGGGCACCGTTTTGGGTGAAAGAGGCCTCGGTGGCTGCGGACATTAATCGGCGTTTTGAGGATATTGACCGGGCGATGTCGACGTATCGGTCGGATTCGGAAATTTCACGTTTTAATCGTCGTTTGTCGTTGGAACCGATGGGGGTTTCGGCCGATTTTTATGCTGTTTTGCAGGCAGCTAAAGTGTTGTATAGCCGTAGTGGCGGTGCGTTTGATCCGACGGTGGGGCCACTTGTGAAGCGGTGGGGATTTTTTGATCATCGGGCGGTGGGGGCACTTCCGACGGCGTCTGAGCTGCGGGGCTTATTGCGGCATGTCGGATTTGATAAAGTCATGCTTTTACCTGGGAATCGGCTTCAAAAGCGGGATGCGTTGGTCCAATTGGATCTGGATGGGATAGCCCAGGGGTATACGGTGGATGTGGTTGCGGAGGTGATTCGCCGACATGGGATTCAGGATTACTTGGTTGAAATTGGCGGAGAAGTCGTGGCATCCGGCAAAAATAGTCAGGGCAAAGACTGGCGGGTCGGCATTAATGTGCCGCGTTCAGGATCTGAGGCAACATCAATTTACCGTTCCCTGTCTTTACATAATCAGGCGGTGACGACGAGTGGCGGCTACCGGAATTTTGTGAAGTATCGCAATAAATCTTATTTCCATATTTTGAATCCCAAAACGGGATTTCCGGTGGAAACGTCTATTGCCAGTGTGTCAGTGGTGGCGCCAACGGCATTAGTAGCGGACGCGCTGGATACAACGTTGATTGTATTGGGGATTCAGAAAGGGAATGTGCTTCTTTCACAGTATCCCGGCACGCGTGCGCTCTATATTATGCAAACCCCTGAGGGGTACTTTCGGTCGGAATGGTCGCGATAACGACGTATTTATAAGGACAAGTCTTTAAATGCGCCGGCTACCGCATCCTTTGGCGATAATTTAGGGGTAGTGTCTTCTAAGATCGGCCACTCGATTCCGATATCCGGGTCATCCCATCGAAATGATTTTTCCGAGGCGGGATTATAGTAATTTGTGCATTTATATAACACATCCGATCGGTCGGAAATGACATAAAACCCGTGCGCAAAACCAGGCGGGATATAGAGCATGGCCTGATCGTCGGCCGATAAGACGAGGCCTTCCCATTTTCCGAATGTCGGGGAATCGGGACGGATGTCGACTGCGACATCAAAGATTGAGCCGGAGAGTACCCTGATTAATTTGCCTTGCGCGTAGGGCTCTGCTTGATAGTGCATGCCGCGTAGTGTTCCCTGGATCGAATGGCTTTGATTATCCTGAACAAACGGGAGGGTAATGCCGATCTCGTTAAATTTTTCCTGATGATAACTCTCAAAGAAAAATCCGCGGTCATCATGAAAAAAACGGGGTGTTACATAGATCAGTCCGTCTAAAGATAGTGGGATTGTTTTCATGGCGATCTCCTTAAAATAGGTTTAATTGCCCGGAAGGATTGGGGGCCAGATAGCTGAGTCCTTCTTCTTCCAGACCGGCTAAGATCGTGGAGGCTTTGTCAATTACGGCTGCCGGAAGTCCGGCCATTTTGGCGACGTGAATGCCATAGCTTTTATCCGCGGTACCTGGGATAAACTTGTATTGAAACACAATGCTGTCGGCACTCTCAATAATTTTCATATTGTAATTGGCGATGCCGTCGAGCTTTCTGTCGAGTGAAGTGAGCTCATGATAATGCGTGGCAAACAACGTGCGTGCGCCGATATTTTGGTGAATGTGTTCTGATACGGCATAGGCAATACTCATTCCGTCATACGTTGAGGTGCCGCGGCCGATTTCATCCAGAATAATCAAGCTGGCAGAGGTGGCATGATTCAGGATGGAGGCGGTTTCCAGCATTTCGACCATGAAGGTGCTTTGGCCGAAATAGAGATTGTCCAGTGCGCCGATCCGGGTGAATAATTTATCTACGATCGAGAGTTTGGCATGTTTAGCCGGGACAAAACATCCGATCTGAGCCATTACCACGGTGAGTGCGACCTGGCGCATCAGGGTGGATTTCCCGGCCATATTCGGCCCTGTTATGAGGCTGAATCGGTTGATTGATGCCGTCATGTGGATGTCGTTCGGAATAAAATGAAGCGTGGTTTTTTGCTCTAATATCGGGTGCCTATTATCGGTAAATTCCAAGGTCAGATCCGTCTTAGGCGCGAACACTGGCCGTACGTAATCCCGTTTTCGGGAGGCCGTAGCTAATGATTGAAGAATATCGGTATCCGCCACAATATCGGCGAGTTCCTGCAAGTGAACGATGTAGTATTTTAAGGTCTGAATAATATCTGAAAAAAGGCTGACTTCGACTTCTTGTTGTTTGTCTTCTCCGTGAAGAAGAATGGCTTCTTTTTCTTTTAATTCCGGGGTGATGTAGCGCTCGGCGGACGTGAGCGTCTGCTTCCGAATGTAGTGAGGAGGGGTCTTGTCTTTTTGGCCGTTGGTGATTTCGAGGTAGTATCCGAAGACTTTATTAAACCCGACTTTAAGCGTCTTGATTCCGGTGGCAATCCGCTCGGTTTCTTCGAGACCGGCGATCCATTCTTTGATCGTCCGAAAAGAATCGGTGAGGGTATCGAGCTCTTCACTATAGCCTTCTTTAATGACGCCGCCGTCTTTGAGGGTCGGGGGTGTATCCGGGCGAATACTTTTCTCGATGAGTTTAATAATCGATTGATAAGGGCTTTCGGGTGCGTTGAAGCGTTGGAAAAAGCAGTGATAGTCTTCCCAGATTTGACCCGGAAGTTGGGCCATGGTCGGGGCCAGTTCTGCCATACTTTCAAGCGACTGTTTAATGGCCAGAAGGTCACGCGGATTTTGGACATCGCAGACTAGCCGAGAGACGAGTCGCTCTAAGTCATAGACCGATTTTAAGCAGGTCCGGATTTCTTCTTTGCTTAACGGATCTCGAATCAGGGCTTCGCAGGCATCCAGGCGGTGGTTCAGGAAGGTTTCGTCTAAGTAGGGGTGTTTGATTAATTGTTTGAGTTTTCGTGCGCCCATCGCGGTTTTGGTATGGTCCAGAACACCGAATAGGGAGCCTGATTTGTCGATAACGGGCCAGGATTCGATCAAGTCGAGATTCTGGATCGTGGTGCGGTCCATGAACATAAATTGTGCCGATTGTTTGACCCGGATTTTAGTGAGTTGGGGGAGGCTGTGCCGCTGTGTGGCTTTGAGATACTCGATAATGGCCCAACATGCCGGAAGGACGGATTTGACGTCTTCCAGGCCGAATACGCTCAGAGACGCAATGCCGAAATGGGCTAATAGGTGGGATTCGGCTTTCGACATGTCAGTCGGTTTGTAGGTCGTTTGTGGGATTTGTTGCGGTAAAGAGAATGTGACGGATTCGGGAAGCAGGATTTCTTTGGGATTGAGGCGCTCTAATTCCGCCGTCAAACTGGTCAAATCATCCAAAAGCGCGACCTGAAATTCACCGGTACTGCAATCGACGTAGCTAATACCGAATAGCGCCGGTTTTTCGGTGATGCAGAGGGCTAGAAGATAATTATTTTCCTGTTCGTTAATGGCGCCTGAGCTGATAATCGTGCCTGGTGTGACCACGCGGACGACTTCCCGTTTGGTGATGCCTTTGGTCAGGGTCGGGTCCTCGACTTGTTCGCAAATGGCGACTTTGAATCCTTTAGTAATCAGCTTTGTGATATACCCGTCGGCGGCATGATGCGGGATGCCGCACATCGGAATTCGTTGGTCATCTTTTCCGCGGCCGGTGAGTGTGAGCTCTAGTTCTTTGGATGCCACCGTGGCGTCATCGAGGAACATTTCATAAAAATCCCCGAGTCTGAAGAATAAAATGGCGTCCCGATAGTCGGCTTTGATCGCCTTGTATTGCTTCAGCATTGGGGTTTCTTGCAGAATGGCGGATTCACTCATAGGGGTATAATCTCTTAGCGTAGATGTACAGGTAAGCGCTCCGTTAATTGTCTGCAAAGCGTTTCATGGGCTTGATTCACTTCTTCATCGGACAATGTTTTGTCGGTTGCTTGATAGATCATGCCGACTGCGACACTTTTGTTGTCAGGGCCAAGTTTTTCGGATTCAAAATAATCGAACATGAAAATTTCCTGTACGAGATCGGATTTGAGTTCCTGCAAGGTCTGATATAGATCGCCGTAAGGCAGTTGTTTCGGTGCAAGCAGCGCAATATCCCGACGTGTGGAAGGATGCTTGGAGAAATGCGTATAAGTGGGAGTGGCTTTCTGTTTAGCCGTGGCGACCGTCACATTGAGAGAAATATATCCGACTTCGGTGCCCAAATCCCATTCTTTGAGCAATTCCGGATGCAAAAATCCGACTTCCCCGACGCTTTGGCCATCCAGAAGATATGTGAGCTGGCGGACAGGATGAAGGTAAGACGGCGCAGGCTCGGTTTGAGCCGTATATCCGGTGAGGTCTAGCAGGTCGGCTAGATTTTCCCATAGCCCTTTAAGCTTGTAAAAATCTAAGGTGTTTACGGCTTTTTCGGCCTGGAAATAGACTTGCGGGGTGCCGGTTATCAAAGCAACTAATTGAACGGATTCAAGTGGCGCTTGGCTGTTTTGCGCTTTATGGAAGGTTTTTCCGACTTCAAATACGCTGAGGCGGTCAGCTTGGCGTTTGACATTGTAGGCTAATATTTTGAGGACGGACGGTAGCATATGCGGCCGCATGACAGCGTGTTCCGGAGAAAGTGGGTTATTTAATACCAATAAATCCGGGCCGGGTTCGACAATGCCTTGTAAGTCTTTTTGGGCAATCATCGTGTAGGTGTTGAGCTGCATAATGCCGGTATGGACCAGAAAATTTTCTAATTTTGCTATTTGTTTCGACACGTGAGTCGGCGGTGTTCCCAGTACGATTTCGGTCGGTAGTACGGATGGGATCGTGTCAAAGCCTTTGAGACGGGCGACTTCTTCGGCAAGATCCGGTGTGCCGAGAATATCGAGATGACGCCAGGAGGGAACGGTGATGTCCGATTGATCCTGGCTTAAATGGAAGCCGAGTTTTTGGAGGATGTCGAGAATATCCTGTGTCGGATAGTCGGTGCCGAGTAATTGATTGAGCTTAGCGGGATCGAGCGTTAGTGTCCGTTTTTGAAAGGCCTCTGCGGAAGGGTTGGACTTAATCATAATCGGTTCGAGAGTAGCACCCGCAAGTTCCTGGAATAATTGTGCAGCCCGGTTTGCGGATCTGACTACTTGATCGATATCGATTCCTTTTTCAAATCGAACTGAGCTCTCGGACCGGAGTCCTAATTTCGAGGCAGCCTTACGCACAGATCCGGGGTGAAAATAGGCCGCTTCCAGAATAATATCTTGCGTATCGTCGGCGATTCCGCTTCTTTCTCCGCCCATGACCCCGGCAATTGCGATAGGACCGGATTGATCACAGATCATCAGCATGGTGTCTTCAAGCGTATGGTCGGCGGCATCTAACGCGGTTAGTTTTTCTCCTGAATGCGCTGATCGTACGGTGATCTGGGCGCCTGCGGTGCGGTGGTAATCAAAGGCATGAAGCGGCTGTCCCCACTCTAATAAAATATAATTGGTAATATCCACGGCCAGATTAATCGGGCGGATACCCGAGACCTGGAGGCGGCGTTGCATCCATAAAGGAGACGGTTTAATCGTGACATTACGAATCACCCGCGCTGTATAAATCGGACAGCGCTCGTCTTGAATAGTGACGGTTAGATCCAGTGTTTTGCCGGATTCGGTGATGACCGGTTCAGGTAGGCTCAGGGGCGTATCCAGAATCACCGATAATTCCCGTGCCAGCCCGACAATGCTCTGACAGTCGCCGCGGTTAGGGAGAATCGAAATATCGAATACGACATCTTTTAATAAAGCATAGTCGACGAAATCAATGCCTAACGGGGTGTCTTCCGGTAAAATCCAGATTCCGTGGGACTCGTCTGCAATACCGAGTTCTTTTTCGGAACACAGCATCCCGTATGAATCGACGCCGCGAAGGACGCCTTTTTTAATTTTGGTTCCATCGGCCAGCACCGCGCCCGGTAAACTCGCCGGTACAATGGCGCCTTCGAAGACATTGGTCGCACCCGTGACGATCTGATGCGTGTCGGTGCCGTCGAAAATCTGGGTGATCACCAGACGGTCTGCATTCGGATGTTTGGCGATGCTCTGGATTTTCCCCGTCACAATGCCGGTTAAGCCTTTACCTATTTCTTCGAATCCCTCCACTTCCAGGCCTGCGGAAGACAGCTTGTCGGCGATGTCGGATGCGGATAAGTCGGTGTTAATAAACGTCTTGAGCCAGTTGAACGAAAATTTCATAGCAGACCTCTTTTAATAATAATGACGAAAAGGAATTAGAATTGTTTTAGGAACCGGTAATCGTTTTCATAAAATAACCGGATATCCGAAATCCCATACCGTAGCATCGCGATACGTTCGATGCCCATTCCGAAGGCAAATCCGGTGTAGACATCGGGATCCAGATTCACCGCTTTTAAGACATTGCGGTTGACCAGCCCTGCGCCTAAGATTTCGAGCCACCCGGTGTGTTTGCAGACATTGCAGCCGTTGCCGCCGCAATTGACGCAGGCGACATCGACTTCGGTGGACGGTTCGGTAAACGGGAAATAACTAGGCCGAAAGCGGACGGATTTTTCAGGTCCGAATAAGGCCCTTAAAAAATGTTCTAAGGTGCCTTTTAGCTGAGAAAATGTCACATTTTTTGAGACATACAGTCCTTCGACCTGATGAAAAACGGGTGAATGACTGACATCAGCGTCACACCGGTAGACTTTTCCGGGGACAATAATTTTGACGGGGGGTTGTTGGACTTCCATTGTCCGGATTTGGACAGGGGAGGTGTGGGTCCGAAGCAGGTACCCCGTATTGAGATAAAACGTGTCGTGCATATCTCGCGCAGGGTGATCGGACGGAATGTTCAGGGCTTCAAAATTATAATAATCGCTTTCGATATCCGGTCCTGTTTCGACCGAAAATCCCAATCGGGTAAAAATATCGACGACATCATCAATGGTTTTATTAATCGGATGATGTTTTCCGATCGCCAGCCGATGCGCCGGAAGCGACGTATCGATAGCTTCTTTTTGGAGCTGTACGGCCCATTCTTGTTTCTGGAGTTCATCCCGTTTTTGTTCCAGACGGGTGAGAAGGTCGGTTTTAATGGTATTGGCGATCTGGCCGAGACGTGGGCGCTCTTCGGCGGATACTTTGCCGAGACCTTGTAGGATATCGGTGAGTTTTCCTTTTTTACCTAAATAAAGTGTTTTGAGTGAGTCTAAATCCGATAATTGCCGGATCGATGTGAGCTCATTGAGGGCATCGGAATGGAGGGCGTCTAATAGGGATTGCATAGTCCGGCTAATATAGTGGATGAAAGGCTAAAAATCAATTCCTGATCGCCTAGATAAGAACAAATCTCATTTACAACTATCGATGTTTGCTCTTATACTAAAACGGGTATCGTTCTATTTGTGAATTTGATTGTCTAGTGCTGGGTATTTTAGAAATAAATTATAAAAAATAGATACAAGTTTTTTATAAATAAGTGAAATGCCGAAGACGGTTTAGACGATAAAGTAGCAGAGATTTTAATAATCCAATAAAAAAACATTGTTGAAAGGGGAAATAAAAAATGTCATCAATTAATATTCCATTAGGAGCATTTAATAGATCTTATACTTCAGTTTCAGGCGTACCTGCTGGTACTGTTGACAATCTTGAAGTAAAAAAAGGAGCTGCGGGAGGATTAGAAGTTTTTGCTCATGATACTGAGGGCAATGCTGCTCAACCGCTAGAGGTTACACCTGCATTAAGCACTTTTCTTGAGGCTGTAGGCGTTAAAGCTGATACTGACTTTGCTAGTCTTGATATGGGATCGGTTAACGCAAGCGTATTGAGAGAAGCTTCTAGGCCAACTGGCATTCCTGATCTTCAAGCTTAATTTTTCTATATGACTCATTCTAAAACCCCTTCCGGTTTGATATAATCTTTCAAAAAAACTAGAAGGGGTTTTGGATGGCCAAGCAGTTACAGATTATGGATGGAGATAAGATATCGGCGGAAGTGCTGTCTCTGATTCTCGATCCCTCGATTCATAATCGATATCCTTCTCTCAAAACCTATTTATCCACTCAAAAAATCAAAGTAGAGCCAAAATCTCTCTCCAAGCTGATATCAATTTGCGATGCCGAAATTATCGAGCAGATTCGATACCTCAGTCTGTTGCTCTACCATATCTTTACCTTATCCAATGATTGGGGAGATGCGGGCGAAGAACAGATTAAGATTTCATATTGCCGGAATTTTCTGGGCATTGAGCCGGATAAGGCCCTGACTCAGGATGATGCGTTTCGGTTTATGATGGAAATCGAAGAGGCGATTACGAAGGCCGGTCTCCGAACGCTTGCCCTCAAGCCGGCTCAGGATACGTATAAAGAGTATTCCTTTCACTTTTTGGGTAAGAAGTACCCTTACTACGACCTTTCTAAAATCGATCGTCTATTGCGGTTTGTGGGATCAAGCTTATTTGCGCATTCCGGGTATCATGGGGATTATATTCAGTATCTGTTGGGCGAAGGGGATATGGAGCACATCGGGCCTTTCGATGTGGTGACGCTGAATCGTGAAGTGGTGCGATCCCCGAATGTGATTGTCTCACTGGCGGCGGTGATCGGCGATCGGGAGATCTTTATCCGGCGTGAGGCCTTGGTGACTATTTTTTATCAGAAGTGGATGCCGGTTCTGGAGCTGGGTCCTGCTGATAGAGCGCATATCCAAAAAGAAGATGTTCGCAATATTTCCGAAGGGATTAAGCGGCGGACTTTGTCTTTGTATCAGGTAAAGACAAAAGATGACCTTCTCAACGTGAGGGAAACTTTTTTGTCCGAAATGAAAGAAACGATTTTATGTCATGAATTAGGGCATGGGGTTTTGCAGCATGATCTGATGCCGATGGAAGACATTGCCTGTGCCGAGGCGACGAAGGCCTACGGCGAGACTATTTTCACGGCATTGTTGGAGTTTTTAGCAGATTTTGCGCCGACTCATGCCGGGATCAGAGGTCCGATCCAAAATATGATCGATATCTCAAAACAGGATAAGCGACGGGCGACCCGGATGTATTATATGTATTTTTCGGATGTTTGGTTTTTTGATACGGAAGATACGTACATGTACTTATATTCGGATGTCATGGCTTTGATCTTGCTTAAATATATTAACACCGACGGTAGCGTGGATTTTGCCAACCTCGAAGAGGATATCCGGTTTGATTCTCCACAGATCCGAAAAGACAAGCTGACAATGGTGGGGCGGATTGTCGAGTTAATCTCCTGGGGTGGACAGGAAGTCAAGACGATAGTGTCTTCGGCTAAATTTTCATTGGTAGGCGGAGACTATGATTATCAGTATGTTAAAAAATTAACGTATCAGAATTTCCGTGATAACAAAGTGGTAATCGATGAAGCGTCTTATAAATTTGTGATGAAATATTGGATGTGTCTGGTAAAATACGCGAAGGTATTCTCTGCTGAAAATGGGAAAAAGCTTGAGACCTACCTTCAGGATCTGGAACGTAAAACCATGATGAAGATCATGATTTTGTCTGCCGGACGTAAGACTGCTGAAGCGTATCAATACGATCATCGCGCCTTTATTATGGCGCGTATGAAGGAACTGGGGATTGTGGCTTTTAAAGCTACGTCTAAAGCGAAGCCTGCCGCATCGGCCTCGTGAGTGAGAGGGTCTCTTTTTTTGTTACCTATTCTACGCTGACCAAGGCGCTATATGCGCTGTTGTTTTCAGATGAAAAAACGCTCGAAGATTATGCGACATTGGCGGAGTATCTGGCTGCGAATGACTACACCTATTCG
This sequence comes from bacterium UBP8_UBA817, assembly GCA_945888995.1. Classification (GTDB taxonomy): domain Bacteria; phylum Margulisbacteria; class Marinamargulisbacteria; order CAMDBA01; family CAMDBA01; genus CAMDBA01. The sequence continues at coordinate 31,381 of CAMDBA010000003.1, read as the reverse complement.
CCGGAAGATCTGACCCAGCTTATTCATCGTGCGGAAACGCAGCTTCAAAGTCAGGTGAGTTATCTGGCGCATTTGATTTATTTTATTATGGATCGCTCTAGTGATTGGGGCGATGCGGGTCCCGATCAGATTAAGCTGTCATTTTGCCGTAATTTGTTGCATTTGACTGCCGATGACGCGGTTACCCAATCTGATATTTTCCGGTTTTTTTCTAAAGTTGAAGAAAATATCCGGCAACATGGGATTTCGGAGTTAACGCTGGAGGCGGCCCAGGCTCAATATAAAGCCTTTAAGTTTTTTCTTTTCGGTCACCCGTTTAGTCCCTATAAAACAACGCAACTTAACCGGATTCTGAAATTTGTCGGGTCGGATCTGTACCTGCAGGGGGGCTATTACGGAGAGAGTCTGGAGTTTATTTTCGGAAAAGGGCGCGAGCTTCAGATGGGTGAATATAAAGTTGTTTATCTGGAAGAAGAATTGATCCGGACACCGAATAATATCGTGGCGATGGCGGCAGTGATTGGCAATGATGAGATATTTCTTAGGGAAGAATCGTTGCGGTTGATTCTGCGCCAGAAATGGGTGGATGCCATTCACTATAGCCGGTCGGTTCAGATGGATCCGTCGCACCGGATCGCAAACGCTATCCGACGGGAAGTATTGAGTCTCTACGGTCTTAAAATCGTTGCGGATTTTGAAGAAAAAAAAGAGATCTTGTTAAGCGATATGGCAGAGACGGTGTTGTACCACGAGCTCGGCCATGGCATTGTCCAAAATCATACCCTACCCAAAAAAGAAGCCGCGATCGGGGAAGCCAGTAAGATTTTTTATGAAAATATTCTGACGTCCGTATTGGAGTTTTTTGCGGATACGGCGCCTATTCGCGACGGGTTAATGGGTCCGCTTCATAATATTCTGAAAGTTAGCCGTGAGGACTCTCAACGTGCTACCCGGATGTATTATATGTATTTTTCGGATACTTGGTTTTTTGATACGCCGGATACGTATATGTATGTGTATTCCGAGTTGATGGCGCTGTTTTTAAGTCATTCATTAGTATCGACCGGGGAAGTGGACTTTGGAAGCCTGGAGCGAGATTTGGCGTATCGTGAAGGCCTAAATGACGCATCTCAAGAGAGCTTTTTTGAGTTTGTGCTTCGGCTTTACCTGGAAGCGACCCGTAGTCTGGATGCTCTGATCCGGGAGATGCGGTTTTCTGTTGAGGAAAAAGAGATGGGGTTTGAGGATCTTGTTTCGCATTTGGCAGAAAAATTGTGCGAGCAAGACGAGGTGAAAAGTGATGAGCTTCCAGAGCATACGGTGCCCTTATGGATGGAGGTTATGACGCTGGTGAAAACCGATCCCGTTTTGAAATCCCGGGTCGATGCGTTTTTCGCATCTCAGGAAGCGCAATTCTTACAAGCTGTTTTTGTTTTTTTGGTAGGCACTAAGGCCGCCCAAAAATATCGCTTTGATCATCGTTATTATGTTTTTGAGCACCTTTTAAGGGGGCATCTCGGAAATGAATAACGTTACCTAGAAATCGTTGATTTTACCAACGGCATCAGCGTGTCAATTTCCTCTAACACAACCCCGGTTCCGAGCGCTACACAGGAGAGCGGGTCAGCTGCCTTGTGGACTTTTATCTGGGTTTCTTCGGTGATGAGCTTGTCGAGCCCTTTGAGGAGTGATCCTCCACCTGTGATTAAAATGCCTTGTTCCATAATATCAGAGGCTAGCTCAGGAGGTGTTTTTTCGAGTGTCATTCGCAATGTGTCGATGATAGTTGATACGGAGTCGGATAACGCATCCCGGATTTCAGCGGAAGAAATAGTAAAGATTTTAGGTAGTCCGCTTAATAAATCGCGGCCTTTGACTTCCATATTTTTTTCTTCTTCGAACGGATATGCTGAGGCAATTTCGAATTTGACGAGTTCCGCCATTCGCTCGCCGATCAACAGGTTATAGTTTTTCCGGCAATGGGAAATAATAGCTTCGTCGAATTCGTCTCCGGCTACCCGGATGGATTGGCAAACGACCATGCCACCGAGAGATATGACGGCGATTTCTGTGGTTCCGCCACCAATGTCGATAATCATTTGGCCAGTGGGCTCTCCTACCGGAAGCCCGGCTCCAATAGCGGCTGCCATTGGTTCTTCGATCAAAAAGGTTTCCCGTGATCCGGCTTGAAGTGCTGCGTCTAAAACAGCACGCTTTTCGACCGAGGTAATTCCCCAAGGAACGCCGATTAGAATCCGTGGATGTAAAAATTTAGATTTTTTGCAGGCTTTTTCGATAAAAGACCGGATCATCATTTGCGTCATTTCAAAGTCGGCGATAACCCCGTCTTTCATGGGTCTGACGGCAATAATGTTGCCGGGTGTGCGGCCTACCATTTTATAGGCGTCTTCACCGATGGCCATGACTTTACCTGTTTTTTTATCAATTGCAATAACGGAGGGTTCTCTGAGAACAATTCCCTGTCCGCGGACGAAGACAACAGTATTGGCAGTTCCTAGGTCGATACCCATATCTTTTGAAAACTTTTTTAAGAAAAACGACCAGACACTCACGTAATGAACTCCTTATAAAATGACACGCTAAGCGTCAGACTATAGCATAGTTTCGAATGAACTTTAATAACTTTTCGATTGGAAGGCCGACAATATTGAAGTAGGACCCTTTGATGGTTTCGACGAAGGTTTGGGCGTGGTCCTGAATGGCGTATCCTCCGGCCTTGTCCAGAACGGGGTAATGGGTGCAATAGCTTTGGATGTCGATTTCGGATAAAGGGAGGAACCGGACCTCGGTTGTGTCGGTAAATTTGTAGGTTTTATTAAGAATCGTATCGATGATGCAGACGCCGGTGGTGACGAAATGGATTTTCCCGGAGAGATAAGCCAAAAACTCCCGGGCTTCTTCCCTGTCTTTCGGCTTGCCGAGAATGCGGTTGTCGATCCAGACGGTCGTGTCCACTCCGACGATAAGTCCGCGGTGATCGGCCTGCGAACTGGCTGCTTTTTCGTAAGCGAGCTTTCGAAGGTGATAGCGAATTTGATGAGGGGTTTCCGGTAATATTTCGGAGGATAGTTTGTTTTCGATAACCGTGAACGGAATGTGATGATGTTTTAAAATTTCAGCCCGGCGAGGCGAGCTTGAAGCTAAAAACAATCGACGTTTCATCGTGCTATTCAGATAGCAACGTTAAAAAACAAGGATACCCAGCGGCCTTTAACTGGCGTGAAGCGGTTATCGCCTCCGATAATGATGTGTAACGTCCGACCTGAGCCCGGTAAAACGGTTTTCCCTGGCTTTGGGTATTCGTGATTTCTACGGCTGCATATTTTGTTCGTAAATCATTGGCCAGAGCTGAGGCGTTTGCTTCTGTAGAAAAGGCGCCTACGACAATGGCATAGGTGCCGTTTTCAGGACGGGGAAGAGGGGTCTGAGCCGCAGCATGGGCCACGTATCTCTTTTTAGGTTTTGCCGGTACCGCGCGAGGCGTGTGAACAACCGGGTGTATTTTTTTAATAGCAGGCGCTACTACCGGAGTGGCCGGAGCTTTGACAGGTGTCGGTGATGGGGTGAGCGTCGGCGTTGGAACCGCTACAGGGGTGTTAGGTGTCGATATAGCGATGGGGGTGGTTGATTTGACGACTACTACAGTCGAGGAGGCCGACGGCGAGGTTTCCTGGCTGATTTTGTGTAGGATCCGCTCGTTTTCGGTTTTAATGGTTGTGATAGTGGTTTGAAGGTCCGTTTTGAATGAGGGCTTGTTGCCGGATTGGCCCAAAGTGCGAGTCAGAATTTTTTTGCCTAAATAAAAACTTACTCCGAAGCTGAAGATGGCCACTAGCAGCAAAATAACGGTCATCCAAATGAACCTCATGGTGTTCACCGGCGGTTTCTTGTCTTGTAACATGTCACCTAGGCCATCGTTATAATCCAGGTCATCGGGGGTCAATTTTTCTGACACGGCGGTATCCTTTTGTGAAAAAATAAGATGTTTTTATCTTAGCATACCGTTTCCTAAAACTAAAAGAAACGGACTCAGGTAGGCGAGATCAGCTTTTCAGGCTTCCGATATTGAACGGCTTCGGCGATATGGTTGAGCGTGATATCGTCTTTTTGTTCAAGGTCGGCGATGGTTCTCGATACTTTTAGAAGTTTGTCATAGGAGCGGCCGGTGAGAAGTCCTCTATCAATAATATTTTTGAGAAATTCCTGGATATCCGGCGTGATTTTACAGAGCGTTTGTACCATTTTCGGGGTCATTTCGGCGTTGCTGATCGGGCTGCTGAATCGCGAATGTTGACGGTCTGTAGCGGCCAAGACACGGGACTTCATGGCTGCCGTGGCATATTTTTGTTGTTCTGATGAGGTGCTTTCAAAAAACTCCGTGGTTTTGAGCCGAGGTATTTCGATGATGAGATCGATCCGGTCTAAAATCGGCCCTGAGATCTTTTTCCAATATTTGCGGACCATCTGGCTGGGGCACTGGCAATGTATAAAAGCATCATTGTAGTATCCACATGGGCAGGAATTCATGGCGGCTGCGAGCATAAAATTGGCGGGATATTCGATATTAAAATTGGCCCGGCTGATCTGGATTTTTCGTTCTTCCAAGGGTTGCCTAAGAACGTCGATTACATTGCGGGAGAATTCGGGTAATTCATCTAAAAATAGGATGCCGTTATGGGCGAGACTGAGTTCGCCGGGTTGTGGGCATGTACCGCCTCCGGCCATACCTGCGTATGAAATCGAATGGTGAGGTGAGCGGAATGGGCGTGTCAGCGTGGGGGTTCTTCCGGAAACTTTATTGGTGATACTGGTGATCTTGTAAGTCTCGATGGCTTCATCCTTGCTCAGATCAGGCAGCACATACGGCAATCGTTTGAGCAACATCGTTTTTCCTGTGCCGGGAGGGCCTAAAAATAAGATATTGTGCCGGCCTGCCGCTGCAATCTCCAGGGCCCTTTTAGCCCCTAACTGACCTTTGACATCCATGAAATCCAGAAATGTGCCGCCCATTGAAAAGACCCGTCGTTCGACCTGTGGCGGCGTGTATTGGTCGTCGAGGATGATGGTTAAATCGGATAGGTGCCGGATAGGAATCAGGATGATATCGTCGATTAGGCTGGCTTCGTTGATATTGTCTGCGGGAAGAATAATGCGGGAGAGGCCTTTTTTGGCTGCCATATGGCAGATTGATAAAATGCCGCGAATGGATTTGATTTCCCCGTTTAGCGATAATTCGCCTACGACTAACGTGGACTCCCGAGGTTCGGAAATTTGGCCCGTAGACTGCAAAATTCCGGTGGCGATAGGCAGGTCTAAAAGAGGGCCTTCTTTTTTGATATCAGCGGGTGCGAGGTTGATAGTGTAGACCTTGGCCGGGTAATTAAATCCTGAATTCTTAATCGCGGATTTGATCCTGTTTTTACTTTCTTTGACGACGGCATCCGGGAGGCCGACAATAATTTCAACGGGAAGCCCTGGAGTGGCGTCTACTTCGACCGTAATATCAATGGCTTCGATTCCGATAAGGGCGGCACTTTTGACTGTGCTTAACATTATATCTCCTTTTATGTTATATTTTATTATATTATATATAAATATAACGTTAGTATATTATATCGGGTTTCTTTTTGCCATACCGTGCATAATTGGATATACTTTATGCTCAAAATAGACGGCAATATGCCGCGTCTGAACCCAAAAGGAGTGCACTTTTTATGGACTATAAACCTCTCGAAATGGAAGAGAAATGGATTCGGAGTTGGCAGGAATCTGATCTTTATAAAACCAAAAAAGATCCCAACAAGCCTAAATTTTATGTGTTGGAAATGTTTCCGTATCCTTCAGGTAAGCTGCATATGGGCCATGTTCGGAATTATTCATTGGGAGATGCGTACGCTCGATTCTTAAGAATGAAAGGATTTAACGTGTTTTATCCGATGGGATATGACTCGTTGGGATTGCCCGCGGAAAATGCCGCTAAGCAGCATCATATTCACCCTGAAGACTGGACATTGGAAAAAGTTGAGCAAATGAAAGAACAGCAGGTCCGGCTGGGGTTTAGCTATGACTGGGACCGGCAGGTTGTGACTTGTAAGGAAGAGTATTACCGTTGGAATCAGTGGATTTTTCTGCAACTTTGGAAAAAAGGATTGGCGTATAAGAAAAAAGCGCCTGTGAATTGGTGCGAGTCTTGCAAAACTGTTTTGGCGAATGAGCAGGTGCAAGACGGCCAATGCTGGCGGTGTCATTCCGAGGTTCAGTCCAAGGAATTGGCGCAATGGTTTTTTAAGATTACCGAATACGCCGAGGAGTTATTAGCGGATATCAAAACGCTGACCGGATGGCCGGAAAAAGTTCGTATTATGCAGGAAAACTGGATCGGAAAATCCGTGGGGGCCAAAATCACGTTTCCGATTGTAGATTCCGAAGAAACGATGACGGTATTTACCACGCGGCCTGACACTGTTTATGGGATTACGTATCTTGTGGTTGCGCCGGAATATCCATGCGTAACCGAATGGGTTGCGGGAACACCGTATGAAAAAGAAACATTAGCCTATATTCAAAAGGCCAAGCAAAAAAGTAAAGCCGACCGCACGGATGATACGAAGACCAAAGAAGGTGTGTTTACCGGGAAGTATTTTGTAAGCCCATTTACCGGCGAGACGCATCCGATCTGGGTGTCGGATTATGTCTTAATGGATTATGGGACCGGGGCTGTCATGGCCGTTCCTGCGCACGATACCCGGGATTTTCAATTCGCAAAAACGTATCAGCTGCCGATCAAAACCGTCATTCTTCCTGCGGATCAGGCGGATGCTAATGCAAGTTTATCGGAAGCTTTTACCCAGTCAGGCGTGATGATTCATTCAGGTGAATTTAACGGACTGACCAATGAGTCGTTTAAAGCCAAAATAGTTGAATATATCGAAGAAAAGGGGATCGGAGAGCGCAGCGTGCATTTCCGGCTTCGGGACTGGTTGTTGTCCCGCCAGAGATATTGGGGAACGCCGATTCCGATTGTGTATTGTGAGGTGTGTGGCGTGACGGGTGTTCCGGAAGCCCAATTGCCGATTAAATTGCCTAAAAATGTGGAATTTAATTGGGAAGGCAATCCCTTGGATGGGGTGCCGGATTTTGTGAATTGCCCATGTCCTTCCTGCGGCGGACCGGCCAAGCGTGAAACCGATACAATGGATACGTTCGTGGATTCGTCCTGGTATTTTATGCGGTATGTGTCACCGAAAGAAGATCAATGGCCTATTAATAAGGAAGAAGCCGCTTATTGGCTACCTGTCGATCAATATATTGGCGGGGTTGAGCATGCGGTTTTGCATCTTCTTTATTCGCGATTTTTTACAAAAGCATTGCGTGACCTCGGTTTGATCTCATTAGATGAGCCATTCTTGCAATTATTGACCCAAGGCATGGTTATTAAAGACGGCGCGAAAATGTCTAAGTCATTGGGCAATACCGTTGATCCCGGTCAAATTATTGATGTGTATGGCGCAGATACCGCCAGGCTCTTTATTTTATTCGGTGCGCCGCCGGAACGGGATTTGGATTGGTCGGATACGGGTGTGGAAGGCGCGTTTCGATTTTTAGGTCGGGTGTTCCGGTTGTGTACAGCTCAGGAGTCACATCCTCTGGCAGCAGGCAAAGAGGTCGACTTAATTCGTATGACTCATAAGACTGTTAAAGCCGTGACGGACGATATCGGACGATTCAGCTATAACACCGCGATCAGCCGGCTGATGGAGTTTGTTAATTTTATGTATTCTCATGGTGCAACATCTGAGGCTATCAACATTTTGACATTATTATTAGCGCCGTTTGCGCCGTTTGCCTCAGAAGAAATTTGGTTTATTCTCGGGAATAAAGAGAGTGTTCACCTTCAAGCCTGGCCTACTTTTGATCCGGCATTGCTGGTAGAAGATACTGTCACGATTGTGGTTCAGGTAAACGGAAAAGTCCGTGATAAGTTTCAATTGCCACGTGATACCGACCGCGCCCAAGTCGAATCTCAATGCTTGGTGCTTGAAAAAGTAGCTAAGCATATTCAAGGCGCTCAGATTCGCCAGGTGATTTATGTGCCCAATAAATTGGTGAATATTGTGGTGGGCGCTTAGTCGTTGTTTGCTTATAGCTTCAATGCCTCTCTCAATGCACCCCTCCCAACCTCCCCTTATCAAGGGCAGGCTTAATTTTGGGTCCCTCCGTCCTTACCAAGGGGGGCGCTTAGGTGGGGGGTGAATTGGAGGTGGATAGTTGATTTGTTTAGTGTTTATGCAAAAGGCAGAACATTCGAAACAAATTTCCCATTCACAACGGTGATTTTTGCACCGCCTTTGAGGGTTTGGCCGATAAACGGGGTGTTTTTGCCTTTGGAGAGAAGGCTGTCCTGTGTGACGGTATAGTCTTGGGCCGGATCGATGATGGTGAAATTTGGGGCGCTGCCTAGTAATAATTTTGGCAATGAGAGTGAAAACAGTCTTGCCGGGTTGGTGCTGATCAGTTTGAAGATCAGGCTTGGATCGATTTTGTGTTGGTGGTAGAGGTTGTTGAGTATGAGGGGCAAGAAGAGGTCCACGCCTGAAATGCCGAATGCGGCGGAGGTGAAATCGGTTCGCTTGTCGTCGATCGTATGTGGTTGATGATCGGAGGCCAGTATATCGATTGTCCCGTCTTTGATGCCGTCAATTAGTGCGGCTTGGTCATCCGAGGTTCGGAAGGGTGGGTTTGCTTTTTTGGCCGTATCATAGCCTTCGAGATCCTGATCGGTCAGATAAAGGTAATGCGGTGCGGTTCCGCAGGTGACCTGGATGCCTCGTTGTTTGGCGTCTCGGATGAGCTTAACTGATCCGCGAGTCGTAATGGGGAAGATATGCAGTTTTCCACCCGTTTTTTCGGCGAGTTGAATATCCCGGGCAACGAGGGTTTCTTCGATAACGGACGAGACGCCTTTGAGGCCCAAAATCGTAGATTGATACCCGTCATTCATTACACCGTCTTCAGGATTGTGACTATGGGGACGGCTGAGGATCGGTGTTCCGAACATGGCGCTATACGCTAAGGCATTTTGCATCATGGACGGGGATATGATTGCGGCGCCGTCCGTGAATCCGACGGCCCCTGCTTTTTTCATTAATCCCATTTCGGCCAATTCGCTTCCCTGGAGTTGCTTAGTCACGCCGCCTAATGGGTAGACCGGTAGTGTAGCTGAAGTTGCACGGTTGAGGATAAATTGAATCATTTCAGGCGTGTCGCAGACAGGGTAAGTTTCGGGACTTGAGATCAGGCCTGTGATGCCTGCACTCGCAGCTGCTGTTGAAACCGAGTCCAGATTGTCTCTGTTTTCGAATCCGGGTTCGCAGCCTTGGACAAAGCTATCGATAATATTGGGGACGATCCAGCAGCCTTGCAGATCAATTTGGTGAACACTGTCTTCCGCTTCATCGGGGATGTATCCCATCCCGATGAGTTTGCCGTTGGCTAATAATAAGTTGCAGGTTTCCGGGGGTTTGGAGTCGGGTTTGATTAATTTTGCATTTAAGAGAACTGTTTTGGTCATGATTTTTTTCCTAATAGTAAAGATAATACCGCCATTCGGGTGATGATGCCGTTTTGCACCTGGTCGAGAATGACATTGTGAGGGCCGTCGACCACATCGGAATCCATCTCAATGCCGCGATTAATCGGTCCCGGATGGAGGATGACGAGGTCTTTTTTTGCTGATTTGAGCCGTTCCTGAGTGAGGCAGAAAAAGGCCCGGTATTCGCGGATGGAAGGGATGCATTGTACTTCTTGTCGCTCATATTGAACCCGAAGTACGTTGATAAAATCGAGCTCAGGGATAATTTTATCTAGTGACGGGGCGATTTTGACGCCGAGTTGTTCGATGCCGGAGGGCATCAGGGTCGGCGGTCCGCAGACAAAGACTTCAGCGCCTAATTTTGTCAGGCCCCAGATATTTGAGCGTGCGACCCGGGAGTGGGCAATGTCGCCGAGGATGAGTACTTTTTTGCCGGCTAGGGTGTCGGTGTGTTGCAGCATCGTAAAGATGTCGAGGAGGCCTTGTGTCGGATGTTCGTTGAATCCGTCGCCTGCGTTGATGACAGGGATGCCGACATGTTTAGAGATAAACTCTGCAACACCGCCGTGACGGTGCCGGACAATAAATCCATGAACCCCCATTGCTTCTAGATTTTTGACCGTATCGTAAAGGCTTTCCCCTTTTTTAACCGAGCTGGTTTCCATATTGATTTGAATAGATGAGGCGCCTAATGATTTGATCGCGAGGTCAAACGAAACGCGGGTGCGGGTCGATGGTTCGAAAAACAGATGTACCAGTGTTTTTTTTTGTAACGTGGTCTCTGGCAGCTCATCGGGATAGAGCGAGTGAAGATAGGCGGCTTTATCCAAAATGCGGGCGAGATCTTCCTTGTCCAGCGTTCGTAGGCCCAAAAGATGGGAATGTTTCCAAGACATCAATATCGGGAACTCCTTATCCAAAAACCGTAAAACAGCGCTCCATATTTAACCAGACTGACAGGACATTTTGCAACTACCTCTAATCTGTATACTCGAGGGGTGTCAAACTGGTAAAATTAGGATATCTTTTAATAACGCATGATTTACCTAGGATACGCGTTGTTTTAGATTTATTTATATTTAATTATGGAAATTATTACGTTTTAAGGAGATCCATCCAAGATGATGACACGTATCACTTTACTAGAAGAGCTTAAGAGTACACTGGTTCAAAATAACAGCATTTCTCAAGAAGTGTATAATTCCTTCGATGTGAAGCGCGGATTGCGAAATGCCGATGGAAGCGGAGTTTTGACCGGGTTGACTCATATTTGTGCGGTCATCGGATCCAAGGTTCAGGATGGTAAATCCGAAGCTGTGGATGGAGAATTGTCTTACCGCGGAATTTCTATTTTTGATGTGGTTGCGGCGTGTCAGAATGTCGATCACTTCGGATTTGAAAAAGTTTCTTTTTTATTGCTTTTAGGCCGTTGGCCTAATGCGGAGGAGCTCAAGGCCTTCAGTCGACTTTTAGAAGAGTCCCGGTCTTTGCCCGATGCCATTGTTTCTCATGTGATTCAAGGGATTTCCAGTCATAATTTAATGAACAAGCTTCAAACCTCAGTTTCGGCACTCTATTCTGAGGACGATGATCCGGATACGTTGGATCCATTGGAAAATCTGTATAAAAGTATGGATCTGATCGCTAAAGTACCGACTATTCTGGCCTATTCATTTTTAAAAGAATTTTCTCATAACCCGTCGTTTCTCGCCCCGAAAGAAGGTATGTCCACTGCTGAGGCCTTTCTATACATGTTGCGCGAAGGTCAGCCGGTATCGGAATTAGAGAAGTCAATTTTTGACCTATGTTTGATTTTGCATACCGAGCACGGTGGCGGAAACAATTCGACATTTGCAGCCCGGGTGGTCACGTCTAGCGGAACCGATATTTATTCGGCGATTGCAGCTGCGACTGCAAGTCTCAAAGGTCCTTTGCATGGGGCGGCTAATATTATGGTCATGGATATGATGGCGGATATTAAGCAGCATGTGGAAAACTGGTCCGACCGTGAAGAAGTCCGTGGGTACTTGAAGAAAATTATTTTGAAAGAGGCTCATGATCGCTCAGGCAAAATCTATGGTCTAGGGCATGCGGTTTATACGAAATCAGATCCACGCGCCACAATTCTGAAGGAACAAGCCTTGAAGTTGGCGCAGGAAAAAGGCCGGATGGACGAATTGAATCTCTATTTCTTAATTGAAGAAGAAGGTCCGAAGCTTTTTGAAGAACTCAAAGGTAGCGACAAGGTGATCGCGCCGAATGTGGATTTCTTTTCAGGATTTGTGTACGACTGCTTAGGAATTCCGACACAGTTATATACGTCTTTATTTGCAATGGCACGGATGTCCGGATGGTGTTCGCATAGGATTGAAGAGATTTTGTCTGGTAAGCGGATTATTCGGCCTAGTTATAAATTCGTTAAATAACGCTACTGAAAAACATCCTTTTGCAGTGTTAGCGCTCCGCTAAAATCCTCAATGTAGCTACCGCTACACCTCCGGTTTTCTGCTCACGCGGCCTTGCATCTGGGTATTTTTCATACGCGTTGAGAATTTACCCTAATTTATCCACCCGAGCTTGATGGCGGCCGCCATCGAAGGTGCTTTTTAGCCAGGTGTCGACCAGGTGAATGGCTTCTTCATTGGATAGAAGTCGCCCGCCGAGGCAGAGGATGTTGGCGTTGTTGTGTTCTTTTGCCATTTTTGCGGTGAATTCGTCGTGGACCAAGGCCGCGCGAATGCCGGGATGGCGGTTGGCTTTGATGCTCATGCCGATTCCTGTGCCACAGCATAGAATACCAATAGTGTTAGGTGTTTCTAGAACGTTTTGTGCGACTTTTTCGGCATAGTCGGGGTAATCGACGGATGCGTTTGTGGTGGGGCCACAATCTTTGACGGGTATATTTTGTTGTTTTAAATGGTCGATAATCGCGGTTTTGAGTGATAGTCCGCCGTGATCTGAGCCGATGGCGATGGTTTGTTGGGTCATTGGTGCCGTTCCCTTAAGTTGAATTTAGAGTCTTAGCCTATCATAGAGGCGCCGTCGTCAGCCAGATAGGTGGAGGCGGCTTCTTGCCAGGTAGCGGGCTGATACAGTCCGAGATCGAGATACTTTTGGATATTGAGTCGGGAGTTGAGTGGGCGCTTTGCCGGGCGGCTGAGTTGGTCGGTTGTTTGGGGAGCAACTGTTGCCTGAATTCCCAATTGTTCAAATACAAAAAGGGCAAGATTATGCCATGAGGTATATCCGGTATTTGCCAAATGGTAGATGCCGTACGGTGCGTCGGCTTCTAAGGCGCTTATAACGCTTTTAACGACTTCCATCGTCCAGGTAGGAGAGCCGATTTGGTCTTCTACGACCTGAAATTCGGTTCGGGTTTTAGATAGTGCGACCATTGTTCTGATGAAATGCGGTCCGAAATGACCATAGAGCCATTGAATTCTAAAAATATAATGGGTATCCAATGTCTCCAGGATGGCGAGTTCTCCGGCTAATTTGCTGGCGCCATAGTGATTAATCGGGTTTGGGGCATCTGTTTCGAGATAAGGGGCGGATTTTTTTCCGTCGAATATGTAGTCGGTCGAAAAATGAACTAATTTTGTGTGATGCTCCCGGCAAAATGCCGCAAGATATCCGGCGCCGGTGCCGTTGACGGCATACGCTTTTTCCCGTTCGGTTTCACACGCGTCTACTTTGGTAAAGGCGGCGCAGTTAATGATGACTTCTGGCGAAAGTGTTTTTAGTGCCGACTGAATCGATTGCGGATTTGTAATATTAATATCGGCCGAATCCAGTGCATAAACGGTATGTGATGTTGTCTTGAGAACGGAGGAAAAATCACTTCCTAACATGCCGCCTTTGCCGATAAGTGCGATTTTCATGGTTAATCCTTTGGCTGATAATAAACGTATTTTAACCTGATCCCTTTTAAGGGTCTAATCGTAGATTTGGGCATGGGTTCCGGGTGGTGAAAAACGAGATTATAAGCTACACTTTTGCCTATGGCGCATGTAACCTTTTATCGCAAATACCGGTCTCGGACTTTTGACGAGATTGTGGGCCAGGATCACATTATTCAGACCCTGAAAAATGCGATTCGCCACGATCGTCTCTCTCAGGCTTATATTTTTTCTGGTCCGCGTGGAACAGGGAAAACGTCTACTGCCAGAATTTTGGCAAAGGCGCTGAACTGCCGGAATGCGGAAGCGGACGGATGTTGTCTTGAGTGCGATTTGTGCCGAAGAATTGCGGCGGGTAATGCTGTTGATATTATCGAGATTGATGCGGCGTCGAATACGGGTGTTGATAATATCCGGGTTCTTAATGAGCAGGTTCATTTTACGCCTGTCGAATGCACGTATAAAATTTATATTATTGATGAAGCCCATATGCTGAGTACGGGTGCGTTTAACGCCTTGCTCAAAACATTGGAAGAGCCCCCTGCGTTTACTATTTTTATTTTAGCGACAACCGAGCCGCAAAAAATTCCGGTTACGATTCATTCCCGATGCCAATCGCTGCATTTCAGACGAATTTCATCTACTGCGATGCTGGGGCAGCTTCGGCTTGTATCCGATCGGGAGGGGATTGAAGTTTCTGATCAGAGTTTGCTTTTGATTGCCCGTAATTCTTCCGGATGTTTGCGCGATGCGCTGTCGCTTTTGGAGCAAGTGTATTCGTTCAAAGGGCGGCAGATTGAGCTCGATGATGTAATTTTGGTGCTTGGTGGAACCAACCAAGAAGTGTTGTTTGAATTGATGGAAGCATTTTTTGCCGAAGATACGGTTAAAATGGTGAAGGATCTCCAAAAATGCGCTGATGATGGGATGAATGTTTCCCAATTAGTCGTTGAAATCATCGGATTTTTGAAAGATTTGGTATTAGTTAAAATGGCTTTAACGGATCAAGTCGAGATCGACAGTGCCGGTCTTGCCCGTTATCAGGTGTTGGCAAATGGTCTTTCGCTTGAGCGATGCACGGATTTGTTGGAAATCTTTTCTAAGCTTGAAATGGAGCTTAAGTATTTTCCGGATCCGGAATTGTTTGTGCAAGTAAAGTTTCTTACTTTATCAAAACCGGTATCAACGTCTTTATCTGTGATGCAGCCGGTTCGTTCGGCTGTTTCTGAAACGGTGAACCCTTCTTCGGTTGTTCCGAATGCGGCGCCTTCCCCTCGACCGTCTTTTGCTGAACGGACTGTTTCGCCGCCTCCGGTGAATCGCCCGAAACCGGTGGCGGATGCTCCTGTTAAGCCGGTTTCTGTGCCGCAAACTCTTGCTGCCGTTGAGGCCAAAATAGATATTCCGGCGTCGGTTGCGGAGGTGTCTTTGTCCGAAGGATGGAAAAAGGTATTGGTGGAAGTGAAAGCTCAGAAATATTCGCTGTATGCGATATTAAACGATGCGGTTCCTGTTTCGCGCACCGGGAATCATATTGAGATTATGTTGAAGCAGGGTTTTCAGTTCTTTAAAGAAAAACTACAGGAAGCCTCCAATCAGAAGATTCTGGGTCAGATTTTGTCGTCTGTGTACGGTGGGCCGATTACCCATGCAATTGTTGAATCTGCAACTAAATCTCCGCAGGTAGCCGTCTCGGACTTATCGTCTTCGGTTTCTGGTTCTTCGGCAACAATCGGTCCTGATTCTTCCGAATCAGCGGTCTTGTCACAGCCTAAGTCTTATTCGACTAATTCAATTAATCAGATTGTCGAGATGTTCGAAGGAACGCTTCTTTAGTTGTTTTTCTGACGCTTATCGGTCGAATTCCTCGTAATGCCGGGTAATATCAACCAGTGTTTATTGGGGCTGCTAACGTAGAATAATTGGTTTATTACATGCCGTATGTTATGATCAGAGGAATATTTATAACTAAGAGGTGGAAGTATGTTTGATAGTTTAAAAGATATGGGTAAGCTTCTAAAACAAGCTCAAGAAATGAAGTCCAAAATGAAGGACGTTCAGAAAGAATTGAAAAATACTAAGGTTACCGGTTATGCCTTCAATAATAAAATTGAAGTGATTGTAAACGGTGAGATGGAAATTTTATCTATTAAAATTGATCCGTCAGCTTATGCTCCGGAAAATACCAAAAATCTTGAAAAAAATGTTCAAGAAGCGGTTTCCGAAGCTATCAAGCAAGCAAAAGACCTTGCAACTCAAAAGCTGTCTTCTATTACGGGCGGTATGAATATCCCCGGCCTTACGGGCTAATGGGGGTTGAAAACCCGCTTCAGTCGTTAACCGAGCAGCTGACAAAGCTGCCCGGTGTTGGGCCGAAATCGGCCCAACGTCTGGCTTTTTTCTTTTTGTCATTGTCGATGGGGGAAGTGCGCGAATTTGCGGAAGTTCTGGTTAAAACCAGGTCCTCTATTCGTTATTGTTCTCGATGCTTTAATATCGCGATCAGTGACTTGTGTTTTGTCTGTGCAAATCCTGCTCGTGATCGGCATTCATTGTGCGTCGTGTCTGAGTCTAAAGATATTTTCGCAGTTGAGAGAATGCGTGAGTTTAGAGGTGTGTACCATGTATTAGGCGGACTGATTTCGCCGATAGATGGGATTCATCCTGAGCTGCTTCGTATTGCCGAGCTTCAAGCTCGCTTGCAGTCAGAATCGGTATCCGAGGTGATTTTGGCGATTAATCCGACGATTGAGGGTGATACGACGGTGTTGTATTTGACTAAACTGTTAAAGCAATATCCAATTACCGTTTCAAAGTTGGCATATGGTCTTCCGGTCGGATCAGACATCGATTATGCCGATGAAATGACTCTTCAAAAGGCTTTTCAAGGACGAACTTCCGTTTCCTGATACATGTCGGCTAGTCTTTTTTGAAATTAAGAACGATTTTCCTACGAATACTAACTATCAAGCCTTTAAGATTGGTCTCTCTCTACATGAGAATAACCGCATAGATTGTTTATTTTCATGGGCCTTTTTTCGATTAGAAAAATTATGGTGAGTATGATACCTTTCAGCTTGAAAGATCTATTTGAGGAGCGTAGATAGTTATGAATAAAAAGACCCTAATTGACCTTGTTTCAGAAAAGCTGGATAAGCGGAAAACAGATGTGAAAGAAGTTATTGAAACCGCATTTGATTCTATTATGGAAGAGCTTGAGAAAGGTAACTCAGTTCGAATTGTTGGATTTGGTGCATTTGAAGTCAGACGGCGTATCGCAAGAGAAGGCCGCAATCCGCAAACCGGTGAAAAGATTAAAATTTCAGCAACCAGAACACCTTCGTTTTTAGCAGGGAAATCTTTAAAAGACCGTGTGAAGAAAAAAATAAAATAACCCGATCCACTAGGTAAAAGACTGCGATGGAATCTGATTTTATTAATTTAACGGATGATATCGACCTTTTATTAGACCTATTGCCGTCACGAATCCGCGATTATCTCGTGGATTCATTCCCTTCGAATTCCGGTGTCGATTGCCCATAGTATGTCGGATGTGGACATCGTACTTACGACAAGATCTTATGCAGACTCGCAATCCAAGATCTCGCACATTATGAAAGGCCAAAATCTGCCGCTTCATGTGATTAAGCGCAATTCCATTGCCCATAGGGTGAAATTTTTCCGGTATATTTTTAAGATGGCGGAAACGCCCGAAGAGATTGAAGAGGAGATCTTATTGGAAGCACAGAAAGCATGCCGCAAGGTATTGGAAGAAAAGCGTATTATCGATCTTGAACCCTGGAATGCATTTTTGCGCCGGATTCAGCATCAGGTGGCGAGTGAAGCCGGGCTCAATTCAATGAGTGTCCGAGAGGATCCTAACCGTAGGGTTCGGATTTGTCCGATATGAGTATTTCACCGGGTTATTTTATTACATTTGAAGGCATTGAAGGATCGGGTAAGACGACTCAGATTGCTCGTCTTGCTGCGTATTTAGAGACGATGGGGCATCACCTTATTACGACTAAAGAGCCAGGCGGAACAGAAGTCGGGCTTAAAATCCGTGAATTGCTTTTAGATCCTCAGACTGTTTTTTCGTCGGATTTAACAGAAATTTGCTTGTTTACGGCTGACCGATTGGAGCATGTTCATTCGGTTGTGAAACCGTCTCTTGCGTTAGGAAAGACCGTTATCTGTGACCGGTATGTGGATTCGACGTATGCTTATCAGCAAGGCGGCAGGCAACTTTCCGGTATTCTGGTCGATAGCTTGTGTCATCTCATCGACCTGAGGCCGGATATAACGGTGCTTTTGGATCTGGATCCGGAAGAGGGGTTGAGACGCGCAAAAAGTCGGGCGGTATTAGACCGGTTTGAAGAAGAAACGCTGTTATTTCATCAACGGGTTCGCGCGATGTATCTGTCGCGGGCTGCGGCTGAGCCTGATCGGTTTATTGTTGTTTCTGTGGCATCGGCATCTATTGATGAGGTATTTGTGCGGGTTATTGAGGGAGTGCTTTCCCGACTTACCTAATGAGGATGTAATTGAAGATCTCGGTGAATCTTTATATACTAGCAAGTCAGTATTGATGATCAATTGTCGGCAATGGCCCGGCAGGATTGATCCATTTTTAACGAGTCGTCCAGGGAGAGGGAAAAGTATGCTGAAAGTTCTAGTAAACGGAGCACATGGGAAAATGGGACAAGAAGTCGTTCGTGCAATTGAACAGGAAACGGATATGACGCTGGTCGGACAATCCGACCGGGACGATAAAATTGAGGATGCGATCTGGTTTTCTCATCCTGATGTCGTTGTTGATTTTACGCATCATACGGTGGTGAAGAGCAATGCGATTCGCATTCTTAACTCAAAATGCCATGCCGTTGTTGGGACTACCGGTCTCTCCGAATCGGATCTGGCCGAGCTAGATGAATTGGCAAAGGGCCATAATGTCGGGGTTTTGGTTTGTCCGAATTTTGCGATCGGCGGTGTTTTGATGATGAAATATGCTGCGGAAATTTCTAAATATATGCCGAGTGTTGAAATTATTGAAATGCATCATGATAAAAAAGGAGATGCGCCATCCGGCACGGCTCTTAAAACCGCGGATATGATTTATCGTGCGAATCCTTATATTAACTCGACTTTTCAGTCTCATCTTGAAACCGAAATTGTGAAAGGCGCGCGAGGCGGTAAAAAATATAATATTCCGATTCATTCTGTTCGTTTGCAAGGATATGTGGCGCATCAGGAAGTCCTATTCGGAGGATTAGGGCAAACATTGTCACTTCGGCATGACTCGATTTCACGTGAGTCCTTTATGCCGGGTGTTATTTTAGGGGTTCGGAAGGTTTCTTCGCTTCACGGCCTAGTATACGGATTAGAAAATATTTTGTAATGACGCTTAAATAAGAGGAGTATACGATATGAAAGAGTATGTTGTTGCCGTAGTGGGCGCCACCGGTGTTGTGGGGAAGGAAATGATCGATACGTTGGAGTCCCGTGAGTTTCCTATTAAACGCTTGATTCCTTTAGCGTCCGAACGCTCTGCCGGATCGACGATCTCTTTCAATGAAAAATCTATTCGTGTTGAAGAGCTGACAGAGTCCTCATTTGAAGGCGTTGATTTTGCTCTTTTTTCAGCCGGGGGATCGATTTCTGAAAAATATGCGCCTTTTGCGGTTAAATCAGGGTGTATTGTTATTGATAATACTTCTCATTTTAGAATGGATCCGACTGTGCCGCTTGTTGTGCCTGAGGTCAATCCTGGCGCCTTAAAAGATCATAAAGGAATCATTGCCAACCCGAATTGCTCAACCGCTCAAATGGTGGTGGCTTTAAAGCCGATTTATGATGCGGTAGGCATTGAACGTGTTGTGGTGTCGACTTATCAATCTGTTTCAGGTGCGGGTAAATCCGCATTGGAAGAGCTTGAGAATCAGTCCCGGGTTAATTTGTCAGGCGGGAATTATCCACCCTCTGTTTTTACGCATCCGATTGCATTTAATGTTATCCCTCAGATTGATTCATTCCTGGAAAGTGGTTATACCAAAGAAGAGATGAAGATGATTCAGGAAACCCAGAAAATCTTGAATGATCCGGCAATCCGGGTAACTGCGACTGCTGTAAGAGTGCCGGTTTTTGTGGGGCATAGTGAATCAATTAATATTCAAACCAAACAAAAAATTACGGCTCAAAAGGTTCGTGAGCTTTTGGAAAACGCACCTGGTGTTGAGGTGATGGATGCGCCGGAGAATTTTGAATATCCGACTCCGCGTTCAGCTGCAGGACAAGATGCTGTTTTTGTCGGACGTATCCGGGAAGATGTTTCAATCGAAAATGGCATTGAGCTGTGGTGTGTTTGTGATAATTTGCGCAAGGGGGCGGCATTAAATGCGGTCCAAATTGCGGAATATTTGATTCAATCTTGATAGCTGACGATCCATTTCGACGGCAGGCTATTGAGCGCTATTTTGATGAATCTTGCCGTACTTTCGGGCATTCTCATCATGCTGTCGGATGGTACACGGCGCAGACACAGGAAATTCGCTTTATTAATTTAGCGTTAATCGGGGATTTAGATCAGCATTCTGTTTTGGATGTCGGTTGTGGTGTCGGGCAGTTGTTAGAGTTTTTTGTCCAACATCGGATCGAAGCTCGTTATACCGGTATTGATTTTTCTTCAGCTATGATCGAAAGCGCAAAAGCGCATTATCCGTCCGGTCATTTTGAACAGGCGGATTTGCTGGAGTATCCGGAAGACGTGACGTTTGATTATGTGTTGGCCTCAGGAGCCTTTAATTATAAAGTGTCGGATCAGTCGTTGTATCTGAGTACAATGATTCAAAAAATGATGCGCTTATCCAAAAAAGGGGTGGCGCTTAATGTGCTTTCTTCTTTGACTCCTGCCGATCAAAAAGATGAGTCGTTTTTCTATTATTGCGATCCTGCGGAATTGATGCGGCTTTGTCTGACTTTCTCTTCTAAAGTAGATATCAAAACCTCTTATTTGCCGAACGACTGTACAGTCTATTTATATAAATAGGTTTCGGGCAAAAAAAGCCCCGTTTTGATATATTCAAAACGGGGCTGAAAATAATGGAATTAGTAAACCGAATTACAGAATTAAAACAGCTCCTGCAATAACAGTGGTCCATACGTCTCTTTGGCCGATGGCTGCCTGAGTAATGGCGGTCGTCTTGACCATTTGCTCCTGCATTTTCCAAAGATTTTTTCTTTCGTCCCATTCAAGATTTGAATCAACCGGAATACCCAATGTTGTTGCGAGCATTTCAGCGGCTAAGTCTTGGCAGTAATCGTTGGCTTCTTGTTCGGTTTCCCCTAAAGAGTGATGCTCTGAAAGGTATCCGTGTTTCGCGTGATCCTGAGGAAGTGCGACGCCGACGGATGCTGCTGCTAACCGACCGTATTCTTTTACTTCACTTTGAGAAAGAACACAGAATACAACTTGACCTGTTTTTAGTTTTTTCAGACCTTCTTCTTTTGAAATGGTCTTGCAATTTGGGGGATAAATGCTTGAAACGCGAACGAGGTTAAACTCGGCAACGCCTGCATCCCGTAATGCCATTTCGAAGGATACTAATTTTTCGCGGTGAACACCGACGCCTTTTGTGAAGAATAGCTCTTTAGGTACAAAATCCATTGTTTTTTTCTCCGGAAGTTTTAGATTTTACGATAATAAATGTCGCTGAAATAAGGCTTTTTTTAAAGCGGACTGCAGTATATCCGACATCATGGATTTGCGCAATAATAGGCAGGAATTGAAGCGGATTTTTAGGAAAGAAAGGGTGCTAATTGTTCAGCGGTTTTGTACGAGAGCTGGAGGCCGCTGCCGCCGCATATCATGCCATAGTAGCCGGGCTCTATGTCCAAGCTCAAGAATTGCCAGCTATCTATAGACGGATGCATAGAGAAAATTAAATTGGCGCCACCTTTTTTGTCCAGGCTCATATGAAAGGCATGAGGAGGCAATGACATTCCGAGTCCAAGGGCTTTTTGATAGGATTCTTTGGCCGTCCATAGTTGAAAGAAGGAGGTCTTTTTTTGCTCTTCAGGTAATGGCCCAAAATAGTGATTTTCAGCGGGATGGAAAAATCGTTTTGCAATGCCGGTCATGTCGATCACGTCTTTTTCGTATTCAATGTCGATACCGACGGGATGTTCGGAGAGTGCATAGGCCACTAAATTTTCAGAATGAGATAGATTGAAAAATAATGTTGAAGGATGATAGGCCGTATCTAATTCCGGTTTTCCGAAGGGCTGGGTTTTGAATTGTATGTCTTTAGGCGGAACCAAAAGGTAGGGGGCTAAAATAATGCGTAATAGACTCCGAGCCACAATGTAGCGTTGCTGGTCTTTTATAAAATGATACCCGGCGGCTTTTTCTTTTTCTTCAGAGCTCAAGAGGCTTAGAAGCTTTTCTCCATTTCCAATGTAACGTCGGTAGTCAATTATCTGGATATCGATCGTGTCATTGGGGAGACTGGTTTTTTTCTGATTTATCATACCGGGTATTTTCCAGGAGTGTTTAGTTGATGTAAAGTAAGAGTCATGTGGACGACGCTTTTGAGTAAAATGAAAACCGATCTACAGCAGAAAGTGCAATACTCGCTGTTGGTGGGCGCTGATTATGTCCCGGTCAATGATTGGATCGGACATACACTTGTGTTGGACTATCAAAACCGGATCGTGTGTTCTTCTTGTCAGAAGGTGACTAATAAATCATTTTCCGATGGCTTTTGCTACCGCTGTTTTATCAGTGTTCCGGAAGCCTCCGACTGTGTGCTGCGTCCGGAATTGTGCCTGGCCCATGAAGGGAAAGGGCGGGATGCCGAATGGGAGTTGCTCAATCACCTTCAGCCCCATGTCGTGTATTTAGCATTGGCAAGTCAGGTAAAAGTTGGGGTGACGCGGTCCACCCAGGTGCCGACACGCTGGATTGACCAGGGGGCATCACAGGCGGTGGTATTGGCGAATACGCCTAATCGATACATTGCCGGATGTCTGGAAGTCGCACTAAAAGCCCATTTAACCGATAAAACATCCTGGCAAAAAATGTTGAAAAATGAAGTGCCTGATTTGGACATGCTTCTTAAAAAACAAGATGTTGTGTCGCTGGTTCCTGAGGCATTTTCTTCCTATATATGTTCTGATGCGGAGGTTGTCCATATTTCATATCCGGTACAGGCGTATCCCGAGAAAGTGAAGAGCCTCGGCTTTGATAAAATACCGTCTATTTCAGGAAGGCTGGTCGGTATAAAAGGCCAGTACCTGATTTTTGAGGATGGATCGGTGGTTAATGTCCGGAAGCATACGGGATATGAGGTGTCGATTAGGCTGGCCTGATCTCTAGTAATAAATCGTGAGCTTTCCTTTTTTGAGAATGGTCTTCTCTGTACCTTTCGCGGTCAGAAGATAGAGATAGGTTCCGTTAGCAAGCGTCTGCCCGAGATCTCCTTTGCCGTTCCAGCTAACGGTGTTATAGCCGGTAGCGGCCGTCATTTGCAGTTGTTTTTGTAATTGTCCGTTGAGGTTGAATACCTTAATTGTCACGTCGGCGCTTCCATTGCTTTCGAATCCGAACTGAGTTCCGCTGAGTCCGAATGGGTTGGGGAAATTCAGAACTGAATTGAGTGTGAGTTCCGACGTGGTAATGCCCGGATTGGGTAATGAAGTCGTAGGGTTTGATGTGGGTTCTCCTAAGCTTTCGGCAAGAGAGCTGGCCTTGATATAACCGTATCCCAGGTCATTATCTTTTGATGCCAGACTGGATGATTGCCTTAGGATGGTTTGAATTTGATCCCGGGTTAGATTCGGGTTGTAGGATAGAATTTTGGAGACGATGCCGGAGAGAACGGCGGCACTTTGGGAGGTTCCGGATTTGTAGCCGTATCCGTTCGGAATCGTGCTGTAGATGGTTTTCCCGAATTCTGAGAACAAGATATGGTTGCCCCAATTCGAAAACGTTGACCGGGTGTAATCGGTGTTAATGGATGCGACTCCCCATACCTGGTCGAATCCAGCAGGGTACTCGGGATCTGACGTATTGCTGTTGCCGCCGGCTGCGATAATAATTGCGCCTTTTTCGATCGCGTATTCAATGGCTTCTCTTAGAATCGTGTTGTAGCTCGAATATCCCCAGCTGCAATTGAGGATGCGGGCGCCTTGATCGACCGCATAGCGTACTGCAAATGCCGCATCGGATTGGGTGCCGATGCCATTGCGATTAATAAACGCGACATTTAAAAGCTTGGCTTTTGGATTCAACCCGGCGATGCCTTTATGATTTCCCGCTGTTGCGCCGATGATGCCGGCGATATGGGTGCCATGCCCGAAGATGTCCATGGGATTTGCGTTTCCTGCGCCGAGTGAGAACTGGTAGAAATTATAGCCCATTTCATCATCGATCAGCCCGTTTCCATCATCGTCTATACCGTTTACCGGATCGGCGGTATTGTGATAAATCGCATCCAGAAGATCTGCATGGGTATAGTCAATTCCCGAATCCAAAATTCCGACGATCACATCGTGGGAGGCTGAAATCTCATAGAGCGCTTTGAGGTCGCTTTGGGTGATATAGGTTTGATGGCCGTATAAGGGATCGGTCGGTTCCGAAGAGGCATAGACCCAATAATTGGGTTCGGCAGCGTCGATCCATTGTTCCTGTTCATACGTTTGGGCGAGGGCTTTTATATCCGATGTCGGAGAAAAGGTGACGATAAACCAGGATGTCTGTGCTGAAGTTGCTTTAAATCCGGGGCCTGACCGTGGAATCGAGAGTGCCCGTGTATTTAATGCGCCCATTTTCTGGTTGAATGTTTCGGTCGAGGCACTACTTTGGGTACCCATAGCGCCGAATGACGGTTTTGTTTTAATCAGGAGTACGCCCGGTTGATAGTCTTGCCCGGCATATAGCGTTCCCATCCAAAATATTGTGGCGATTCCGAGAAGAAATGTCATGTAGTGTTTAATCATGGCTAAACTCCCACGCCATACCGATTTTATGGACAGGCCCGAGATCGCTGTTAACGGAATAGGCATAGTCGATTTTGAATGTTGAGAAATAACAGGATGCGCCTAGGCGGAGATTGGTTCCGGAAGAGATATTCTGAATACCGCCATATAGCGACAGTGCCGGACTAAGTTTGAAAATACCTCCGAGATTAATGACGGCGGTTGACGCATTTTCTAGGCTAGAATCCGCTAAAAATGTCCAGTCGCTTCCAAAATCATAGGCGATGCCAATATTGATTTGGCGGCTTAGTGGAGAGGCCTCGTTGGTAGATTGATCCATTTTGTAAGACGCGGCATTGAAGATGGATGCGCCGATTGATAATGCGTCCTGATGGTATAAAATCCCCGCGTCCAATCCGACGTTTTGGGCATTATTATTTCCGATTTGTTCAGCGTAATAGTGGATATTGCTTCCGATAGAGAGATTCGGCGATAGTTTATAAGCCAAGGTGATGATTCCGTTTAAGGTGCTATCTTGAAATGTTCCGACTTGCCTTGCTTGCCCGTTGTTATCAATGGTTAACGGAATATCTCCGACGACTCGGTAGGGGAGATTGAGGCTGATAAAGAAACTTTCTGAGACCGGGAGTCCGATACCCAGCGACATTAATGTATAAGATTGATCAAACATGGTGGCATAAGTGGTTGAAACCGTCAGGGTGGTTAAGTCTGTCAATCCCGCCGGGTTTTTGTAAGGTGAATCCAGTCCCATCTTTCCCGCTGTCACGGCATCCCCCAAGGCATAGGAGACAATGCTCGTTGATAACGATTGCGAGGCATGGGCTTGGGCCGATAGGATGTTTAGAAAACATGCCGCAAGAATCACAATAATCCCTTTTTTAAACACCATTGATTAGTTCCCCCCACCTAGGCGTTAATGCCCAGTATGGATGTGAAGCTAAACATTTATAGGGTTTTGTTTTTTCGTTTTTTTATGTGATTACAATAAGAAATTAGTCTATATTTTAGCGCTTCTGGTTTTTTTATACGCCTTCGACTAAAATGGTTTTTATGGCCGAGCATGATCAAGATGACGAAAAGCAGTCGTTTGAAGAACTTACAAAAGAGCTCATGAGTTATTTGAGAGGAAAATCAAATAAAGACCCATTCGTTCCGCTGTCGGTTTCGATTCCGAAGGTGGATCCTCCTGAGGCGCCGCCATTATTAAAATTTGAATTAAAACCTAAAGATGTTAAGGCCTATCTTGATCGCTTTGTGATTAAGCAAGATGCCGCTAAAAAGGTCTTAGCCATCGCGGTATGTGATCACTTTAACCACATCCGAAGCTGTCAGGCCGCTGGATCCTGCGGGCATTATGCCAAGCAAAACGTGGTGGTAGTTGGGCCGACGGGTGTGGGTAAAACGTATCTGGTGAAATGTATTTCCGAGCTGATCGGCGTGCCGTTCGTTAAGAGCGATGCGACTAAATTTACCGAAACCGGGTATGTCGGAGGCGACGTCGAAGACCTTGTTCGTCAACTTGTGGTTAAGGCGAACGGCGTGGTTGAGCTTGCACAGTACGGCATTATTTATTTAGACGAGATTGATAAGATTGCGGCTCAAGTTTCGCAGCAAGGCAAAGATGTGAGTGGCCGTGGTGTTCAATCTAATTTATTAAAACTGATGGAAGAAACGGAAGTTCCGCTTAAAACCCCGTGGGATATTAATTCACAGATTAAAAGCTTTTTAGCGCCTGCACGGGATCAGAAGGAAACGATTAATACCAAGCATATTTTGTTTATTGTCAGTGGCGCATTTGACGGTTTGGAAGACCTGGTTAAAAAGCGGGTTGAGGGAAGTAAATTTGGGTTTGGGCGTCAGGAAACGCCTGCTCATTCTCATCATGTGATGGAAGAAACACGGACCGAAGATTTTATTAAGTATGGGTTAGAGCCCGAATTTGTGGGGAGACTTCCTGTTCGGGTGTATTGCGAGACATTGAAAAAAGACGATTTGTTGGAGATTCTGACCGAGTCGGAAGGCTCTATTCTGAATCAATATGTGGATGCTTTCCGGTCTTATGGAATTGAAGTCGCGTTTTTACCCGAGGTATTAGACGCCATTGCGTCGGCGGCTTTTGAGGAGAAAACCGGCGCGCGAGGATTGGCCACGGTTCTTGAACGTCTTTGCCGAGAATTTAAATTTGAGCTTCCTTCTTTGCCTCTTAAGGTTTTTTTATTTACCCCTGAATGTATGACATCGCCGACAGAGATAATTGCGCGTATCAGACTCTCGGTAGAGCCTTTTGAAGCCGTTTATTATCAACATAAATTAGATGTATTTGAACAAAATTACCACCTTGCTCATAATATCCGGGTCAAATTTGATTCAGAGGTCCGGTTGATGATTATGCGGTTGGCCAAAGATCAGGCGCTATCGATTGACCAGGCCGCACAAAATACCCTGCATATCTTGGAGTATGGATTTGACATGATCAAAGCAAAAGTCCGAGAAAAAGAATATGAAATTACCCTGAACGTGATTCAGCACCCCGATCGGTATTTGGAGCAATGGGTTCACGAAGGAGCGGGTACAAAAAACATAACGCCGAGCTTAGATGGCTAGCATCGCTCAGAATGCCGAAGATCTGCGGCTACGCTTAGAGGCTGCTTGTCCGAAGGGCGGCAGCCCTGTCTCGATAATTGCCGTGACCAAATATGCGACACTTGATCAGATGAGGGCGGTTATTGCCTGTGGGTTTACGTGTTTGGGCGAAAGTCGGATTCAGGATCTAGAAGAAAAAAAGCGGATTTTTCCCGATCCTAATTTGGAATGGCATTTTATCGGACGCCTTCAATCGAATAAAGTAAAAAAAGCGGTGATGTTATGTGATGTCATTCAATCGGTGGATCGCTTATCCCTGCTTGATGAGATCAATCAGGCGGCTGAAAAACTCAATAAAAAAATAAAAATTTTTCTGCAAGTTCGCTTTCATCACTCTGAGACGCAAGGCGGATTTGAGCCTGAAAATCTTAATCATCACCTTGACAAGGTTGTCTCTTTTCAATTTGTTGAAGTTGTGGGTATAATGACGATAGGCCCTCACACTTCAAGTGCGGACTCTATCCGAAATTGTTTTCAACAAGCTAACCAGTTGTTCAATGACCTACGTGATGATAATCGGTCTATCCGATATCTTTGTATGGGAATGAGTGGAGACTTCGAGATAGCAGTTGCCGAGGGTGCTAATATGATTCGAATTGGAAGTTTATTATTACAGGAGGAATGAGTATATGTCGTCGATGATGGATAAAGTGAAAATATTTTTTGGGTTTGAAGAAGAGGATATGGTTCAAAAGCCGGTTTCCAGTCGTAAAGAAATGGAACCTAAGACCCCGGTTATTCGCAGCTTTCGAGGCTCTTTAATTCCCGCTCAAAGTCAGAACCAAGTTATCACCGGTGAAATTAAAATTGAAGAACCTAGAATTTATGAAGATTCACTTAACATTGCGACTTACTTACGTGAAAGCAAACCTGTTATTGTTAATCTTAAATATCTGGATAATGCATCCGGTAAAAGATTAATCGATTTTGTTTGCGGTACGGCTTATGCGATTAATGGACATATGATGAAGATCGGTGAAAATATTTTCCTTTTCACCCCAGAAAATTTCCTTATCGTTGATTCTGATGACCGCTCCACTTTTGAGCAAGGTCTTGAAGAGGACGAAAAAGAAACTTTTTTCAAACGAGTCGCTTTTAAATAAGCCATGACATATCCTGTTTCTTTCGGCACTTCCGGGCACCGCGGTGTTGTGGGGGAAGCTTTTTCATTGAACCATGTAAGGGCGATTAGCTTAGCTATCGCCTCTTTTGTATTGTCGCAGCGCCAAAATCCTAAAGTGGTAATCGGATATGATCCGCGGCAAGGTAATTCCCCTGATTTATCTGAGGGAAGCTTTACACGGCTTATTGTTGATACATTAACCGACCAAGGCGTTAATGTTGATTTTTATGATTCTTTTTCGCCGACGCCTCTTATTTCCTGGTATGTCCGGCGCTATGCAATGGACGGGGGGATTATTTTAACGGCCTCCCATAATCCGCCACAATACAATGGAATTAAGTTTAATCCATCTAATGGTGCCCCTGCGCCGTCTCAGGTGACGGAAATTCTTCAGAAAAAAGCGAATGCGTATTATACGGGCGCAGAACAACCGGTTCCCGCCGCTGTAAAAGGGACGTATCGTTTTGTGAATACAGATGCAGAGTTTGCCCAAGACTTGATTGTCGGATTACGAACGCATGCCGCTTTGCCGACTTTAGACTTCTCGAATACGTCCGTGGTCGTTGATATTAAGCATGGCGCGGCCGGTGCAATCTGGCGCGAGCTTTTTGCGGCTTTGGGTATAAAGAGATTTGAACTTATCAGCGAAGAGCCTCGGGCTGATTTCGGTGGTATGGATCCGAATCCGACGAAGCAGGTGACGCTGTCTAAGCTTCGTGAACGGCAACAAGCCTTGAAGGCTCCGTTGGCATTGGCAAATGATCCTGATGCGGATCGCCACGTGATTTTGGATGAAGCCGGCGCGAATGTTACCCCTGAGCAGATTGCGGTTATCATTCTAGACTATTTTATATCTAAGAAAGTCGCCATGAAGGGTATTTCGACGACGGTTGCTTCATCTGCGATTATAAAAAATGCGGTTTTAGCGAATCATCTGGCATTTGATGAGACTGCGGTTGGATTTAAGAATTTTACACCTTTTCTTGAAGAAGCTGAGGCTCAGAATGTGGTGGCCTTCGGAGTAGAATCTTCCGGCGGATTTACTGCGTCTTTTCATGTTTATGAAAAATGTGGCTTTTTACCGGGGATTATTTTGCTCCACCTGCTTAAAGAAACCGGACTTCCTTTATCGCAGTTAAAAGCCAAAGTGGAAGCGAAGTACGGGTCGTTTACATTTCTGGAAGAGGAATTTAAGTTTTCAGATGAGAAAAAAGCGGAGTTACTACAACTGATCTCGACAATTGATGTTAATGAAATTGAATCTAAATTAGATCTTAAGAGCGTTTCAATAAATCGCTTAGACGGCTTAAAAGTAGTTGTTTCTTCAGGATGGTTTTTAGTCCGGTTTTCGGGGACTGAGCCTTTGGCACGGTTGTATGCCGAAGCTCAGGATTTTGAGACCGCAAAGGGTTTTGTTGAACGGGCGAAACGGTTGCTAGCCTAATTTTGAAGTTGCGGTAGAGGCGTTTTTAACCTCGCCTTTGCCAAATTCTGCCGACTATTTCCAACTATGACCGATGATGCCTCCGCCGATTCGAGAACCAGAATCTCCGGCCGGTTGTGTTTTGAGATCATCTTCTTTTGAATGAACAATCACAGCTCGGCCTGCGATGCTGTTTTTTTCGGATAAAGGTAGTTTTGGAACGGAGTTGTTAGATAACCGCTAAGCCGGTAGCGGTAGTGTAAATATTGCCCAGATCTCCTATGGGGTGGTTGGCCTGGGTCGCGTCAATAATTGGGTGTAATTTGGTCACGTAGACTAAAAATTAAGCGGCCTTTCTGTCGGAGAAATTGGCCCAGAAAAGAGAGAGTCTATCTGGGTTAATATAAGATTTACCAGTCGCCCAATCGGATTGATATTCAATGAGATAGGATCCGATAAGTCTAAGAAACGAGTCAGTGGAAGGGAAAATCCCGACGACATTGGAACGACGACGGATCTCCCGATTGAGACGTTCGAGATGGTTTGTCGAAGAAGTTCTGCCGAAAGGCAGAGCCTCAAAATGAAAGAACTGGAGTGCATCTTCAATGCCATCGGATAAAACATCTATAGCCTCCGGGAACATGTGTTTGAACTTAAAAATCACCTCCTCAGCGGTTTGTTTCGCACCTGAATAATTGGTTTGGTTAAAGATATGGGCAAGATGTTTGCCCACCATTTCTTTTTGTTTATGGGGCACTCTGGCCAAGATATTGCGCATAAAATGGACTTTGCAGCGTTGCCAGGAGGTACCCGTGAAGGAGTTCTTTAAAGCGCCTTGAATGCCTTTGTGGGCATCCGAGACAAGCAACCCGACTTTGGATACCCCTCTCGCCTTCAGTTTATCGAAAAATACGGTCCACGTGTCAGTCGATTCCTCATCCATAGGTTCTAGAGCTAGAATCTCTTTTTGTCCCTCGTGGTTGATCGCAAGCGCGACCATGATGGCTTTAGAGGTGACTTTTTTATCGTCCCTGATTTTTTCATAGAGTGCATCAATCCAAATAACCGGGTACGAGTCAGACAAAGGGGCCTGGCGGAACTGTTTGACTTCAGAATCAAGCTCCTTGGTCACAGCAGAAACCTGGCCTGCTGAGATATCTTCAATCCCGAAAGACTTAAAGACCCGCATCATTTTTCGTGTTGATATGCCATTGATCCAGCATTCTTGAATCACGGACATCAACGCCGCTTCGGAACGTTGTTTATTGACTAGGAAGAAAGGCTGATATCCTCCTGTTCGGACTTTGGGGATGGTGAGGTAAATGGTCCCGAGCCGGGTATCCCAACGACGAACACGATAGCCGTTGCGATGCGTTTTTCGCTCTGAGCTATGAGTCCCTTTTTCGACCTGTGTTTTGAGTGTTGTGACTTCAATTTCCATAAGCTTATTCACCATCCATTGCAGCATTTCCTTAATGGGATCCTCTTCCTGACAAAATCCTACTAACAGTTTTTTGAAAAGTTCTGTATCTTGGGTCTTGGTCATCGTATGCTCCTTTTAAGTGTTTTGCGATTCTTAAAAAGTCTACGATGACCCTCGTTGGCTTTCAAAATATTTCCAGCGAGCTTCGCCGCTGGACTATTCTTTCACCGTTTTGAAATTACACTCAAGATTTTACACTGCC
>CAMDBA010000002.1 GCA_945888995.1 bacterium UBP8_UBA817 | reverse complement strand
CATGTCATACGCCATAAACTTAGCCCATCCCTGTGACGCTAACGTCTTTGTGATTGCCGCAGTTAAGGTCGTCTTCCCATGGTCAACGTGACCAATCGTCCCAATATTTACGTGCGGTTTTTTCCGCTCGAATTTCTCTTTTGCCATTATTTAACCCTCCAAAAAAATTTAAATTTCATTACTCGTCATTGAACACGAAAAAATGGAGCTCCCGATCGGGATCGAACCGATGACCTCATCCTTACCATGGATGTGCTCTACCGACTGAGCTACAGGAGCAAAAATACTCGGGATTTAAAAATCGTGTGGATAGTATCATACGAGAAATCAAAAATCAATGCAATGTCGAGGTGCTTCCTCACTTTAATAAATGCATCATTTCTTAATTATAAAAACCACCTAAAAACTCAACCACGCCCCAATCCCCTTTAAATCAAGTATCTTACAAAACCCCTCGAGTAGTTTCTTACTCTCGGCGCCATTCACAATCACATTCACCATTACCCGATCGCTCAAGACAATATTACGTTCACAGTAATCCTGGTCCGGCAGAAATCGTTCCAGGGCGCCAATGGAGCCGGGCATCTTAACCAAAGATAAATGATCTTGTTTGGTGACTTTCTTGGGATTACGCACCAAATCCAGGTATTCATTGATCGAGGAATCACAAAAAACAATATTCACATCAATGGTCTGATTGACAGGATTCAGGTAGCGGATCGTGCATAAGACACCGATCGTATCAGGGTCTCCAGTGAATTCCGGGGTGGCCTTGGCAAAAGCTTCATATTGGATGGGAAAAAACTTTTCTAGGATTTTTTGCTGTTTCTCCTTGAGTTCCAGAAGCAATATGTGGGTTTGGTAAATGGCGGCGGCGAATTTATTTTTAGTAATGGCGCTTCGAATCTGATCCGCAGACTTTAGTAGCTTCGGTTGGGGCTCCGCCATCACAGGTGTGGTAAAAATAGTGTACAAACATAGGAAAAAACAAAGTATTTTCATAGCGGCTACGCGGAACTATATCAAACCCGTTTTACGATCGTCAAACAGGGTGTTATCATCTTTTGAATAAAATTTTTGTCTCAAGGAACGTGTTTATGGCAGCTATGGAATGGTCAGAAGATTTATCGGTTGGAAACGAGCTTATCGACCATCACCATCAGGAAGTATTCAAGCTGGTTACCATGCTGGACAACGCCATTTCCCAAGGTCAAAACACCGAGATTGTCGAAACCATAATCTTATTTTTAGAAGATTATGTAGTGACTCACTTCCAGGAAGAAGAGCAAGTCATGACCGAACATCACTATGCCGGCTATGACCAACACAAAGAAGAGCATGAACTCTTCAAGGTCAAAGTAGCGGACCTTCGTAACAAATACGATGCAAAAAGCTCTCCGATTACCCTTATTTTTAATATCCGGCAGATTATTGATCTTTTAGTCGATCACATTCGGCATGTCGATATCGGGATTGCAAGCCTGGTTGCGCATGGAGATCATCATTGAAAAATCCGCATAAATTATTTGAAGAGTACCTAAACACCCACGAAGGTCGTTATACCCCTCAGAAAAAAGTCATCGTCGAAGAAATTTTCAAAACCCGAAGCCACTTCGAAGTTGAAAATTTTATCGATAAGCTTCGGTCGGACGATCACAAATTTTCACGCGCCACCGTTTACCGCACCATCAAGCAACTTCTGGACGCCGGTCTGATTCAAAAAATCTCGACCCGGGACGGCAAGGTATTTTACGAGCGCAATTTCAGCAAAAAACAACATGACCATTTGATCTGCAATGTCTGTGGCAAAATCCTAGAGATTAAAGAAGACCAGATCGGCGAGCAGTTAGACCAGATGTGCCAACAAATGGGATTTTTTCCGGAATACCGGTCCATCCATATTTATGGTGTCTGTGCTAAATGTCACAAAAAAAGAACTGCTGAGAAATAAAGAGCGGGTCATTTTTGGGCTTGAGGTTGTCATCCTCGGGCTGACCTAGGAATCCAGCTTTAATCACTATTTAGCCAGTAAAACCTATACATTACCCACTGATACCGGCTCCAAGCGACCAGATTTACTGATTGCATGTCGAAAACGATCATTTATTTTTTCATATTTCGCGGTTAAATAAACGTCTAAAGGGTTTTCCATACGGCTCAACCAATTCACCTTCCCGCTCATCCCAGGAATATTAATGCGTTTTTCGGGTTCTTTATAAAACGCTTCCAAAATTTCCCAAAAAGGAATGATGGCAACTAAAGAAGAGGTTTCATAGAGTTTCAGCAGAATCGATTGCAAATCCACATCAGATAAATGCGGAGGCACTTCTTTATCCGTATACCCTGCAAATATTTCCCAAAACTGTGTTTTTATCTCCGGCTCTGTAGAAGAGTCTTCCCACCATTGCCTTAGTGTCGAAGTGTCATGGGTGCTCGTTGTCAAAACCGCCAGCATGCGTTGCGCCTCCGGCTGGAACTGAGGCTCCCACCGAATAACCGACAAGCCCAGAATACCAAGCTCTTTTAACACATCCGGAATATACGGATCGACCAATCCCAGGTCCTCTCCGCATAAAACCAGGCGTGTCTGCTTGGCCAGTTTGGTTAGAATATCAGTTCCGTGGTCACGCCACATCTCACGCTTCTGTACTAGTTTAATCGCCAGCAAGGTATCGAGCGCTTCTTTTTGATACGAATCCAAATTCAAATATTGCCAGGTTTCTTTGCCGTAAAACGTGAAAAAAAACAGGTCTTTTTTGCCCAGATAACATCCCAGCATATTTTGCAGACGGCGACGTTCCCGAAGGACGGGTTTGATTTCATCTTCGGCCCATCCGGCTTCACAGCAAACTGCATGAATATAATCTTCATTTACATCCAGATTAGAATCATATTTATTCAGATCGACTGGTTCAATTTCGAACACATCTTTTAAACGTTCATCCGATATCCAAGCGACTTTGTCCTGGTCTTTAATTTTTTTTGCAAATCCGATCCCGATCAGCTTCTCCGCCGTATTATCTAAATTCGGAATGTCGGTAACGATTCCTTCCTGGTAAATATAACGATCAGGGTGAATATCAATGTTTCTTAATTCCTGCCGTGTGAGAGACAGAATCGTATCCCCTAATCTCTGCGGATAGAAAAATCCTTCATTGGCAATCGTGCCGGCACGAGGGTTCCAGATCATGAGTCGAAACAACCCTAAAATATGGTCCACCCGCACCATATCCATATAATTCTGGGCAAAGGCAAAGCGTGAAATAAAATAATCAATCGCCTGCGGGTTCTGGACATTCAGGGGCGGAGATCCCCATTCCTGACCACCGGTCGTAAACATATCCGGCGGCGCACCGGCTCCATACTCGGTTAAAAAATAATGTGGGCATGCCCACACATCACAGCTGGTGGCATCTACCAGAATCGGAATGTCTCCTTTGATCAGGACGCCTAGCTCTTTGGCAAAGGCATGCACGTTTTCAACTTGATTAAAGGCGATCCATTGGCAAAAAATATGGAAGAAAAGATCCTCCGAATAGGCTTCGGCAATATTTTGCATCGTCTTTTTTTCAGCTTGGGCCAAATCCGACGGCCAGGCCCGCCAGTCAAACGTGCCTTCAAGGCGGGCAATTACGCAATACATGACATATCCGGGCACCCAGTCGAATTCCCCGGAAAAGGCCACGAGATCCGCGACCACGTCCGGTTTTACTTCCTGAAAAACCCGGCGCAAAATAGCCATTTTTTGTACACGGACCTCCGAATAGTCTACTAATTCGAACTTCTCAGATTTAATTAAGACATCCAAGTGTGGCTGAATATCAGAAAAAGCCGACTTAGAGAGTGACGATTTAAAAGCATCCATCAGCCATTGAATGCAAATATAAACGGGATTGAGGGCAAAACTACTGATTGATGAATACGGCCAGAGATGATCCGGCCCCGAATCTACCAACGGCAAGATCTGCACAATAGTCTCTCCCCGCCGGGCGGCTAGCTCGATATAAGCCCGAAATGCAGCGAAATCACCGATCCCAGGGCTATCTGACGAGCGTAAAAAGGAGACCGGCACGACACTCCCGGCTCGGGGAGCAATACCGATCTTAGCCCATTTATCACCGCTGATCGTTGTGAGAAGAGAGGAATACACGGGACTAGGTTTGACCAGCGGTCCGTTGGCCTAGCTCTCTGTCTAAAAAGAACAACGCTGCTTTATCTGTTCCGCTTAAAACCAGTTGCTGATAGATGGTATTGGCGGACGATTCTTCTTCGATTTGCTCCCCAATGAACCATTGTAAAAAATGATGCGTCGCATGATCACTTTCTTTAATCGTTAAATCCACGATTTTATTAATGCTCTGAGTGACTTCTTTTTCGTGCTCATAGGCTTGAAGAAAAATCGATACTGGGGATTCCCACTTCGTCGGAGGTGCGGC
Source organism: bacterium UBP8_UBA817 (assembly GCA_945888995.1). Classification (GTDB taxonomy): domain Bacteria; phylum Margulisbacteria; class Marinamargulisbacteria; order CAMDBA01; family CAMDBA01; genus CAMDBA01. Next base: position 150,255 of record CAMDBA010000002.1, on the reverse strand, counting down.
AATCGCGGTTAAAGTAACGGTTCCACCACGATCAACGATATAGTGATAGAGTTTCATGGCATGTGCGACTTCTTCTTCGAACTGGCTTCTCATCCAATTCGCAAATCCGCGTAAGCCTTCCGATTCAAAATACGATCCCATCGCAAGATAAAGATAGGCGGAATAAAATTCGACATTGATCTGTTCATTCAGGTTCTGTTCAATTGACGCTAACATGTTATGGATCCCTCCTAGAGAATTTAACACTGATTTCGATCTTCATAATACCCTACTGTTGTGACGGGTGGCTACTTATAGAATTGACCTTGCGGGGCTGGGTAAATACGAACTGCCTCCACATTCTGAAGCGCGGTAAAATCACGTCCGCCTGCAGGAGGAATCGACTGCCAGATACCGCCGATACGAACCTCAACACTATCTCCGGGCCTTATTAATCCGTTAAAAATCGGGGGTGTTCCTTCCAAGGCTTCCGATCGGGCATTTACAGGGCCGATCACCAGATAAACCGGATAATTTTTTACATAGGTTAAATTGGACGAATTACAATGAAACGCCGGGACAATTTGAAATCCACCTTCGGTGCCGACTGGCGAAGTACTCACGCATAACACACCCGGATGATTGGCTCTGATTTTGCCGACATCCTGGAAAACGGTGCCGCCAAACCGGCCGACACCTGCGACAGGACGATAGACCATGCCGATAGTCATCGTGGTTTTCCCATCAAAATAGGTTACATTTCCGCCGAATCGGTTCTCGATTTCAATCTGCCATGTCGGCGTAATAGGCGCTTGAGCAATAATCATCATGCGCTCACCGGTTTTTAAGGCATGCCCAGGCGGCCATGGTTCAAATGAGGAGGTCGGTGTTTGTTGGACGAGTATCGGGTCTCCGACCCGAGGGGCAAACGGCGGGCCAAAAATCCCATGTGCAGCCGGAATATCGGTAAATATCGTCGTCACGTCATCTCTGAATGACCCTGTGACCGGCGCATCCGATAAAAATTCAAGCGGCAAAATTGAAAAAACAGCGGCATGGACACTTAATTGCGCGGCTTTGAGGTGAATGGCATTCACAGCCGTAGCGGTCACACTTCCGACGAGGGCCCAATCCGAAGCGGTAAATTCCATGTCTCCGATCTCGTGTGTCACGCCGTTAATCGGATGAATCACCGATCCCACAGGCGCCCATGTTTGACCTTGATCTGTGCTCACCTTGATGGAACCGGATACCGTATTATCAATTACAATCCTGTATTGCTCTTCCCGAGAGGCCGTTGCCATCATATTCACCGGGCTCGCATGCCGCATCTCGACCGGAGGCGGTGGCGGCAAAAAGTCGTCGCCCGGACAGTAAATGCGAATGGTATAGGATGGGGATGGCAATACTTCCAGCAAAAGTCCGGGGAAGGAACGAAAAAGCGTCTCTGCCCGTTTTTCGGGAATCGTGGTCACAATCGTCGTCAAGGTCTGGAGCATCTCCCGCTGATTTTTTACCGCATACGGAACCGACACAATGCTGAGGGTCGGATAAGTGGGTAAAGTGGATGAAACAGAAACAACATTGGCATTCGCCGATACCACCCTACCCGATGTCGGAGAGAGCGGCGGAAGCGAGATTGGCCGTAATACCGTTCCTAAGATCGTCGTGTTTTTTTTATCCCAATAGACCACATTGCCTCCGAAACTATTTTCAATCGACACCCCCCACGATTGGCGTGCCAATGAGGGAGAATGACACATCAATACGATACAAAACGCGGCGCAAAAGCCGGAAATAACTGATTTCATCCTAAATCCTTTTAATGATCTTACTTGGAAGCTTGTGTATGATACCGACTTTTCTCGTTTGAGAAAATTGCTTTTTGTTTATCGGTCCCTTAGAATACGACTATTCCAGCACCCTATTCACAACACTTTTAGTATCGGAGAAACCTCATGATCGCGTTCCTATTGCTCGGCGTCTTTTTTGTCTTCGCGTATTTAATGTATTCGGGGAAGCTACATGTCTTGCTGGCACTGCCGGTCTTGGCCGTGGCCATCACCGTGGTGACCGCATTTCCTTATTATTTTTCGCAGTCACACGCACTTCATCCGGGAACCCTTCATCAGATACAGGTCTCTGTCTTTTCGACTTACCACCTCGTCCTTGATGAGATTATTGCCAAAGGAATTCCTCGCCTTCACGGCGTTATGCTCAGTGTCATGCTGGGCGGTATTTTCGGATTTTTCTTAAAAGTCAGCGGCGTCACCGAATCTCTGGTCCGAAAAATCGCAGAACTTGCCGGTCATCATCCGTTTGTCATGATGGCCAGCCTGAGTGCGATTGTGTCACTTCTGTTCACCACACTCGGCGGGCTTGGTTCGGTTATTCTGGTGGCCACGATTTACTTTCCGGTGCTGCTTTCGCAAGGGATTCCACCGTTGATTATTGCGAGCGGATTTTTGATGTCGGTGTGTATCGGCGGGACCCTCAATATTGTCGATTGGGCGCTTTATATGGATATTTTAGGACTGTCGACCGAGCATATTCTTCGGTTTGCATTGCCGTTTTGCGTCATCTACTACAGTGTCTTTTTCTCGTTTCTGGTGATCGAATTCAAGCGGGCCAAGCTCCCCGTCCCAATGGGAATGGTGGCCAAAGTCGTCGGGGTTATTGCCGGTGCGGTGATTCTTTGGGTGGGATTCGCTCATGTCATCGGAAACCTGAATCCTGCCTGGATTTTAGGGTTTAAAGTCGCCTATGTGATGGTCTTATTCGGTTTAATGGTCGCGCCTTTACTGGGGTTCGGGCGGACTCAGACGTTATTGCTGGCACCGGTGGTACCGATCAGCCTGGTTTTCATACTCGGATGGAGTGTTAATGCCGCTTTTTTAATGGGACTGGTGTATCTTTTTGTGATTTCGAAACATCGGATTCAGTGGACACTTCAATCTGCAGTGGAAGGCATTCAAGCCGTAGCGCCTGCCATTGCGATTATGATGGGCATCGGGATGGTGTTAATCGCGGTCAATACGATCCCGATTCAGCACAGTGTTTTGCCGTTTCTCGGGCACATTTTGCCACATTCCGCTATCGGATACCTTCTGTTTTTCGGCGCGTTTGCACCGCTAGCGCTCTACCGAGGACCTCTTAATATCTGGGGAATGGGCAGCGGCGTGATCGGCTTAATTCAATCCGGAAGTCAGCTTTCTCCCTTTATGATTATGGGCGCGTTTATGTCGACCGGTCAGATCCAAGGGGTGTGTGATCCCACTAACACCCACAATGTCTGGATCGCCAATCAGCTCAAAGTCGATCTTCAGGCGATTTTGAGAAAGACATTGCCCTATATTTGGGTGGTGGCAATCGGTGGATTGGGATTGGCGGTTTGGTTGAATTAACTTATTTGGTCGATTTTGCTGAGATGGGTTAAGGAAGTCCTGTTAAAAACTTGCTTGCCGACAATACTTTTATTCCATCTTGGGTAAATTCCTTGTCACCTTTCAATGTGACCAAATAGGTAAATGGGATGCCCAATTTTTCTTTAAAATATTTTAAAGAGGTTGGAACGGGTATATGTACCCATTATAGGCACCTACTGGTTCTTCATTAAAAAAACACCTACGCTACAACGGCCCCCTGATTCTTCAGCTGATCCCGCAACTGCTCGACATCCAATTCCCTCGGCAAACAATGGTGAGTGACACTCAACGCCGCCGCCGTCCCCGCCGCTTCCCCCAATGCCATACATGTCGGTGATAACCGAGCGGAGCCTGCTGCTTCATGGGTCGCCGAAATAGGCCGTCCCGCAACCAGAAGCCCCTCGATTCCTTTCGGCAACAGACATCGATACGGAATCGAATAATACGTTCCGGGTTCCATATGCGTAATCGACATGGCATTTCCGTCCGGCGAATGAATATCGATCGGAAACGCCCCGCAGGCAATCCCGTCGGCAAATTTTTTGCCTTCGACGACATCGTATTCGGTCAGGGTGTAATCGCCATGAATATGCCGAGTTTCCCGCACACCGATTCTGTTGGCGACTTCTTTTAATGTTGCGTACTCAAATCCTGGAATATGGTGCAGCAGCAGGGTTACGCACTCATCCACCTGATCACGCGCTGCCTTATAGGCGGATTCCAGATCAACTGTATCCAGGCCATTTGCATAGACTCGGGTCATATTGATATTCACCTCACCCGGCGTCGCCATTTCGAAAAATAACACACGATCCCGAAATTGAACCAACTGATCGGTTTTTTGGGCGGATTTAACAGTGCTAAAAAATCCCGCCACCGCCAATCGGGGCAAGTCATTCAGATGGGTACGCGCCAACTCCGATAAGACAAAGTCCTCCGGATGACGTCTGATATAGTCCCGCACCTTGGCAATATCGACGCCTTGCATGACAAAAATAAGAGAGAGCGGTTGGGTTTTGTGATCTTTTTCACGACCCACCGTGAACTCCGCACCGGCGAATGCTGCAATCGCGGCATCTCCGCTAGCGTCAATAACAACGTCTGCGGCGAGTGTGGTTTTAGGCGAGTTTCCGATTTTGATAACTAATCCCGTTACACGGTTGGCATTCTTTACAACAGTCTCAATGGTTACTCCGGTTTGCACAGTCAAATTCGGATGGGAAAGCAACTCTATCATACTGTCCCGAAACACATTTGGCTCAATCGGTGTAATCGTCGCAGCGGTTCCGATCGGATCGGGAATATGACCGGGGCAGCCGCCATGCCGAATCGCGATTTGGACGAGCTCTTCGGGAATGCCTTTAATCACCTGATGATCGACCGTCGCATGAAACGTCATAGCCGGAAACACCAACGCATGAACCATTGTTCCGCCAATATCGTCATAATGCTCCAGCAAGAGGGTTTTAGCGCCGTTTCGCGCTGCAGCCACAGCTGCACAGATTCCAGCTGAACCGGCACCACAAACGATGACATCGTAGTTTAGATGATTTAACATTTTATGAGTCTCCTACTTTTTCAGTTACGCCTATTATTATTTATATTTAATAAAAACTCATACAAATTTAAACTCACACTTTAAATTTGTATTGAAGTATTCAAAAACAAACCTCAAACGTCCGATCCCAAGGCAATCGAAAAACCGGCATCGTATGAAGGTTAACCGCCTTTTTTTTCTCTATCCATACCTGCATCAGTCGATTCAATTCGCGAGTGGCTTTGGGTAACTGCGTATCCGAAATCGCCCAAATATCATCCTGAAGCGTTTGAGAGACATAGCTCGATAGCCGCAGGCGAACGACAGACTGGTACGCCCAGTCTTCGATGATGCGATGGGCGATCACGGGATTTCCCGGCGGTAAAAGTATCTGCGCGATGGCAAAACCGATGGCATTGGATGCTGTATTCCAGGCGGAATATCCGGACAATTTTAACCATAAGCCTGCAGCCGTCAGCGCGTCACATAATTGCGGATCGCCGCCATTGGCGTAGCGGACGTCGGCAATTGAGAGTTGTTTGCCCATGGCTAAGTAGTTTTTACATTCTTGAATAAACTCAGTCACCCCATGCTCACCGATTGCCACAGGTTCACTCATCATTAAGTCAGCGGTAGGCGCATCCGGACACCAGACCATTAGCAGGTAATCGGATTTTCTTAGATCTTCTGAGCCGGTTATTCCGGCAGCACGGCATTGTCCCTGTACGACTTTTCGGATCGATCGATCTTCGAACAACGCGACCCGCTCACTGCCGGATTGGGATGAAAAACAAATCCCTACCGAAGCCGATAGTCGTCTAAACTCACGATAGAATCGGGCTAATAGGACAGCCGACCCTTCATCGCTTCCGGGAGTAACCGTCACTTTTTCTTCAATACCGAGCGACTCTATTCGCTTTATCAAAAGTCGATGCTCTTCGACGTGCGGTCCATCCGGTTGGCAGTCTTCCTGCAACAGCGACAAGGCCTCGATTGTTCCCTCTTTTACCAAATTTAAGACGTCTAAATTAACCAGGTGATTACGTGCCCTGCGGTCATCAAATGTGGCATGCTGATGTTGATACGCCCACTTTTCCAAATCTGCCGAACAAGTCACCGTATCCGATAAGCGCCGTACCGATTGCCATGCCAGAATTGGAATATGAGGCGTTCGTTGCTTGGCTGTTTGCAGCAGGTGAAGGCGGGATGTAACCCGATCGATTGGATTATCCAATCGTCTTGACGCCACTAACCCTCCGTAACACAGCATATCGAGCGAGATGATCCAGGTTTCCGCCTGATCAAAATTCTCGACAAACCACGCGCCGATCCGATCGGCATGTCCCGCACTATGCTTATGCCCCAACCATTCTATTGGCGGCGAGATTAGATCCAAGCCATATGCTTTTGCCAACAGACACACCTGATCCAGACAAACCGGACGATCGTCGAGCGGGATGACCCCTATTTTGCCCATTTCATAAATTCAGGCAGATTTTCTCTAAAACTTTCCGGCGTCGATCCGATTGAAATCGTGCCTAAAATGACCCCTTTCACTCCGATTTCACGAAGGATGGCCAGATCGGACGGCACCAAGTGTTTCTGACTCGGCACCACAACCGGGACTGTACTCATTGCGACAATTGCAGCATATTGCGCGATGTCCGAGGCTTTCAATGGCTCGCCATAAGACGTCGACGGGATGATCGACGCTTCGATCATCGTGGCAAAGCCGGTTTGGAGTAATCCTTTAAATGTGTCTGGACTATAGCCATGGCCGATCGCGATCATCTTGTCGATTTCGGACTTGAGCATCCAGGCTGGCATGTCCTGATCATAAATATCGAGAAATTCGATTCCCAGATCAGCCGCATCGTCTAATTCCGCCGGCGATAAGGTCTCGGCTGCGCCCGGCATAATACCCACGGGACCCGTTGCAAGTTTTAAAATGGCGTCGATCACAGGCTTTTCCTCAGACCACGATCCGAATCGGGTCCCGCTGGCCTTGTGCTCAACATTGGCATGAACTTTGATGGCATCCACACCGCACTCAAAGGCGGCCTTAGCCAGTTCAAGATTATTTTTAGGCAAACTGACGACTACGCCGAATCCTGTTTCCTGAATTAATTCACTTAAAGATCGTTTCATTAGGGGTCCTCCGGATTTTAAAGTCGAACGACGATGACAATCGGTTCGTTGGGATGTAAGCGCTTTTTCTCATCTTCACATAATGCCGTTAATTGATCCATGCCGGATAGACCCGACAAGTCCATCGTACGGGTATCAGTGACGATAAAGACCGGCGGCACAATGGCCTGGGCTTCGCCGTAAATCAAGTGCGGACTCACAATTTCATGAAGCCGGACAAGCCACTCGTCGGCAGTCACGCCCGTTATGTTTCCATTTTCACCGCTGAATCTAGGACGGCCTTTTTGGTCCAGGACTACCCAGGGATGCGAGATGTTTTGAGCCAGGCCCCACCATTTTTTTTGTGTTTTCTCGGCTTGAAACAAGGTGAATTTTTGGGTTTTAGCCGCGACAGCCGGTTCGGAGTCGAGACGCATCATGATTTTTGCTTTTTCTGCGAGGGCGGCCGTTGACCATTCACCGCCGGTTTGAACCAGTGGAAACGACCCATAAGCCGTGGCTCGGAGAACACCCCGATTGGCATCCAGCTCGACTTTTACTTCGATCGAGTCCGACGATGCGCCAGCTTTTAATAACGCGCCTTCCGCGAGCTGCCGGATATTAATAAAGTCCTGAGGAGACGGATCGATCACTGTTTTTTCAATGGTTTCCTGGAGCAGGGCCAGCGCCGCGCCAATGGCTGAAATGACGGGTGCGTGCGGTGATATCGTGAAGGGTACGTCTAGCTTTTCAGCCAGATATCCCACCCAGACCGACGCGCCGCCGCCACCACCGATGAGCGGCCATTTTCTTTCAGGATGTTCTTTAGTAAAACTATAAATAATTTCCAGAATAGAACCCGCTCCCACCGAGAGGACCTGCTGCGCAAACACCGTCGGTGACAGGTCGGAAAAAGACGTTTTTAACCGGTCCAAAAAAGCCTGAATCGTATTCAAATTCCCGGCCGCAACATCGCCTTTCGGGATATAGCCCAGCAGATTAGCTGCGCAAGTCGGGGTAAAGGTACAGGGCAACTCTGATTGAGTCGCAATGGCAGGTGTGGTCAGGCCAGGGTAACACTCGGTGGTCAGATCGACCGATTCGCTAAGGGTGTCGGTTGTGGTAAATGCGCTATACCCCAGCCCCGCGATATGGGCGCTTCTGGGCCCGACTTTTTTGACGGCCCCCGAGGCATCCAATCCAATGACACTCCCGCCTGCGACACCAACAGTTCTGACATCGATGGTATTGAGGTGCAATTGATGAGCGCCGATTCGTGCCGGTTTGATCGTGGGATATCCGTCTCGGATTAACGACACATCCGTTGACGTCCCGCCGACTTCGACGAAGAGCCCATCGGACACCTGAGCCACCATCAGTGCGGCCGCAACTCCCGCTGCGGGACCGGATAGCATGGTCAGAATCGGACGGCGTTTCATGTCCTCTATATCCATCGCGCCACCATCGGAGCGCATGACGACCAAAGGCGCATTCAGCCCGAGAGACTTGGCTGCAGCCTGCGTCATCGTGGCCGCATGCAACATCTTCGGCATAATCGCCGCATTGATGACTGCGGTTCGGGTCCGGGGAGAAAGACCATATAAAAGAGAGATTTCGTGAGTCGCCGTCGCGGGAATCCCTATCGACGCGGCAACGTCTAAAATTAAGTTTTCGACGGTTGGGTCATCTACGCTGAATGCCGCAGCTGCGACAATGGCCTCGGCTCCTGCGCCCATCAGGGTTTTGATTCCCGTTCTTATGACAGAATCCGTTAGGTCAGACGGTGAACCTACCGCTTCATAGTGATGATAAATTGGGATGGTTTTATTCGGGCCGACTTCGATAGGGTCTATCTGCGTCCCGGATTTGACGAGACGTCCTTCGAGTCCGGAGCCGACTGAAAAAATCCCCACCGGACAGACATCCCCTTCGAGCAGGGCATTGGTCGCCTGCGTGGTGGAATGGGCGATACAGGTCACCGCTTCACGCAAAAAAGCACCTGAAGTAAGTAAGTGTTCAAGAGTTTCAATAATTCCCTGCGCGACGCCATTGGCCGCCTTGTGAGTAGTCGGCACTTTGGCAATGGACACCACCTCAAGATCCGGCACCGAAATCGCAACCCCATGAGTAAAGGTTCCGCCTACATCTATGCCAATTCGGATCTGGGGTAACATAGATTAATTTATAACACGCCCTTGCACATGACGACAATTTTTGGCATGTTGGATAGCTCATGAATCACTTTACCCCAATAGAAACAACCTATTTAGAAAAATCCGGGCGCAAGGGACGGTATCCGGGAGAGCATCTGACGGTCATCGAAACACCCGATCCGGTCGCCCTGGGCAAGCTTACTGCAGCTCGGTTTATTGAGTGGTGCGAGCAAAATCCTCACGGCGTGATCTCGCTTCCCACCGGCAAAACCCCCGAGTTTTTTATTCGGGATCTCAAACGGATGAAACAAGAATGGGGCGATGAGCGCTTCTATGCGTTATTTGAAGGGCTGACCTTTGTGCAGCTCGACGAATTATTTCCGGTTCCGGCCCATGCGCTTTATAGCTTTACTTACTTTATACGCACCTACTATGTGCCGCTTCTGGGTCTCAAAGAGCATCAATTATGTCTCATGGATTTGACCGCTTATTTTCTCCATTCGGAATTCCTGTCGATTCAAGGATTCTGCGATCAATTCGAAGCCACGATCGTCCGGCTCACTCAAGAAGAAAAACGGCCTTGGTTTATTCTGGGCGGCATCGGCGAGCAGGACGGCCATTTTGCATTTAATATGCCGGATACGCCGTTAACCCAAAAAACCCATTTAGCCTTGCTGGATTACCCTACCCGCGCGATTACGTCTGTGGGATTCGGTGGCATTGCCAATGTCACGCCTGAAGCAATGACCATCGGACTCGGGACCATGATCGACGGTGCCACCGCACACCCGAATTCGATCGCAATTTTATTTGCGGCCGGGGAAACCAAGGCCCCTATTATTGCCAAAGTCATCGAAGAACCGGTGAGCGCGATTCCGGACCTTCCTGCTAAATTTTTACAAAAAATTCCGACTTCACGCGTCTATCTGGTTGAAAATGCTGCCAGCCGTCTCCATGCCCGCATTTCGGAACGCATTTTGGTGTCACAACATCTTCCGTCTATTCAGCGTGTTCTGATCGACCGGGCGCTAGAGTTGAATAAATCCGTATTATTCCTAAAAGCAGTCGATCTCGCCGGATTTATGACGGGAGATGCCGTGTTAAAAGCAGTTCCGTCTTTACCGGATATTCTCCTTTCTCTGGATGAGGATCTGAAATCTTGTGTCCGAAACGGCCTGAGTTTGCTCAATACCAAAGGCACCTGGCTCGAAACGGGCCCGCATCATGATGACCCTGAATTGTCACATTCCGCATTGTACCGTGCGCTCGATCTGGACACCCATGCCTTTGCGTTTACGACGAGCGGATTCACGTCTGTTTCTCGGGTCTTCATGATGACCCATCTGGCCAAAATCACCGACGACTGGCTGACGCGCCATCTACCGCTTATTTTATCGTCCGGCAAACATGCGTTGTTTACTGATTTTCAACAAGCGTTCGATACCGAAAATACCCATCGAATGGATGATCTGGAAACCGTATTATTCGTTTATGCCCTATGCCAGACTCACGAGATTACCTCTCCCGATGATTTACGCACGAAGCTTTTATATTACAAAACCGACTATTTTCCGAGCCATCTCCCCGGCACCCGAGACATCCAGATCGTTCAATTATGGAAAGGCATGATTCGTGAGCTCGAGTCCGAGCGGTTACTTTTTATTGTCGGTGTTGATCCCACGATCGTTCACCAGCTTCGTTCCCGCTATTACCAAGGTAAAGTGTTTAACAGCCAACCCGGTGACGATGACATTGCCGATATTTTCAATTTATTGATCAAATACCGCCCAAGCTGTCTCACCGTCACGTTTGATCCGGAAGGTAGCGGCCCCGATACGCATTTCAAGACACTACAGTCGATTGTCGCCGCGATTCGCCAATATTCGGATGACCTGGATATTATCTCGTATCGCAATGTCTGGAGCTTCTTTCATCCCGGTGAAGTCAATTGCATGATACCGGTTCTGGAATCCGAAATGATATTAGCCGATGCGTTATTCAAAGCCTGCCATAAAACCCAGGTCTATGCGGAATTCCCCTCCCCTACTTTTGACGGCCCGTTTTCTGATCAATGCATGATCCTCCAATCTCAGCAGCTCCATGCACTCAAGACCTTAATCGGCCCGGACTTTTTTGCACAATCAGATATGCCTCGACTCCGCGATGCAAAAGGGCTCATATTCCTGAATCGAGAGGCCAAAGCAGCGTTTCTAGAGCGGGTATCAAATGTGAGCTTGCGAGTCGTGGGTGATGCGGCTTTATCGGCGTCGTTTTAAGTCGGGGATATTTATATATGTATTGTTTGTAGGCTCTAGCGCTCTGAGTTAAAATAATTCTATGCTAGATAAACGTACTATTATTTAAACACTGCGTTCAAATTTAGATATTCTGCGCACCCAGTTTCATATCAGTAGAATGGGACTTTTCGGATCTTTTTCACCGCCCTATTGATCCAGCCCGCTATCGACACCTTAAACCCTGCCATCTTGAACCTCATCTCATTTCATGAAAAAATGCCCCCATGCAACTCACAACCGAATTTGTCACCCAAATGGTGATCGACTGGCTCGATAAACATGCCTATTCTAGAAATCATTGGGACCTCGTCGCGTCCGAAATAATGGAGAAAGCCGAGCAGGATTCCGAACAAGCCGCGCTCTATCTGGCCGAGGCATTACGAAAATTTCATAATCTGTATCAAACCGAAGTCGTCAAATCCAACAATCTCTTAAATGATTTGTTATCCTGCTGCTTTGCTCTGGTTAATTGGGATGCCGTGGCCAAAAGCCGGTATCAGCCTCCGCAGCCTTGACCGGACAATCGCTGGACTTTTGGACATGGCGCATCTGAAAATGCGCATAGGATGCAGCATTTACCTGCGGGGACTCTTAGCCGGGTTTTACAATTCATACAGTCATAGGTGATAGGAGAGGCCATCGCCGTGACGTCTTCATCGGTTTTATGTCCACATTGGGGGCAGGTAATCGTCGCGATCTCAAACCATAAAGCCTGGGACACCTGTTAGCTCCATTCCACTCTAAAGAGCTTCGCCGCTTCTTCTTCGGCATCCTGACGCCGTTTTCGGGCACTATCGATCTGATCAAAATTTTCGATCGCCAGGCTTACCAACGTCGGGCTCAGTGCGGATCCTGCCATCTGATTCAGAATTCCGAGGGTTTTTTCGACCGACATTCCAGGGCGGTAGGTCCGGTCTTCACGAAGTGCGGTCAGGACATCCGCTACGGCCATTAGCTGGCACCCCACAGACAAATCAGCCTCGCCAAATCCAAACGGATACCCTTGCCCATCCAGACGTTCATGGTGATAAGCCGCCCAGGTATTGAGGATATCCATTCCGGCGATAGGCTCTAATATACGATATGTAAAATAGGGATGCTGCTTAATATAATTAAATTCTTCTTCGGTCAGCTTTCCCGGCTTATCCAAAATTTCATTAGAAATCCCGACTTTACCCAAGTCATGAAGGTATCCACACATATAAATCCGGTGGCAACTTTCATCATCGAATCCCGCAAGTTTGGATACTTCGAACGCCGTTTCCGCGACTCCACAAGAATGAATCGATGTAAACGAATTCGAGAAATCCATTAATCGCACATAAAACAGGCAGAGGTCTTTTAAGAGAATTTCCTCATCCCCGATTAAGTCTTCACAGGCATTCCGAACAATCCGTCCCGACAACGGCGAGACCAGGTCAAACCATAAAGACGCATTGCCTCGAAGGCAGGTTACAATCTCCTCTCCATGTCCAAACTTCTGATCCGAAACCGATTGCAACAATGTCGGCACCTGAATGAGGATTTCAATAGAATCATCCATTTGTTCGACAATCCATTCCGATATCTGAAGAATATGAACCGGCACATTATCTTCTCCGACAGAGTCTGCCGAATGGGACAAACCGATCCAATCGGCAGGGCGGCGGAAATACGGCATCAGGCCAACCAGACCCGAGCCGCGTTTGGCATGAAGGTGACCATAACGCGCATTTGGCATTGGTTTAACATCCCGTTCCAGCAAACCCACATCATGCAAAAGCGCCGCAACTAAAAGATCTCGTCGCACCTGGGGTTCTAATTTAAATTCTGAGGCCAGAAATAGCGTCAGCAAACCGACTTGCCGATGATGAACGGATAATGCGGGGTCCATAATATCAAGAGTGTCTAATATACTAAAAAAACCATCTTTCATACTCAATTTCATCTCAAATGCCTACCTATCTATTGTGATCTGTTAATGTAATTATACCCCAAGTTCTCTCATATTCACGGGCCCCTCCGCGATATGAATAAAACATATCTTGTCGGCATTTCGTACAAAAATCGGATGTAACGACCTGGCAAGAAGATAAACATCCAAACGACTCTAACTGCGCCATGTTTTGCGCCATAAGATCGTAATGAATATCCTGCACTGCATCAACCTGATAGCAAGCGCGGCAAATACATGGGCCCATCCAAAAAGAAAACCCGCCGCTGATCCCATGCCGCTCCCGAATCAGCCATAATAATTTGAGTAATATCTCAGAGTCGGTCCCGCGTCTACCCGCATGAACGACACCCACTAATTGAGGATGCGCAATCAAAATAGGCAAACAGTCTGCAGTTCTTACAGCAAGCGCGACATGTCGTAATGTTGTAAATGCCGCGTCGGTCTGTGCCAGCGTCTGCGTCTCAGGCGTCACCACCTCAGCACATGTCGCAGAATGGACCTGATCCAATTGAACCAGAGGCCTATTTTCAAGACCCAAACTCTCAACCAAATCAATCAGACCGAATGATCGTTTACTAACACCGGCAATAAGATCTTTATTGGGTAAAAGATCCGAATAATAATCCGAATGTTCCTGCATGGACTAGAGAAAGGGATTCGTGTCGGATTCCAGGATAACGAGTTTTTTTGAATGCTCAAAAATATCGTAGAATTTCAAAATAAAATGCGGCCCATCATAAAAGTTTTCTTCGAACTCAGGAATCACCTGAGACAGGACCTCCTTGTAGACAGCCTTATAGAGCTCTCCGTAAACCTGGGGCTCCATCAAAATCATAGGTGTATCTCCGATATGATAGGTTTCCATAGCTTTATTATAGGCCTATAAAAATTAAAAAAAAACTTTTTTTCTTTGATGGCTTGTGGGACCACAACCTACTTTGATAAGATCAACTTTTAGACCCCCAAATTTTTGACCGTTTAGGATACTTCACTATTATGAAAGAAATTGTTTATATCGATGCTTCCAGTTTCGGAAAAATGCTTGGCATTCTGGTGTTCGGCGTCACCGCCCTCTTTATTCTTCCTATCCAATTCTTAACGATCGGCTCGATGATGACCCAGCGACAGTTTAGTTGGGGATTTGTTTTTATCTGGTTATTTTTGCTCATTTATCCCGGTTTTGCCTATATCCTCGGACTAATTCTCGCGTATCTGTATAATTTCTTTGCCAAGCGTATCGGAGGCATCGAGGTCGAGTTTAAAGAATAGTGACCCCGGTCGCGCTTCCCGATCTTCTTTTTGAGCAAGCAGCCCTTCGGCCGCAAAAGGCTGCGTTATTTTATAAAACTGCCGCAGCGCCGGTCTATGCTCCGATTACCTATCAAGACTTAGCGGTATCCGTCATGAAAACTGCCTTGGGGCTAAAAGCAATCGGCTTAGGAAAAGGCGATGCGGTCTCGATTTTATCAGGTAATCGCCCTGAATGGGTGATGGCGGATATGGGCATTCTAATGTGCGGCGCCGCCAGTGTACCGATTTACACAACACTTTCTCCTGCGGAAATCGTGCATATTGTCACCGATTCACAATCCAAAATTCTTATTGTAGAAACACTTGAGTTATTCACTATCGTGCGGCCGATTCTGGGCAGATGCCCCACGCTATGCCATGTTATTCTGATACAAGGCGACCTGCCAGTCCTTTCCAATATTTCAGGGATGGGCTGGGAAGAATTGAGGCATATAGGCGCAAACGCTGAGCCTTTTGAATCCGATGCCCTCAAAATAGCGTACGGCAATATTGCCTCCGATGACGTGGCCAGTATCGTCTATACTTCCGGGACGACCGGACCTGCTAAAGGCGTTATGCTCACGCATGGAAATTTTTTGAGCAATATTGCCGATATACTCGAATGCGTAGCAACAACCCATGAAGATGTCGTTCTCTCATTCCTACCGCTCTCGCATGCGTTTGAGCGGACGGTTGGCTATTATTGTGTTCTCTCAGTCGGCGCCAGTATCTATTATGCGGAGAGTATTAACACTGTGAGCCGGGATATGCTCGAAGCGCAACCAACGATTTTAATCAGTGTTCCGCGTTTATATGAAAAAATTCAGGCCCGACTTTATGATCAACTCACCGGAATTAAAAAACCTATTTTTGATTGGGCGACTAATGTGGCTAAACAACATCTCGTTCACCCTACGCCTCTTAACACACTTCAATATAAATTAGCTGATGCCTTTATTTTCAACAAAATCAGAAAAAAAACAGGCGGTAAGCTCCGATTTTTCGTATCCGGCGGCGCACCGTTATCTAAAGAGCTTGGAGAATTTTTTCTTGGCCTTGGTCTTTTAATTGTCGAAGGCTACGGCATGACCGAAACGTCACCTGTTATCGCCTGTAACCGGCCGGATCACTACAAAATCGGCACGGTAGGCCTTCCCTTACCCAATATGTCTGTCAAACTTGCCGACGACGGCGAGCTCATTGTAAAAGGCCCGAATGTCATGAATGGATATTTCAATCGAAATAGCGCAACCCAGGAGATTATTGATGCCGACGGGTGGCTGCATACGGGAGATATTGCCAAAATCGATAGCGACGGGTTTATCCGAATTATTGACCGTAAAAAAGAATTGATTGTGCTATCAAATGGAAAAAAAGTCGCGCCGCTAGTCATCGAAGAAGCCCTCAAAACCAGCCGGTATATTTCACAAGTGATGGTCATCGGCGATCAACATCACTACCTGACCGCTTTAATTGTGCCTAATTTTTCTCTACTTGCAAAATTTTGGGTCAAAAAAGGACTCCTCTTTCAGGATCCCGTCGAGCTCATTTCCCAAGCGGGTATCACGCAATTCTTCACAAGCCTGATAGACGAAAAACTAACCGCGTTTGCACCGTACGAACATATAAAAAAGTTCACCCTCCTTCCGGTAGGATTTTCTCAGGAAAACGGAGAACTCACGCCGACATTAAAATTCAAGCGAAAAATAATTGAAAAACGCTATAAATCGCTCATTGATTCCCTTTATCTTATCTAAAAGGAGGTTCCTCATGACAAAAAACACCTTTAGCGCCGGTGGCGTCGTCGTCAATGCCCGGAAAGAAATTCTGGTCGTCAATCAAAAAGGCGTTTCCTGGTCGTTGCCAAAAGGCCATCTCGAAGAAGATGAAGATGAACTGACTGCGGCCAAACGTGAAATCCATGAAGAGTCGGGCGTCAAAGATCTGAGCCTGATCCGAAAACTCGGGCAATATTCGCGGTATAAAATCGGACGGGACGGAGAAGAGGATGCTCAGGAATACAAAACCATCACGTTTTTTCTCTTTCATACAAAAGAAACTCAGCTAAATCCGGTTGATCCTGATAATCCGGAAGCACGTTGGATTGCACCTCAAGAGGTGGCAGATCTCTTAACTCACCCGAAAGACAAAGCGTTTTTTACCGATATTTTGCCGACTTTATGACCAATTTTAT
The DNA here is from genome assembly GCA_945888995.1 of bacterium UBP8_UBA817. Classification (GTDB taxonomy): domain Bacteria; phylum Margulisbacteria; class Marinamargulisbacteria; order CAMDBA01; family CAMDBA01; genus CAMDBA01. The sequence goes on along the minus strand of CAMDBA010000002.1, from coordinate 133,317 downwards.
CCAGATCAGCACCACATTTGAAACCAAAGAGCAGGCACGTGACTTCGCAAAAACCATTCTTGATCTACGCCTGGCAGCTTGTGTCCAGATCAACGGTCCGATCGAAAGCCATTATCGGTGGAAGGGATCACTAGAAACCGCCTCCGAATGGCGCTGTCTGATCAAAACGCAAACGACCTGTATGCCAGACCTTCGAGCATGTCTGGCAGGCCATCCTTATGATGTTCCCGAATGGATTGTCTGTCCGATTATTGACGGTACGCCTGAGTATCTGGACTGGATGCGCTCTGTGATTAAACGCTAAGGGAGACCTACTCTTTCGGCTGACGGCGTCCCCGATAATGCCGAATCATCAGACCGATTCCGATTCCAATGGGAATAATTGGCCACAAAATCGAGACATCCAGCAACCCCAGATTATCGATTAAAAAAACAAGTCCGATCGTCAATAAGGTAATGCCTGAAACCAGACCCCCTTTAAATTGAGAATTTTGAGGCATAAAGACTCCTTCTAATTTTACCCGGGACCCCTTTAAAGGGCCTTTACTAAGAGACTACCGGACTTAATCTTTACAGTGATGTCTAAAACCGGCTTATCCGGATCAAATGTATCACTAATATATTGATTTTCAGAAATCTTGTAAAATCCCTGGATATTAAAGACCGTCAAAAGACGGTCAGAAAATTGTATACGGGCATTGGCTTTTGCAGGAATCAGCAACTTCAGCTTCCCAATCCCTCCCGTGATACTGACAAAAGAAGATTGCGACAATGTCCCCGAAAAATCCAGGAGAAACCGTCCGGCACCTTCCAGATGGATAGTCTTCGCCCGTGCTCTCAAAAGTCCGAAAATTCGGCAATCGGTAGCGCCTAAGCGAACCGACATCTCTGACATTGAGACGGGATTTGAGATATTGAAATATAAATTAAGCCGACTTGTTCCTGATTTTATGGCTAAATGTTTTAGCGGAATGCCGGATAAATTTAGATTTTGCCGGGCCGTATGCGTGGTTATATTCAAGTCATGTAGCACCTCTTTGCTAAGACCCAGACTCCAGGCATCTTTTCCCAGCACACCCAATTGCCGCCACTTGGAAGATTGGATGGTTAACTGTCCGGTCGGTCCGGGACGATATGTCACGAGAGGCTTACCCTCCTCTAACCGGTAAGACGCCAGCAAGCCGTAAAGATGCCGATCTTGTATCGGAAAAACATTCAGCTCCCCAGAGACTAACCGGAGGTGGGAGACCAAGTCTCGCTCTCCTTTTTTCAGCTGAGAAAAATGTTGTTTCTGGTTTTTTGTCAGAAACTCCGCAAATCGCTTTGAAGACTCCTGAGTCGACAAAAAAAGCACCCCCCCAACGATCGCGATCGTGATGGCAAAGCTTACGAGATGCAGTGTCCGTTGTGTCATCTAGCGGCTGGCGGAGCAGTTGTGGTCGGGGTTGCCGACGGAGCCAGTTTCAATTTTAAAGTGGTGATTTTTGCTCGAGTCGCCCGAACTTTACCCGCATCACCCCGTTTTTTGAAGATGCCCAATAACGTTTCCAACGATGTCATATCGGCATCGGAAAGCGTTAAGGCTTTGTCATATTCTTTTTGAGCTTCGCTGAGATTGCCGTCACGTTGGTAGAGTCCGGCTAACTCAATATGGATAATGGGAAGATCCATACTTTTGTTCAGTTCGCCTTTAATAGACGCTTTTTGAAGTTCTAATTTTGCGTTTTTCAGGTTACCCAATTGTTCATAGAGCTTCGCAATATAATAATGCGGAAGAGGATTGGTTGGATTTTGGGAAACGAGGCTTTGGTAGGCCCCGAAAGCGGTCGCAAAATCACCTTCGCTTTTGGCTTTAAATGCTTCAAGCGACGGATCCAGAATCTGAATTTTAGATGTGTTCAGAATGGTCGAAAAATAGCTTTGAAGCGCACGTTGTTGTTTGTCTTTTAAAATCGCTGCTTTCTCTTTTTCGATATCAAGGTTAATCGGACGGCGCTTTTCACGTCGGTCCAGAAGCTTAATCAAATGATATCCGTATGCGGTTCGAACAGGCTGAGACACTTCGTCTTGATCCAGAACGAAGGCCACTGCTTCGAATTCCGGCACCATCTTACCGACGCCAACCCATCCTAACTGTCCCCCGTTAGGCCGTGTGGCCAAATCATCCGAAGACGTCTTTGCCGCTTCATCAAAACTCAATCCGTTTTGAATCTGCTTTTGAATATCTAATACTTTTTTCTGTGCCTCTTCATCATATTTTTTTTGTTCATCCTGGTTGTTGGTGGTGGATACTTTCGGCATAACCAATAAGTGCTGAATGTTTACTTCGGAATATTTATTTTCCACATCCCGTTCGCTGACCGTGACCGAGGATTGCAAACCGCCTGAGAATTTGCGCACCATGATTTCATTTCGGATACCTTGTTCAAATTCATCATAGGGATATTGATTTTGCTTTAATAAGTCTTTTAATGCCCCTTTATCTTTGAGCTTATATTGCTTTAAAATAGTATCAATGGCACCATCCAGCTCTGCTCCCGACACATTAATGCGCTGTGCTTCAGCCCCTTTTAAAAGAAGGGTGTATTGCAGCGCTTGTTGAAAAGCGACGAATTGCAGGCTTTCGACCACATTAGGTGAGAGCGAGGCACTTTTTCCTGCTGATCTGTATTGGTTATAAAGGGAGTTTAATACTTCCGCGTATTTGCGTTTATCTACCGGGGTATTCCCCACAACGGCGATCTGTCCGGTGAGATCCTGAGGCTTTTCGGACGATGATTTGCCTTGAAGTCCCAGAAACACAGTGCCTGTAAACATCGTTCCTACAAATAAAATCACGATGCCCCATCCGATATAAATCGCGTTATTGCGTAAAAAACTTAGCATAAAAACTCCTTCTCCTACCCTGATTTTAGTGTACGTGAAACCGATAGATACGCGCCGACCGTTCCTAAGCCAGACCCGACAAATCCAACAAAAATATAAATAACAAGTAAAACCTGGTCATTAAATACAAGAGGAAAAAACGGAACCGCTTCCTGAAAATGTCCGCCGAATACCACATAAAAAATCTTTAAAAAAATGATCGCCAGCGTCGATCCGATTAATCCGATAATCATCCCTTCAATGATAAACGGCCATCGAATAAACGTATTGGTTGCGCCCACGAGCTGCATAATCGAAATTTCATCCTGGCGGGCAATTACCGTTAACCGGATGGTATTTACTATAATTAGCAGGGTGGCCATCCCTAAGAGCAAAACCAAGACCAATCCGCCGATTCGGATAAGGTTGGAAATCAATGCAATACGCTGCGCAATAATGCCGCCGTACGATACGTCTTCTACATAGGCCGTAAAGGTAGAAATATATTTGGCAATATCGGAGAGCTGGCGATTATTTTCCAGCTTTACATGTAGGGAATCCGGTAATGGATTTGACTTAATCAAATCTCCGATCTGCACATTTTTATAATTCTGCTGGAATTTTTTCCAGGCATCGGTTTTAGGGACAAATCCCACTTCAGTAATGCCTTCGATTTGATTGAGCTTGGCCATAAACTCTTGGATTTCGCGCTGAGTGACGCCTTCTTTAAGGTAAACCCGGATTTCGAGTTTATCTGAGATCAGATTCGCCATATTGTTCATATTAACGGTTAAGAGCAGGAAAATACCAAATACAATAAGAGACACGGTAATAGTCGCAATTGAGATGAAAATCATTAGCCCCGACCGGCGCATCCCGATTAAGGCTTCTATTACAAAAAATTCAATGTCCCTAAAAATCAAGAGTACACTCCTAATTGCTGGTCTCGCACGACTTTTCCACCTTCGAGAGCCACAACGCGTTTACGCATGCTATCCACGATTTCTCGGCTATGGGTCGCCACAATGACCGTTGTCTTACGGGCGTTAATTTTATTTAAAAGCTGCATAATTTCCCATGATGTGTCCGGATCTAGATTTCCTGTCGGCTCATCTGCCAATAAAATCGGCGGGTTATTCACGATGGCCCGTGCGATACAAATCCGTTGCTGCTCACCGCCGGACAATTCCTGAGGTAGATGATGCCCTTTTTGTTGCAAGCCTACCAGTTCTAAAACCTGGCCGACCTGCCGGTGAATACGGGACCTGGAATAATGCATGACACGCAAGGCGAACGCCACATTTTCATAAACCGTCCGTTTGGGTAGAAGTTTGTAATCCTGAAAAATAACACCGATATTGCGCCGAAGGTACGGAATTTGGTTATCCGTAATCTGGCTTAAGGAAAAATTATCGATGACAATTTCACCGGATGTCGGTACTTCCGCCCGGAAAATCATATTTAATAGCGTCGACTTCCCCGCACCGGACATTCCCACCAGGTAGACGAACTCTTCCCGGCCGATATACAAGCTCACATCATCGAGCGCTTTAAAACCGTTGGGATAAATTTTGGTGAGATTTTTAATTTGTATCATGTGAGTATTCGCAATCGTCCTATTTTGATAATTGGTTTAAGAGATTGACACGTCCCTGCCAATTTAAGACATCGTTGACCACGATAATGACCATCAGTCCGATGAGTATTGCAGCACTGACATTATAGATAAATGTCTCGGTCTTTTTACTCAGGCGTTTACCGCGAACGGCTTCAATGGCCAGGAATAAAATATGCCCCCCGTCTAAAACCGGAAACGGAAATAAATTCGCAACACCTAAACTAATACTAATCAAAGCCATAATCCCGATAAAATTCACGAGCCCCCGCTGAAGCTCGAAACTAGTCAGCTGAATAATTCCGACGGGACCAGCTAAATCTTTCAATCCGGCTTCGTGGGCGAGTAACATTTTAATGCTGACAAACACGAGTTTAATCTTATCGATCGTCGCAAGTCCGCCGTAATACACCGCTTTAATCGGTGAATAGCGGTGGTAGGAAACCCCGAGTTGAACACCGATAATACCTTTTCCACCTTTAATCTGAGGAATTAGATTTGTGCTGATGGTCTGACCTGCACGCTGAAAGGTCAGAACCAGGGGCTGCCCGCCTGATCGGTGAATCTGCGTAATAATGTCATCCTGAGGATGCGTCACCGCATGGCCGTTTACTTCGATAATCGCATCACCGGCCAGAAGTCCGGCTTTCATCGCAGGAGAGTCGGGTTTGACCATGTCGATCCGATTATTTAATGTCGGCACCCCCATAAACATATATAAAACCGAGAATAATAAAAACCCGAAGACAATATTAAAAACAGATCCTGCCGCAATTGTTGCAAGCCGGGATCTTAGCGGTTTGGCATAATAATTTTTTTCAGGCGGCACTTCATCGCCGTCTTCATCATCCATACCGGCCAAGCGGACAAATCCACCGAAAGGCAGCAAACGAATAGAATAAATCGTTTCTTTACGACGCCGTGAAAAGAGCTTCGGCCCCATCCCGACACTGAACTCAAGCACACCAATTCCCGCTCTCTTTGCGACCAGCATATGGCCTAATTCGTGTACAAAAACTACGATACTCAACCCAAAAAGGGCAATAACAATTCCTAGTACGGACATAAGGAGTTCCTTTCCATTTTTTCAACAACGGCTTCGGGAGTAAATCCGTATTTTAATTTAAGCGCCGAAGCAGGAGCGCTTACCCCAAATTCATCTACGCTGATTGTATGGCCGTCACGGCCGATATATTTATGCCATCCGAACGAGGTTTGGGCTTCGATCGACCAATATTGGCGAATATTGCCGCCTAAAACCGTTTCTCGGTAGTCGGCCGGTTGCGCATCAAAAATTTCAAAAGACGGCATCGAAACCACCCGAACAGAGTGACCTTTTGTTTCAAGAATCGTCGCAACTTCTTTTGCCAGGCTCACTTCCGAACCGGTTGCCAGAATACAATAATCCACACCCTCTCGAGATTCGGATTTAATAATATAAGCACCTCGCGCGACTTCGGCCATACCGCTTTGGGCAATATCCGGACAGCCTTGTCGGGTCAGTATCAGTGCCGTTGGACCCGAATGTTTGAGCGCCCAGAGCCATGCACCACGTGTCTCGTTCGCATCGGCAGGACGGATAACGGTTAATCCCGGCATTGCCCGCAGTGAAGCTAAATGCTCCACCGGCTGATGCGTCGGACCGTCTTCACCTAAAAGAATGCTGTCATGGGTGAATTGATAAATAACTGGCAATTTCATAATTGCGGCTAATCGGATGGCATTGCGCATATAATCCGAAAAAGTCAAAAACGTACCGCAAAAAGGCCGCCACATGCCATGTAAATATAATCCGTTACAAATCGCGCCCATCGCAAACTCACGGACACCGAACTTAATGTTTCTGCCGGCGAAATGATGAGGGGCTACAATGCCGATGTCTTTAATTAAAGTAGAGTCGGAACAAGACAAATCCGCTGATCCGCCCATTAAAAATGGCACTTCTTTTCCTAATGTTTGTAAAATCGAATGCGCGGACTGACGGGTTGCGACACCCTGTTTAATGGCAATTTGGGCTAAAATCTCATCTAAATTTGCCGGAAGGCGGTGAGTGATAGATTGATCCCATAGGTTCTTTTTATCTTCAGAGCCTGCGGCCCAGGACGAAAAAGCGGCAGACCAGTTATCCTGCATCACTTGCCATTCAGTCTGACGGGTTTTGAAATAGGCCGTCGCAACTGGATCGACATAAAAGAATGGGTCATGGGGAATTTCATGATAGGTTTTGGTTTTCAGCACTTCATCGGCGCCCATGGCTTTACCGTGGACTTCGCAGGTTCCCTGAACCGTCGGGGCCCCTTTTCCGATGGTAGTTTTGGCGATAATTAAGCTTGGCTTGCCGTTTCGCTGAGCGGTTTTCTCAAACACTGCGGCAATCTGGTCAAAATCGTGGCCGTCAATCTGATGAACATTCCAGCCGACTGCTTTGAACTTGAGCGCCGTATCATCTGAAAAACACTCTTCGATAGGCCCATCAAGACAGATATCATTGGCATCATAAATCACCACCAGATTATCCAGTCCCAAATGCCCGGAGAACGAGGCTGCTTCCGAGACAATCCCTTCCATCATACAGCCGTCACCACTCAGAACGTATACCGTCGCATCTAAAAGCCGATCGGCGCCGAATTTCTGAGCCGCCATTTTGTGGCCCAGCGCAATGCCCACGCCCATAGCGAGACCTTGGCCAAGAGGGCCGGTAGTGGCTTCAATTCCCGGTAATGCTCCGTATTCCGGATGCCCGGCGCAGGGACTACCTAATTGGCGAAATTGTTTTAAGTGATCTAAACTGACTTCAAAACCTGCTAAATACAAGCAGCTATAAAGCAACATCGACCCGTGCCCGGCGGATAAAACAAACCGGTCGCGGTTGATCCATTTTGGATCTTTCGGATTTAATTTTAATACTTTGCCAAATAAGTAAGCGCCTAATTCAGCGCATCCCAACGGTAAACCGGGGTGGCCGCTATTAGCAGCTTCTATTGCATCCATGCTCAGGGATCTAATGGTCTTGGCTATGGCGATCAGTGCGGCTTTATCGGAGACTGAGGTCAACGTTCTACTCCATCCAAAAAAAATTTAAAAAAGCTTTATCATTTTAGCAAAAGATTTGAAATCGGACACCCTACTTCAGTTTAGGGGTGTTTGGTTAGGGATCATATCGGATGGGGCAACCATTTAATTAACTAGCGGTTTTGATAATTTAGCCTGTTCCCATAGCTCGTTTAATTCATCTAGACTTAATTGAGACATCGGCGTGCCATTCTGATCGGCAACGGTCTCCATTTCGGCAAACCGCCGTTTAAACTTTGTATTTCCCGCTCTTAAGGCGGCTTCAGGATCGATGTCCCATTTTCGCGCCACGTTCACGATGGCAAATAGCGCATCCCCGATTTCTTCTTCTAATTCTTTTATATCCGGATTCGGTTGTGCTAGAACCTCGCCGATTTCAGCGACTTCTTCTTTGACTTTTTCGAACGGCTTTACCTTGTCGTCCCAATCAAAACCAACTCTGGACGCTTTTTTCTGGATTTTCTCAGCTTGCATCAAGGCGGGCAAACTCGCCGGAATCGAGGTGAAAATGGAGCCGGATTTTTCTTGTTTTTTGATGGCTTCCCAGTTTTTCCAGACCTCATCAACCGAATTAACTTCCACATCACCGAAGACATGGGGATGCCTGCGGATCATTTTTTCGGTAATCGTTTGAATGACGTTCAGAAGCGAAAAATGGCCGTCTTCTTCCGCCATATTGGACAACATCACGACATGAAGCAACACGTCTCCGAGTTCTTCCTGAATGTCGGTTGTGACACCGGTTTGAATGGCATCAACCAATTCATAGGCTTCTTCAATAATATGAGGGGTGAGAGACTCCAGGGTTTGCTCGCGATCCCAAGGACATCCTTCTGGGCTTCGGAGCTTTTTGACCACATCGATGAGTTCATTAAACTCTGATAAAACTGTCATAAAGGCCACCTGCGTGAGTCATATATTTTAAAGATGGTACCGAGGACAGGACTTGAACCTGCACAGAGTTGCCCCCGCCAGCCCCTCAAGCTGGTGTGTCTACCAATTCCACCACCTCGGCATCGGCCAACGAGTATATCTCAAAAGAATAGAAGCCGTAAAGAAGGCAGAAATGACGATATAGATTTGAGAAATATCCCCGTGATATAGTGGGGCTCTTATGACAAATTTCACTCTCAAACCGCTTCAAATCGGCACTCAATTATTCGATTTCTCGAGAACCTATCTTGTCGGAATCGTGAATGTCACGCCGGATTCATTTTCAGACGGGGGACGTTACGATAACGCCGATGCTGCACTCCGCCATATCGAGAGTTTAATTGCAGCTGGAGCGGATATGATCGACTTAGGTGCGGAATCAACACGCCCAGATGCGGAGCCTGTTTCGGCCGGAGAAGAAATACGTCGGCTCTCTTCTATCGTGACAAAATATAAAACCTATTTTTCAACGCCACTCTCAATCGACACCATGAAATCCGACGTCGCCGATTTTTGTTTGAGCGAAGGGGCCCATCTGATTAATGACATATCGGCATTCGAAGCAGATCCTCAAATGCCCTCCGTTGTCGCACGTCATCATGCCGCTGCAATTCTGATGCATATGAAAGGACGTCCTCAGGGGATGCAAGATAACCCGACCTATCAACACATTGTCCAAGAGATTTATTCGTATTTTGAAGACCGCATTCTGGTTGCCGAGCATCATGGCATTGATGTGCTCATCCTTGATCCCGGCATCGGATTCGGCAAAACGCTGGGACACAATCTCACATTACTCCGGCATCTGGAGACATTTCAGTCACTCGGGCATCCGCTATTAATCGGTACGTCCCGCAAATCCTTTATCGGCAAAATCACCGGCGAAGACACCCCCGAACGGCTCGAAGGTAGCATCAGCTCAAATATGATTGCCCTGCAAAACGGCGCGTCGTTTTTACGGGTTCATGACGTCTCTGCGATGAAAAAAGCCGTCGCCGTCGCAGACGCCATATTAAGGACGTCATAATGGCAACGGTTTTATTAGGGTTAGGATCTAACCTCGGAGATCGGGAAACCCATATCAAACACGCAATTGAGTTCATTTGCGCTCAATCCCGGGCTAATCTCATCGCAATGGGACCTATTATCGAAACCGAGCCTGTCGGCGTTTTGGATCAACCGCTATTTCTCAATACAGCCGTGTTGATTACAACCGACTTATCTCCCGAAGCATTGCTCCTGCATGCTCAAGGCATTGAAGCCGATCTGGGAAGAGTTTTAAAAGGGGATTATGCGCCAAGACCGATTGATATCGATATTTTGCTCTATGACCAAGTTATTCTCGATACACCGACTCTGACCATTCCCCACCCTCGATTTGCCGAACGTGTGTTTGCACTTGGGCCGTCGGCCGCAATTGTGCCGGATTGGGTGCATCCGGTCTTACATCAATCTATTCAGATCTTATATAAGGACCTCAAATGAGCCTCATTATTCAAAACCTCCGACATCTTAATCACCTGACCGCAAACTTAGCGCCCTTACTAAAGCCAGGTCACCGACTGCTTCTCAATGGTGAAATGGGTGCAGGAAAAACAACATTCACAACGTCATTATGTCGGCAGTTAGGGGTAACTGAGGCTATCTCGTCCCCGACGTTTACATTGGTGAATCGATACGAAGGCGCAATTCCGATTTATCATCTGGACCTCTACCGCCTTCACCACCCAAGTTCACTGCTAGATATGGATATCGATTATTATCTGTTTAGCGCCGACGCCATTGTTATTATCGAATGGGCTGAAAAATTAGACTATTTGTACCCTGACACATTTTGCGAGCTGACATTTTCGCATAAATCTGCGCATAAGCGGCTTTTAACCATTCATTCAGTGGGAGAAGACTACGCCGCCTTCTCCGAAGCGCTTTCCAAACCATTTGCTTAATTCATGAGGTTCTAACGAGGGCGATATATTTTCCGATAATTTTGGTTTCGAAAGATGCATCTACAATAATACTTTGATAACTCTCGTTTTCAGGTTCAAGTCGAATCCGGTCCTGTTCGTAATAGACACGCTTTAATGTCGCATCCCCATCGATCATCACAGCGCCGATTTGGCCGCTTGCGACGGGAACGCCGGTTTGGATGATGACGTAATCACCTTCAAAAATACCGACATTTTTCATACTGTCGCCTTTGATCATCAATGCAATCCGGCCGGACCGGTATTTTAACTGTTCAAGATCATCCAACGTCCCGACTAATTCTTCAACGGCCATTCCCGGGTATCCGGCAGCCACCCTACCTAAAATCGGGATGTCCCGTCGAATCAGACCTTTTAAGATCTTAATTCCCCGCGCCGTTCCCAATCGTTGGATAAAGCCCTTTTTTTCCAAGGCTTCAAGATAGGTTTTGACTGTCCCGTCAGACTTATAGCCGAAGTGACGACCGATATCTTTATAAGAAGGCGGAAATCCTTCTTCGGTTGAAAAGTCACAGATAAACTCAAACACCTTTTTTTGCATCGCGGTTAAATCCATAGCTGACCTCCAATAACATGTATTTGCATGGTATATATTTACCATGTATACACGTGCCATTTCAACTCTTATTTTTTTCTACTGTTTCAATTATTTAAATCGTCCTAAAATAGGAATATGAACATTAGTATTAAGACACCCGGTGACAGTTCCGTTGAATCCCGCTACGTGATCCTACCGCAGCATGCCAATCATTACGGAACGGCATTCGGAGGGGTCATTATGTCCTGGATCGACTTGGTGGCCGTGATGGTTGCTCAACGTCATTGCGGACGGGAAGCCGTTACCGCCAGTATTGACCGGATCGCATTTATTACGCCGATTCATATCGGCGATCACGTTATACTCAAAGCCTGCGTCAATTATGTCGGAACGACCTCCATGGAAATCGGCGTCCAAGTGACAAAAGAAAATCCTTATACCGGCGAACAAACCCGAGCTACAACGGCCTATCTTACGTTTGTCGCCCTCGACCAGCACAAAATTCCCACGAAAATTCCTGAACTTCGCCTCACCAGTGACAACGAAACCCGCCGCTATAACAACGCCAAACTCCGGGTACAGCTAAGACGGGATATGCTACAAAAACTCAGTCAGCCCGAAGGCCGTCAGAGATAGGTCGACTTGTCTCTTTAACTTTAATCTAAAAAATATTATAGTTATTATTATGACATTAACAATTACCCCCCAAAAAGTAGTCGGTTTTCATTACGTTTTGACCAATGCGGATGATGAAATTCTGGACCGTTCAGATGAAGCCTTAGAATATTTACATGGATTCAATAACATCATTCCAGGTCTTGAAAAAGAATTAGACGGGCTCACAATCGGTGACAAAAAAACAGTGTCTGTTCCAGCAGCAGATGCGTATGGCGAATATGACGACTCATTAATTCACGAATTTCCAAAATCAGCCTTCACTCCTGGAGAAGAACTTGAAGTCGGCTTAGAAGTCGAACTTGAAAGTGATCAATCTTCGGTGGTTATGCTCATCAAAGAAATCGGTGAAGACACTATTACGCTCGATGGCAATCACCCACTAGCAGGTGAAACGCTTAACTTTGATGTTGAAATCGCGTCTATTCGTGAAGCGACAAAAGAAGAGCTTGAGCACGGACATGTCCACTCCGGCGACGGCGACGGACACCACCACCACTAGACACTCTTTCGGAGGGGACGGATAATCACCCCTCCCTCCTACGCTAAAGCTTCTGCGGATAAACCAAGCCTGCCCTTATCAAGGGCAGGCTTTAAAATTTCACTTTCAAAGTAGATATCGTCATTTCTATTCCTCGCCCTTACAAAAGGGGGCGGCGTAGGTGGGGGTAAATCAATTTTCTTCTACACCCCTTTAGTAAACTTTACGACCTCGGTCAATTTTAGATCTTTCAAAACTTTCGGTAATTTTGCCTCATAGTCTTTTGAATAAATGATCCAGTAGGCGCCTTTATGCAGGGTCGCGTATTTTCCGAATGCGCTTAAGCGTTGTTGAACGGCGGGATCAGAAAGATCACCCATTTCCACTTCGATAATACAAAACCGATTATGGCTATCGTGAGCGGTTATGGCCGTTGTGTAGCCATAAATGGATTTTGGGGCATTGTAAGGACTCGATGGATAGTCCGCTCTGATTTCGCTAAAGCGTTTTTGTTCGAGCAGGCGAACAAATTTCTCTGTCCATTCGTCACGCTTATGCGTCTCTAGTTCTGTTTCTGCCATTGTATACCCTTCTTACTTGCCTTTGGATTTATTTGGTGATATCTTCTTGATTATACTCCATTTATACTCAATAACCCCTGTGAAATCTAAGGCCTCTGCTTACAGTAACCTTCGGATACCAATCACAATTCTTCTTCCCTTAGCTACAAAATCACCAATAAAAGACATACTTGTTTTTTGATTTTTGGTCTAAAGCAAACAACTATAAGGACAACCATCATGACCCCATCACATAGCGACGCAGACTACCAGCTTGATGAATTTGAGCTCGACGAAGAACCTGAAAAGCCAGAGAAACGTAAAGGTAAAACCGTCGAAGAGAAAAAAGCCCTTCTCGAAAATAACGAAAAATTAGATATTGTGGAGCTTCAGCGCAGCTCTCTAAAAGAACTTCATGACCTGGCCCAAAAACTGGGAATCCCTGAATTCAAGCAACTCAAGAAAAACGATTTAATCTTCAAAATGCTTCAGGCAAAAACCGAGCAAAACGGCCTGATCTTTGCCCGTGGCGCGCTAGAGATTTTACAAGATGGTTATGGATTTTTGCGGACCAATAATTACTTGCCGAGCTCAGAAGATATTTATGTCTCCCAGACCCAAATTCGCCGTTTCGGACTACAAACCGGGGATATGATTTCCGGTCAAGTACGCCCTCCTAAGGAAGGGGAACGCTACTTTTCTCTACTACGCGTCGAAGCGATTAACTGGGAAGATCCGGCTATTGTAAAAGACCGCACCGTCTTTTCAAATCTTGTACCGGTTTACCCGTACGAACAATTAAAATTAGAAATTGGTCAGTTCCCGATTTCAGGGCGAATCATGGATATGATGGCACCGATCGGGAAAGGGCAGCGCACATTAATCGTCTCCCCTCCTAAAGCCGGTAAAACGACTATTTTAAAAGAAATCGCCAACAGCATTTCGATCAACCACCCAGAAGTTATTATTAAGGTCCTATTAATTGACGAGCGCCCCGAAGAAGTGACTGATATGGAAAGATCTATTAAAGGCGAAGTCATTTATTCAACTTTTGACGAGCCCCCAGAACAACATGTTCGTATTTCGGAGCTAGTCTTTGAAAGTGCAAAACGTCTGGTTGAATGTGAAAAAGACGTGGTCATTCTTCTAGACAGTATTACCCGGCTAGCACGCGCCTATAACCTGGTAGTCCCGCCTTCCGGCCGAACCCTTTCAGGCGGACTTGATCCCAGTTCACTTCATAAACCGAAACGTTTTTTCGGGGGTGCCCGGAAGATTGAGCAAGGCGGAAGTCTCACCATTATTGCGACCGCGTTGGTCGACACCGGCTCGAGAATGGACGATATTATTTACGAAGAATTTAAGGGCACAGGTAATATGGAGCTTCACCTCGAACGGAAGCTCGCCAACCGTAGGATTTTTCCTGCGATTGATATTATTAATTCCGGTACCCGAAAAGAGGAATTGCTCCTTTCGCCTGAAGTTTTAAAAAAAGCCTACTTGCTGCGTAAAAACATCGATTCCGAAAGTTCGACCGAAGAGCTGATCAAGCTTCTTGGACGAACTGTTTCCAACGAAGAATTTCTGAACTCACCGATTTTTACCTAAATTCCGAGGGGGGATTCACGTGGTAAGAGCCGTCATACGGATACTGATGATTGGGCTATGGTCGATTCCATCCCATAGCCAGCCGCTCTCGATTACCGACGGTCATTTAGGCGTTGCCCATGCGGTCAGATTCAATATTTTTCAATTATCTCCAGGTAATGATATTGGCAAATCGGTTTGTTAAACTTTTATAGGTTCTGTAATCCGAAGATTTTTATGGTCTTCGCGGCCTGGGGAATCTTTGTATTATTATTCATCCCCACATGGTCGTATCCAGACTTTACCGGGCGAGTGGTATCCGTCGCGGATGGTGACACGGTGACAGTGCTGCATCACCAGAGTCGAACTAAAGTTCGATTAGTCGGGATTGATGCGCCGGAACGAGATCAACCGTTCGGGAAAGAGTCTAAGCAAGCGCTTGAAACCCTTCTATTAGATCAGGACATTAGGGTTGTCGAAGCGGGTCTTGATCAATATAGGCGGACACTAGGAACTCTCTATCTGGATTCGGTCGATATAAATGCCTTGCAAGTCAGCCGGGGAATGGCATGGGTCTATCGGAAATACACAACCGATCCGTGCTTATATGCTCTTGAAGCCGCTGCTAAGAAATCAAATAAAGGACTGTGGACACAACAAGATGCGGTTTCCCCTTGGAAATGGCGGCACCGTAAGACCCTCTAAATGGTTTTTAAAAACCCTTCAAAAGCCTCGACTGTCCGGTCGATATCGGCGCCACTATGAACCGATGACACAAAATTAGACTCAAACTGAGATGGCGGCAAATAAATTCCGGCCGATAGCATATGGTGAAAATATCGCTTAAAAAGTGCCGTATCCGATGTTTTTGCCGACTGGAGCGAGGTTACAGGAGCGGTTGTAAAAAAGAGAGAGAACATCGTGCCTTGTGTATTTATAACGCATGACAGGCCTTTTTGATCAAAGCATTGCCGGTAACCGTCAACTAATCGTACAGTTTGGCGGCACGCGATTTCAAAAGCATCGGTAGTTCTGAGTTTGGTTAATGTTGCGATACCGCTGCTGACGGTCACCGGATTTCCGGACATTGTTCCGGCCTGATAGACAGGACCTTCAGGTGATAAGTGCGCCATAAGTGCCGCGCTTCCACCAAATGCTCCGCACGGCAATCCACCCGCAATAATTTTTCCCAAGCAGGTTAAATCCGGGTGAATCTCATACAACCCCTGGGCGCCGGTCAGCCCGACCCGAAACCCGCACATCACTTCATCGAAAATCAGAAGTGCGCCATATTGGGTACATACCTGCCGAAGCGTATGTAGAAACCCGGGATCAGGAAGAATGACGCCCATATTGCCGCAGACCGGCTCCACAATCACAGCAGCGATGGTATCACCATATTGAGAAAACAGTGCCTTCACGCCATCTAAATCATTAAATGGCAGGACATAGGTATAGCGTGCCGTATCATCCAGAACACCGGCGCTATCGGGATGCCCGAAGGTCAGATTCCCGGACCCGGCAGACACTAACATCGAATCGGAATGGCCATGGTAGCAGCCTTCGAACTTCACAATAAACGATCGCTTAGTTGCACCTCTCGCCAGCCGGATCGCACTCATGACAGCTTCTGTTCCGGAATTCACGAACCGACATTTTTCCATTCCAGGATAAAATTCACGGATCAATTCCGCTAATTTGGTTTCATTTTCGGTCGGTGCGCCATAACAGACACCGTTTGCCACTGCATGGCTCACACTTGCCGTGACATCGTCATCCGCATGGCCCAGTAGCATCGCGCCCCATCCGAGGACATAATCGATCAGAACGGTATCATCCTCAGTATAGAGATAGGCACCTTTTGCTCTGCGAATGAAGGCAGGGTCACCCCCGACGGCATTAAAGGCCCTAACGGGACTATTTACTCCGCCGACCAATACTTTTTTTGCAGCCTCGAAGAGATGAGCGGAATGTGTAGTCATTTGGTCAGAAATTCCTTTGCATAATAGGTAATGATCAACCCTGCACCGGCGCGTTTTATCGCAATAAAGGTTTCATTAAAAGCCTCGTATTCATCAACAATTCCGGCTTTCGCGGCAGCCTTTATCATCGCATATTCGCCTGAGACATGGTAGGCAGCCAACGGAAGCAAAGTTCGCTCTCGTAAATCCCGTATCATATCCAGATACAACCCTGCGGGCTTCACCATTAACATATCGGCGCCTTCCGCTACATCAAGTTCCGCTTCTCGGATGCCTTCCATTCGCTGGCTAGGGGCAAGTTGATGATGACGCCGGTCGCCTTTAAAATTACCGGCAGACCCAGCAGCTTCACGAAAAGGTCCGTAAAAATGGGACGCATATTTTACGGCATATGAAAGAATTAATGTGCTGGTGAAATCCGCTTGATCCAGTGCTGTGCGAATAGACGCTACCATACCGTCCATCATACCGGACGGTGCAACGACATCGGCGCCTGCTTCAGCATAAGAACAGGCGACTGCTTGAAGAATCTTTAATGTTTCATCGTTATCCAGGCCGGATTCGGTCATGATGCCGCAATGACCATGATCCGTATATTCACAGAGACAGCAATCCGCCATGATCACAAGATCAGAAAATTCGGATTTGAGAGCGCGAATGGCTCTTTGAACAATGCCTTCTGGATCATGCGCTGCGGTGCCACGGCTATCTTTATGTTGAGGAATTCCGAAAAGCATGACGGCTTTGATGCCCACTGCGACACAACTCCGGACTTCTTCCACAAGAGACGACAAATCATATTGTGATACGTCTGGTAAACTGGAGATCGGACGAGATCCGGCAATACATTCGGACACAAATAAAGGCAGGACGAAATCAGCGGCACTTAACTGCGTTTCCGCGGTTAACGACCTGATTGCGGGTGTCCCGCGAAAGCGGGAAAGTCGAATCGGAAAAGACATATCGGACTCCTTTATGAGTTCGGATGATCTGTTGTATATGAAATTATCGCGTCTACCAAAGCCGCTGTGGTAGCGTCTGTTGCTGTGATAACCCGTGTTTGAATCATCTCATGAATTTTTTCAGTCGTCACATGGCCGATGGCAAAACAAGTGATCTTTTTGTCCGTCGCCATTTTGGAGTCAAGAAAATGGGTGACTGTAGAGGGACTGGTAAATATGACATAATCTCCATCTTTTACCGGATATACAGAAAATTTTGGAGGTACTGTTTGATAGATCGGAAGAGCGGTCACAGATGCGCCAACGCTTTTCAATTGAATGCTCAAGGCCTCACGGGACAAGGCAGATCCCGGAATTAAAATAGATTCACCCTGAACTTTATCCCATAACATGTCAAAAATCCCGTCGGCATGGTGAGGTGTCGGAACTTCATCTGCCACGATACCGAATTGCCGTAATCTATCAGCGGTTTTAGGTCCGACAGCCGTTATTTTTTTACCGGCCAGAATCCGTGCATCCATCTGATGGGCCAAGAGCTGTTCCATAAAAAACTTCACGCCGTTAGCGCTGGTAAAGATCAGACGTTGAAACCGGCTCAGATAAGACATCGACAATTTGCGTAAATTTCGAGAGATAGGCTTATACGCCAACATTGGCATACAAAACACTTCGGCACCCAAGGCTTCTAATTCAGACACTAGATCTTCTGCTTGCTCTGCAGCTCTCAATACAAAAATTCGGCGGCCGAATAACGGCAACTCCCCCACCCAATCCAATACTGGTGCAAGCGACACGACATTTCCGACCACTAAAATAGTAGGTGGGAGGACTTTTTCCTTATCCCGCACCTGCACAATGGTTCCGAGTGTTCCGATTAAAGTACGCTGGGCAGCCACGGTTCCCCAGTAAATTAAAGCGGCTGGTGTCCCGGAATTAAATCGTGGATTTTCTAAGATTCGTTCAACCAGCATCTCTAAATAATGGACGCCCATTAATACCACTAGCGTGTCTGCATCCGGAATATGGGTCTTTTTAAAATCGGGGTCTTTTGTTGTTCCTGTTACCACCGCAAAAGAACGGGACAATTGGCGATGCGTCACGGGTATTCCTGCATACGCCGGAACTGCCACAGCCGAACTGACACCGGAAACCACTTCAAAGCAAATCCCATGCCGCTTGAGATACAAGAGCTCTTCGCTCCCTCTGCCGAACACAAACGGATCTCCGCCTTTTAAGCGTACTACCGTTTTTCCCTGAAGGTGATAGTAGCGCAATAACTGATTAATCTGCGCTTGTTTTTTAGAATGATGCCCTTTTCGCTTTCCGACACAGCGAAGGATTGCATCGGATCGGCAATGCCGCAAAAGCGTCGGATGCACAAGATAATCGTATAATACGACATCTACCCTCTCTAATAGACGAACGGCTTTAACGGTAATTAATCCCGGATCGCCAGGCCCCGCACCGACGAGATAAACTTTAGGATTCGTCATGTCTTGATCTTAACCAATTTAAGAACCGGTTCGCAAATTCTGCTGCAGCGGTATTATCACCAACCTGAAAGTGGGTTCGGTCTTCGTAAGCTTCGGATAGATGGGCATTGGCAACAAAGCCTTTTACGTGAACCTCTTCACCGGCCAAAGTCGTATATAATCCGAGCGGTAAACGGCAATCAAACCCGACAGTTTTTAAAAAGTTGAATTCCACAGTTGAAATTATTTTTTGAGTAGGGTCGGTGACGCTTTCACAATAGCGAACCGACTTCGCATCCCCAGTGCGACATTGCAATGCAATTACACCTTGACCGGGGGCCGGATAAAATAGGAACGGCTCAAATCGATGGCTAATCCGGCCTTCAAGGCCCAGTCGAATGAGGCCAGCTTCCGACAAGATAATCCCTGACCATTCCGACATCATCGCTAATTTATCCAGCCGGTTCTGTACGTTTCCCCGAATTCCAATGGTTTTTAAGTATGGCGCTATTTGTTTTAACAAGGCCTGCCGCCGGACACTGCCGGTGGCCAGAATACTGTCTGGAGGCAGGGTTTCGAATCGAAGTCCGGGTTTGAGTATCACGACATCCGCGCGAGATTCCGGTGTTAAATATCCTGCCAATACCAGGGCTTCTGGCATCGAAGAGGTTATATCTTTAAAGCTATGAACCGCAATATCAATCTGCCGATCAATCAAAGCCGCTTCCAACTCTTTGATAAACACACCTTTTCCGCCTATTTGACTTAAAGGAGAGAGCTGATCCAAATCACCGGATGTTTTGATAACGACAACGTTGATATCCATATTCGGAAAGTGAGCGTGCAATAACGACGAGACAATATCCGCCTGCTTTCGTGCAAGCGCCGATCCTCGCGTGCCTAATCGGAGCTGCATAATTGCTGTTTAGTCACATACCAATGTGCAAACTCGCCGAATTCCTGATCAATAATCACTTGAATTTTATCTAATTCATTCCGTTTCTTTTCGACATTAGTATCGGAGACGGCTTTAATTTCATCCATCGTAATTAATTCAACACGGTCCATCTTGGCAATTTTAGGATCGACATTTCGAGGAACACTCAAATCAATCACCCGGATCTTAGGGCCGGTTTTACTCACGCATTCAGGGGTAAGGATATAATGACTGGCGTCCGTTGCGACAATAATGACATCATAGGCCACGGTTTTGCATAATTCATCAAAAGGGACGACAGGCACTCTATATTTTTCGTGAATCCGAACTAATTTTTCTTCTGACCGGTTCATAATGAAGGTTGAAGGATGCTTGAGGGCCAACAATTTTCGTAATGCACGCAAACCGATAGTACCCGCGCCGATAATCAGAATTTTCTTATCGTTAAAATGATCACCGTATTCCCGGCGAATATCTTCAACAGCGATTGAACTAATCGAATAAGCCCCTCTTCCGATCAGTGTTTCTTCGCGAACCCGCTTTCCAACAGCGGTTGCTTTTTGAAAGAGCTTATTAAAAATAGATCCCGTTCGGCCATATTTATGACTGAGACGATACGCGTCTTTGATTTGGCCTAAAATTTCATTTTCACCAAACACAAGCGACTTGATCCCGGATACCACTTCGAATAAATGCGACACTACTTTGTCACCGTCGCAGCGTAGCAGGGTGCCGGGAAGGTCGTCCGAGTAGGTATGGTGAAACTTCAACACAAAGGTTTCGAGCCAATCTCCGGCGGCCTTGATATCATCAGAAACAAAGTAAAACTCAATCCGGTTGCAGGTCGATAAAACGACGAGTTCAGTAATGAGCGATTGGGTAGGAAATTGCTTTAAAAAGAGGTGAAGTCGTTCTTCGGTAAAACAAAACTTTTCACGGATGGTAAGAGCCAAATGTGTGTGATCGGTACCGATCAATCCGATGTTCATAATAAACCGAATTTTAGCTCACTTTCCCGGTGCTAGGCAAGCTAAAATGCGGTGGCATTAAGCAGGGACCACCAAACAATCATTCACGCTTACCTCAAATACGCCATCGGATTAACAGGTTGCCCGTTCACACGAACTTCAAAATGAAGATGAGGTCCGGTAGATAACCCTGTACTACCCACATATCCGATTAATTGACCTTTTAAAACCCGCTGACCGCGTGTCACAACGATACGGGACTGGTGGGCATATACCGTAGTCAGATTGCGCCCATGATCTATAATTGTTGCATTTCCGTAACCACCCCATCGGCCAGCAAAAATGACTGTTCCAGAATCCGCAGCTTGGATAGTAGCGCCTGCTCGTGCCGCAAAATCGGTTCCGTTATGAAAATTTAAACGACGTAAAATAGGATGTCTTCTATATCCAAACGGAGAAGAGACCCATCCACCGGTCGGGTGAATAAAGCGCCCGGTTCCTATTGTTGCATTCTGATGTGGCCGCTGCTGAATGAGACGGGCAATTTCCATCGAACTTCGCATCAGACTGTTATTATCCCGCTCGTAGCGTTGAATTTGACTCCGAATAGAGCCGATATAAGAAGTTTTTTGTTGTTGCTGAGATGCAAGACGATCTTTTCGCTCGTTGATTTCAGATTGAAACGACGATATTTTTTGAGTTTGATAAGTCAACTGATTCGCCCGCTGCATCAGCTTTTGCGATTCTGTGCGGAGGTCCGATACAAGATTCATATCTTTTTTAATAATGCGCTCAAAATAGTAAGACGAATCAAAGGCCGATGTGTAATTCGTCGGAGAAAGCAGAAATTCCATAAAGCCGAGATTCTTATTTTTATAAATCTGAACCAGTCGATTTGTAAATAAATCTCTCTTTTTTTGATATTCTTGCTGTAAATCTTGAAGCTCACGTCGTGTCTGAGTTGCTTTACCTTGGTAAAACGAAAGATTCTGCTGTGCTTTTTTGAGCTGAACTCCCGTATAAGTCAAATCCCTATTTAATACGACTAAATCCCGCAACAACAATTTTTCTTTTTTACGGGATTCCGTAATCTTGCTTCTATTGTGCGCTATTTTATCTTGGATTTGATCAAGTTTCTGTTTAGCTGAGTTTACAAAATTTCGTTCGGCAAAGGCAGGACTAGCCAGATATCCAATGAGTAACAATGTCAAAATTCGGATTTTCATGCAACCGTACTTAATACCTTTTGCGCTAATTTTCTTCCCATTCTACCAAGTTTAGCCAGTTCATCCAAATCAGCTTCGGCTAAGGCATCAATTGTTTTGTAGGTTCTCAAGATCAGCCGGATTCTGGATTCACCTAAACCCGGGATCCCCGACAAGACTGTTTCATCAAAAAAGTCCCGCCGTTTTTTTCGCTGCAGAGCGACGGCAAACCGATGCGCTTCATCGCGAACTCGCTGAAAAAAATGCAAATCCGGATCAGATAATGACCATTGAATCGGCGGTTTATCCGGTGAGGTGTAAATTTCTTCTTGCTGCTTGGCTAACGAAATCAGTTCGACCTGCCCGCTTAGCCCAATATGGTTTACCGCCGCAATGGCAAAGCTTAGCTGACCGATACCGCCGTCGATAAGCAATAAATCGGGCAACACCTCCTCGCCTTCCACACAGGGCCTAAGTCTGCGGGCGACTACTTCATAAATCGAAGCAGGGTCATGGCTGGTTTTGGTAACCGTTCTAATATTGAAGCTCCGATACTGTTTTTTAAACGGCTTTCCATTAAAAAAATAAACAGCAGATCCGACAATATTCGTAGCCGAAAGGTGGGAGATATCAATTCCGATTACGCGGTTTGGGACTTTAGAGAGGCCCAATTTTTCAGCTATTCGCCCCAACATTGCCTGAGGTGATGCAACCAGCATATCTTGCTCGCGGCTCAGCCGCAGCAACGACAGACGTGCATTGCGTGCTGCCCCCTCTACGATTTGGGCTTTTGTGCTTCGTTGCGGCACAATAACTTGGATCGAGGTATGCCGATGAGTAAAATACGCTGCCATTTGCTCATCGCAGATAATGCTGTCCGGCCGTTCGCTTTTAGCAAGATGATTATCGATCGATTCTTGAAAAAACAATTCCCTGTCTGATTGGCTCGTATCGTAATATCCACTCTGAAACATAAGCCGGCCTTCAATCCAGGTTTGAACCAAGGCATAATGATAAAACGTATTGGATTCGCCGGCCCACACCTGAACACACGGTTTAAGATCAACATCGACGACCTGAGGTGTGGATATTTTTTCCAGGCGTTCTAATTGATCCCGCAAATTAGCCGCTTTTTCGAAGGCCATTCGATCCGAATATCCCTGCATTTTTGCCTTCAAAAACGAGATGACCTGTCGATTTTTACCTTGGAGCAACAGCTTTAGACCTTCTATAGCCTGGTCATAGTCGGCCTTCACTGATTTATCGACGCAAGGCCCCAGGCATGTCCCAAGGTCCAACTTAATACATTTTTTTTGTAACTGCAGTAAATCAATTTCTTGAGCGCAATCCCGAATAGGGAATAAGACATGCAATAATTTTATCAACCGCCGGGTGGATCCCAAATTCGGATACGGCCCGAAATAGGAGGCTCTGTCGGCAATTTTTTGGCGAACGATTAACAGCTTCGGAAATGGTTCGAAAGTAAGTTTGAGATACGGATAACTTTTATCGTCTTTAAGATTAATATTGTACTTAGGAAGAAAAGCTTTGATGAGCTGATTTTCCAGGATTAACGCTTCTTTTTCAGAATGAGTGACGATCGTATCAATCGTATGGATATGAGAGACCAGAAGCGTGGTCTTAATATCTTTGGTATCCGGGGAAGTAAAGTAAGAGGTGAGCCGTTTTTTAAGGTTTTTGGCTTTGCCTATATAAATAACCGAGCCAGACACCTCTTTCATCTTGTAGATGCCTGGCTCGGAAGGAAGGTTTTTTAAGAACGAACGAAAGTTATGCACTCGCAAAACAAGACATAACGGATGTACCGTTTACTTTTGTGCAGAAACAGTCACTTTCATCTGACACGAAACGCCATGATGAAACTGAATATCAAAGGTATGCGCTCCTACCTGACGAATATGCTCAGGCAATACGATATGACGTTTGTCGATTTGAATTCCCAATTGATCCTGAATCGCTTTTGCCAGATCTGTTTCAGCAACTGATCCGTAGAGCTTTCCTTCATCATGGGTTTTGGCCTGGATCGAGAGTTCTTTTCCTTCGAGCGACGCAATAAAGGTTTTGGCTTCTGCCAACTCTTTTTCCCGGCGAGCAAGTTCTTTTTTCTCAATGGAAGCGAATCGAAGCAGGTTATGGTCATTGACCATTAATGCGATTCCTTGTGGAAAAAGGTAATTACGGGCATACCCGAGTTTTACGTTTTTCCGATCCCCTAATTTTCCTAAACTCTTAACATCTTGAGTTAAAATAATTTCAACTGTTTCCGCCATAATCCGGCCTCCTTATTTACTCGTAAATCTTAATCGACGCAATATGGCATGAGACCGATGAACCGGGCCCGTTTAATTGCGAGAGCGAGCATCCGTTGGTGTTTTGCACATGTTCCGGAATTTCTGCGTGGCACGATTTTCCCTCTATCGGTGACATATTTTCTAAGTCTGGAAATTTCTTTGTAGTCAATTGCATCATATTTATCGACACAAAACCCACATACTTTGCGACGTTTGCGTCTTGCTTTGATATGAACTTGTTGTTCCATTCGTAAACTCTCCTTTTCTTAAATACCTTTTGTTATTCTGGGAATGCAGGCACGTCATGGCTGACGTCCCCGATTTTATCTAACATCTGCATACCGTCTGCAACCACTTCCGAAACAGAGCGTTTTTCACCATCTTTTTCAAAAGAAGAAAACTGAAGCCGACCTTCAATCGACACAAGTTTTCCTTTTTTCAAATATTCATTACACACTTCGGCCAATCGCCGCCATGCAACAACGCGGATAAAATCCGCTGTTTTTTCTACACTATCTTTTCGAGGCGGGCGATTAATCGCAATAGTAAATTGTGTTACGGCAATGCCTGACATCGTTAAACGCATTTCAGGGTCTCTTACCAATCGTCCGATTAAAAATACTTTGTTATACATTGCGCTTACCCTTTAGCTAGAATGGGACGTCTTCACCGATTTCGTCATCCCCGAATTTCGGCGGATACTCCTCGGACGCAAACACATCATCACCAAAATTAAAATCAACATTCTCTGAAGCGGAAGGATGCTTTTCCAAAGAAGAAACCGGTTTACCCGATTCTGATTGGAAAGACTCCGTTTGATAAGGAGCCGCATTGCCGCCGGTTTTATCTAATACTTTTAGCTCACGCGCTTCAACTTCGGTGACCCATCGCCGTTGTCCGGCTTCGGTATCATAAGAGCGGGTGAGAATATTACCTTCTACCAACACAAGCGTGCCTTTCTGGCATCCTTGAGTCGTATCGGCTAGTTCGCGCCACGCCACCACCGGAATATAATCAACCTGAGGAGTTGTCTTGGTTGCATCGGGTCTTTCTACGGCGAGATTAAACTTCGCAACCGTTAAGCCGGTTGTGGTGAGTTTAATATCCGGATCCGCAGTAAGCCGACCAACTAAAATAATCTTATTTACACTCGACAATCGTCTATTCCCCTACCGGTGATTTTTGAAGTTCGTCCTGACCTCTTTTATGAACCGTAATAGACTCTAATGTCACAACAAGATGCCGAAGGAAGTCTTCCGATACGGAAATCTGACGTTGAATTTCTTCTAATGTCTGATTCACTGCCTTGAAATGGCTTTGAACATAGTAGCCTTGAGTAAAATGACCGAATTGTTGAGCCAAATCACGCAATCCCAGCGCGGTTAACAAGAGGATTTCGCCTCCGTTCTTGGTTACCCAACCTTCAAAATTTGAAATGATTTCTGCATATTTTTCTTCTGAAAATGTGGGTTTCAAAATAAAAACGATTTCGTAGTCCTTCATATTCTCTCCTCAGTTAAGTTAAAAGCAAAATTAGTTTAAACAGAAGGTATAGTATAGCATCACAAAATTTGTTTGAGCAACCACTATCCCCAGAAAAAAACCTGAGTCATTTCCGGCTCAAATAATCTGTTTAAACAGTAGGCGGAATAAGGTTTCCTGAATGTTAAAAAATGAGAACTGAGGATACCCATGTGTCCATTGAACCGGCATCGCTGCACAATATGCTGTAGGGCGAGTCTCAAGCTTTGTCACCATGACATTTTTTATGCCTTTATAGCGGGTAATGTAGCCCAGAGAATCCGATGAAAACCCCTCTTTTTTGTCATAATTCAGATAGAGCAGCAATCCCCGCTTACGGGCCCAGAGCTGCAGATCGGGTAATAATTGAATCGTATCGATCCTCACCGGATGGTAAAGCGTGACAGGCACCTTCTTTCTCAAAACAATCTGGATTTGGGCCATATGCTTTTCATAGACATCATAACCGGTAAACATCCTGAACTCAGTTTGCTCAATGGCCGGAATATAGATGAAAATTTCAGATAAGAATGGCAAAACTGATTCCAGGTCCGCCGGATTAAAAATCACATTACACCAAAGCCGCACTTCAATTCCTGACTCGGACAGGAATGCCGCCAATGCTTTTAAGTCCTGACTATAAAGGGGATCTCCCCCGACAAGATTATATAGTCTCTTATATGGATAATAATTAAAAAACGTCCGGTCACGAACCAATTCAGATAAGGGCGGCGCGGTCCGAAGATCAAGGCGCTTAATAGGCGGTGACACATATTTCGGAAATTTTTTTGCGCCCCACGACCTCAATCGGTGCAGGTCGTTTTGGATGATTTTCAACAAACTAGACATACGTTGAGGCGGAATACGACGTTTTTTAGACGGCTGCCATAATGCGCAAAAGCTGCACTTAAGCGGACAGTCGACGCCTATGACAAAAAAATATTGGGAAAGATATTTTGTCGGATCCCAGATGGCTTTCGATAAGCCGATCGCAGCGCGGACCCAGGTTGCCCGAAGATCCAAATAGGTTTTTTTAAGTTCGGATTTATTCATTTTTTTTTTAAACTACGGTATCTTGATGGGAGTACTATAGCATATAAACCCACCCATTTAAGGACATTCCATGACCCTACCTTCTTCTAAAATTGCATTATTGCAATTCCGTATCTCCCCTAATATTTCCGAGAATATGGCTAAAGCTATTCAAATGATCCGCTCCGCTGCCGCAAAAGGCGCAGATATTATTTGTCTTCCCGAACTTTTTAGAAGCGTTTATTTCTGCCAGACAGAGAGCATCCATATTTTTGACTGGGCGGAAGCCATTCCCGGACCTTCAACCGAGCAGCTTTGTGCAGTGGCGAAGGAATTAGGCGTAGTGATCGTGGCCTCGCTTTTTGAGCGAAGGGCTGCCGGACTTTATCATAATACGGCAGCCGTAATCGATGCAGACGGCTCGCTGATTGGGACATATCGAAAAATGCACATTCCGGACGATCCGGGATATTATGAAAAATTTTATTTTACGCCGGGTGATCTGGGGTACAAAGTGTTCACCACGGCATTCGGCCGGATCGGAGTTTTGGTCTGTTGGGATCAATGGTATCCGGAAGCCGCCCGCCTAACAGCCATGATGGGTGCGGATGTAATTGTCTACCCTACCGCGATCGGCTGGCATCCCGCCGAAAAAGAAGAATTCGGCCAACGGCAATACGAAGCCTGGCAAACTGTTCAACGCGGACATGCGATTGCAAACGGCGTTTATATCGCGGCGATTAATAGAACCGGATTTGAAAAATCACCGGACTCCGATGCCGGAATAGAATTCTGGGGAAAATCGTTTTTATCCGATCCGCAAGGCCGCATTCTCTGCGATGCCACTCATAGTGAAGAAGAAATTTTAATCGGGGAAATTGATACCCGGGAGTTAGAAACCATTCGACGGAACTGGCCGTTTTTACGGGACCGCCGAATCGATAGTTATGCACCGATCACCCAGCGCTATCTGGATGTGAAATGAGCCGCTATAGACGTGCTGCGGAATGGGAAATTCATCAGGCCACCTGGCTTTCGTGGCCCCATAACCGTCACGATTGGCCGGGGAAATTCACACCGATTGATTGGGTATTCGGAGAAATGGTGCGGCATATCTGTCCGGGCGAAGTCGTCAAAATCATCGTCAAATCAGAGGCTCATTCAACCAAAGCCAAGCGGGTTCTGGCCAAAGCCGGAATTGATCCGGCCAGAGTTGAATGGGTCTTGATGGATACCGACCGAGGATGGACCAGGGATCTGGGTCCGATCTTTGTCGAGAATGGCGATCCCGATAAGAAAAATGGCGTGGCCATTGTTGATTTTCAGTTCAATGCCTGGGCTAAATATGATAATTGGGACCTGGATAACCGCATTTCTTCTCAGGTCGCAGCCGCATACGGCTATCCGCTGATCACGCCGGCTCATCACCCATTTGTATTAGAAGGCGGCGCAATTGATGTAAATGGACAAGGGACACTTTTGAGTACGGAAGAATGCTTATTAGACACTAAGATTCAGGTCCGAAATCCTCACCTTACCCAAACTCAGATAGAAGAAACGCTCTCTTCAAGTTTTGATGTCTCCGACATTATTTGGCTGGGAAAAGGCATCGTCGGAGATGATACGCATGGGCACGTGGATGACCTTTGCCGGTTTGTTAATTCCGATACGGTCGTGTTGTGTCAGGAAGGCAATCCCAATGACGACAATTACGCCCTTCTGGCCGAGAACAAAGAACGGCTTCAAAACCGTAAACTTGCCAATGGGAATCCGCTTCAAGTCGTTGGATTACCTATGCCAAACCCATTGTATTTCGACGGGATTCGGTTACCGGCGAGTTATGCGAACTTTTATATCTCTAACCATTCGGTGATTGTGCCAACCTTTAATGATCCGAAAGACCGCATCGCCTTAGGCATTTTAGCCAATTTATTTCCCGACAGAGTCGTCGTCGGGATTCACGCCGTCGATCTCGTGTGGGGATTCGGCACGCTTCACTGCTTAACCAACGAAGAACCTTTAGGAAGAAAGACTTTATCATGACCGTTTTCAATACACCCTTGCCAGGATATCTCAGTTGTCTTACTGGCAAAATAGCTGCTATTCCGATTCCATTCCCACTGCGGGTCCCGTTTTTTAAAAAAGCCGCGTCCGTGCTTGGAATTCATTTAAGCGAAGTCGAAAAACCACTTGATCATTATCCGAGTTTAAATGCTTTTTTTGCCCGGGGCCTTAATGAGGCATGTCGGCCGGTTGATCCGAACCCCGCTCATATCACGTCCCCCGTGGATGGTCAGATTCTGGAATTCGGAACTATTCATGAAGGACAACTTCTTCAGGCAAAAGGACGCGAGTATCCTTTGAAAAAATTTATTCCGTTCCCGATTTCCGATCGGTTTGAAGGCGGTTCTTTCATGACGTTTTATCTATCGCCGAAGGATTGCCATCGAATTTTTGCGCCGATTGCAGGCAAGGTGACCGATGCGTATCTGGTTCCCGGTGCGTTATATCCCGTTCGGGAACCTTATATCAGTGAGCAGGACGCGTTGTATGTCCAGAATGAACGGCTTATTTCAATCATATCTCACCCTGCGACTACGCTGGCTTGCGTCAAAGTCGGAGCCATTAACGTCGGGGCGATTTCCGTCCAATATGACCCGACCCTAAAGAGCTACCCTACCCCTCGAAAACTCGTCGGACGCCATTATGATATCCCCGCATCATTTAATAAAGGGGATTGGCTGGGCACCTTCCACCTGGGATCGACCGTGATTTTGATTGCCGAAAAAGACACTGTTTCCTGGCTACCTGATTTAGCGCGGAAACAACACATCCGCTATGGTCAGCCCATTGCAATCTTGAAAGGACAAGAATGATAGACTCCATCTTAATTAAAAATGTCGAGATTGTGACCGGCGCTGAAATCAGGACCGGCGATGTGTTTATTGAGAACGGCAAAATAAAGGCCATCGAACCGTTTCTACAAAGACCTGCAGCACTCATTATTCAGGAAAGCGGCCTAACCCTTATGCCCGGCGTTATTGATACGCATGTTCATTTTAGGGACCCCGGCCTGACGGCTAAAGAAGATCTGGAGTCCGGGAGCCGTGCAGCAGCATCAGGTGGCGTGACTAGTTTTTTTGATATGCCTAACACCATACCGGCAGCCACCACGCGTCAAGCCATTGCCGACAAAAAAGCCCTCGCAGCTCAAAAATCGCTGATTAATTATAATTTTTTTATCGGGGCAACACCGGAAAATTTAGATGAATTATTAAAAACTGAAAATGTGCCTGGCATTAAAGTCTTTATGGGCTCGTCAACGGGATCGCTTTTAGTTAACAAAGCCGAAGATCTGGACCGGTTATTCGCCCATACCAATAAGCTCATCGCCGTTCATGCGGAAGACGAAGACCTGATCGCCGCCCAAAAAAAGAAATACGAAGGCACAACCGATCCTTCCGATCATCAACGCATCCGTAATCCCGAAGCCGCCATCAAAGCCACGCGCCAGGCCGTCGCATTGGCCGAAAAATACCGCAAACGACTCCATATCTGCCACCTCACCACAGAAGAAGAAACACTGTATCTGGCCGATCATAAACAAGAGGGGTTAATTACGTGTGAAGCGACTCCACAACATCTGTTATTATCTTCTCCGGGTGTATACGATGCCTGGGGCACACTAGCTAAAATCAATCCACCGATCCGCAGCAGTCGTCACAGAGACGCGCTCTGGCGGGCGTTGCAGCTCGGAATTATTGACTTTATTGCAACCGATCATGCGCCACATACCTTGGAAGAAAAGCTTCAACCGTATTCAAAAGCGCATTCCGGGATGCCGATTGTCGAACTCTCTCTGCCATTAATGCTCACACAATATACCCAGAAACGATGCCGGTTAACCGATATCGTCAGATGGATGTGTGAAAAACCGGCCGATATTTTTGGTATTCGGGGAAAAGGCCATCTGGATGTCGGCTATGACGCAGATTTGGTACTGGTAGATTTGAAGGCTAAAAAGAAAATTATCAATAACGACTTACATACGAGGGCAAAATGGAGCGTATTTGCGGACAGCACGTTACAAGGCTGGCCAGTGATGAGCTTCGTAAACGGTCAGATGGTCTTTCGGGAAGGTGACTTTTTTGACGAAATCAAAGGAAAAGAATTAGAGATCACCAAATAATAGTGGTTATTTCTCTCTTTTAAAAATGATTAAAAATAGATGTTTCAAGAGATATCGTTGTGGGCATATTCCTAAATAGAACACTCTATCAATAAAGGAGCCTACAATGACCGAAAAAGAAAAATTAATTATTCAAAGCACGACTGAATCCAGCGTACAGGAATCGACTTTAATCCAATTTAACCTTGCCTGTTTAGTGGGCTCTTATGAGGTCAAATTATGCCTCAATTAAAATGCAGGGACCCCCTTGAATCAAGCGGCATCGCCTGGCGAAGCCTCGTTTTTTTATGAGATTAAATCCTCGTATATAGCAACTTTGCCCTCTGCCGAGCCTAGGATGACGGCGCGGCTGATGAAGACAAAGAACTGCTCTGTGACTTGCTATCCGTCACATAAAATCCGGATCCTTTAAATGCAATTCCTACATTTCGGCTGATCAATCTGCGAACAGTGCCTTGGCAATCACTGCAAATGGCTAAGGGATCTTCCAACATGCTCTGAAATACTTCAAATTCTTTTTTACAATTATCGCATCGATAATCATATGTCGGCATTTAATTCACTCCTATTGTTCTGATAATTGTCGGATTTTAGATTCGACGGCTTTAAGCTTTTCACCGAATACGGCCCAATCACCCGTTTTTGCAGCTTCTTTAAACGCGCGAAACTCGTTTGCAAGCGATTCGATAACATTAGATCGAACAGGTGCCGGCCCTGTTGAAACAGGGGACTTTTCGATGGTTCGCTTCTGACCGAAAATTGCCGAAATCGCATTATCCAGAGTTTCTTGCATTTCAATCGAATCCTGATACGCCAAAATAACCCGTTTGAATTCCGGCAAGCGGCCTTGCGTGGCTTGAAGATAAATCGGCTCCAGGTACAGCAATGATTCCTCCATCGGAATCACCATTAGATTGCCACGGATAACCCGGGAACCCGCTTGCCCCCACAGTGTCAATTTTTGAGAAATTTCCGTATCCTGGTCGATTCGGGCCTCGATCTGAGACGGACCATAGATTGTTTTATCTTTAGGGAAATTAAATACCTTAAGCTTGCCGTATTGATCCAAGTCACAATTCGCACTTAACCAAGCGATCATGTTGCTTTTATTAGTCGGCGTGAAGGGCAACATTAAGATGAGGGATTCGTCCTGTTCGCCGGGAATCTTGGTGACGATGTAATAAGGCTCCATCAACGAGTCTTTATCGGAGAACGTATCTTTCGGAATACTCCAGACATCTTCCCGGTTATAAAAGACCTGGGTGTCGTTCATATGATAGGTTGCGTAAATAGCTGATTGAATCCCAAATAAATCCTGAGGGTATCGAATATGTTCTTGCAACCCCTTCGGCATATTGCTGAACGGCTCAAAAAGATCGGGATATAGCTTAGAATACGATGCAATCAATGGGTCCTGTTGGTCTACGACATAAAAATGCACTTCGCCATCATAGGCATCGATCGTGGCTTTGACTGAATTCCTGATATAATTAACGCCAAATTGCGTCGATTCGGAGTAAGGAAATTTTTGCGAGTAGGTATAGGCATCTAACATCCAGACCATCCGCCCTTCCGGTGTTAGCACCAGGTATGGATCCGAATCAAACGAGAGAAACGGCGCGACTTTTTGGGCAATGGTCTTAATGTCACGGTCATACACTACACGGCTCTCAGGGGTAATTAATGAACTGATAAAGATATTCAGCTCTGAAAAATGAAGCGCATACAAGGCTTTTTTCCAGAATGTATTTAAGGTAACGCCGCCTTTTCCTTTATAGCTGGCATAGACATTCGTTTCATTTTTTGGATAGTCGAATTCCTGCTGCTTGGTATTCACTATAATATAGTTCATCGTGTCTT
This sequence comes from bacterium UBP8_UBA817, assembly GCA_945888995.1. Taxonomy (GTDB): domain Bacteria; phylum Margulisbacteria; class Marinamargulisbacteria; order CAMDBA01; family CAMDBA01; genus CAMDBA01. The sequence goes on along the minus strand of CAMDBA010000002.1, from coordinate 100,566 downwards.
CACCGAAATAAATCTCGGGTCTAGTAATATTGAGGCCATGAATCGATTTTGGCGGAAGATCTTTAATATAGAAATTCGGCAACCCTTCGGTTGTTACCTCATTTACCGGCGACATACATAGGCCGTAACCGTGTGTATAGACGAGATGCTGGTTCACCCATGTCTGCGCTTGCGTTGATAATTGAGACGTATTTAATTCGCGAGGTGATAGCATTACCTGACGGATATTACCGTTTACTTTATAGCGATCAATGTCGATATTATTAAATTCATAATACAGGCGGATTTCCTGAAGCTGCGAAAAGGTCCGCTTCAATGGATCCGGATCCCACAATCTTACGTTTTGAATGGTGTTTTTATTGTCCTGAATATCTTGTGCAGTCAGATTTTGTTTTGCCGGAAATGAGACTTCCTGAATGGAATTGAGATTAAATCCAATTCGGGTAAATAAAATATTATTTAAGATATACGGTTTTTCCCGTTCATATTCATTAGGTTCCACAACGTATTTTTGAATAGCGGCTGGTAATACAAGATTAAAAACTACTGAGACTGCCAATAAAAACCCTAACGTATAAACCGGTAGAAGAATATTTCGTCTAAACGCGCAGATAAAAAATATCAGTGCTTGCACAAAAAGCAGAACCGCTGTGATTTTGGCGGCGAGAAGCCTAATATGCGCATCGGTAAACCCGATTCCGAATACTACGCCATGTTTTGTAGTCAATAGTTCGAACATATTCATCCATGCCCCGAACCCAAGTAATAAACAAATACCGCCTAATAAAATAAAAAGATGCGCTTTTAATCCTTTTGAAGGCGTTTGAGAACTAAAAATCAGGAATACAACCCGCTTAGAAAAATAAATCCAAATGCTGGTCACAAGGGCAATACCCAATAGCGCAAAAAGCCATCCTTGTAAAAATTGCCAAAACGGAAGAGAAAACACATAAAACGCAATATCTTTATTAAAAACCGGATCGGCTAAATTAAATGGCGTTTTCTTAATAAACAATGCGATTTTCATCCATCGGTCTGCTGCTGAAAATCCAAAAAATAAGGCTAAGACAAACATACCGACATAGAATAAAAACCGGTAAATTTTTGCCGGAAACGTGAGGCCTCTTTTCAGCGCATCCATTTCAGCATACCGGGCAATCAGTTCATTTAGGAAATCAAAGGGCGGTTTAAAACTGAGTGTTTTGAGATTGACCGGCTCAGAAGAAAACCGATGGGTAAGCTTGAGGTTTGTCCAAAGCACGAGAAGCGCAATGCCAAAAAAAGCAAAAAACACAGCTAGTCGCGTTGAGAAAGTCGTGAGCCAGACTGTTTTTAATCCGAAAGAATCAAACCACAAAATATCCGGCAACAGTTTTAATCCGATAAATGTGACTAAAAGCCCCAGTGCGACCACACACGGTGCCAGGAGTTTGAACCAGGTTTTCATAATGACCTCTTTCTTATCAAAATTACGTGATAAACAATAATATGGTAGCGGCGACTGGAGTCGAACCAGTGACACCACGGGTATGAACCGTGTGCTCTAACCACCTGAGCTACGCCGCCTCAAGCCAATAAGAATTGTTTATAGTACTGAATACTCTTCTTTTATGTCAATTCACTCCTCTCACTTTTTTGAAATCTCGTGATACACTAGGTCGCCTATCCGGCTATTTATAGTCGTTTTTTATTTCTTACTTAATAGCAAACCCGGAGTCACATACATGAAAAAAAAACCTCTTCTTCTTACCTGTCTGGCACTCTTAGCGATTAGTTTAACGGGGGGCTTCTTTCTATATAAAGCAAAGACGACGATATCACGGCCGGTTCTTCCCTTTAAAACCTATGCCGTACCTGCATTCAGTGACTGGATGCCTTCTAGGCCGGATCCGCTAGATCTTTATGCCGCACCCCACTATACAAATGACGCCAGAAAGGCCCTATCAAAGCTGCCTTTGTCTCGCGATGAAAAAAAGGCACTCCTAGCACAAGGATTTATCATACGGCCCACTTCTTATTCGACCTATCATGAGTTTTTTTCCGCTAGCCGATCTCAATCTACCCCTTCTTTTATCAGTACGGATTTTATCTTTCACCTTTATGGCCAAATGATGAACGATATTATTCGGGACTTCTCAACCGATTTATTAATTCCTAAGCTTAAAAGTTTAAGTGTTGCGATGTTATTTTCATCTCTGGAATATTATTACGATCTAAAAGACACCCCCTACAAGAGTGCGGCAAAACGCAACGTCGCATTCTTTTCGGTCGCCACACAACTCTTAGACCCCACGGTTCCAATTCCTCAAATTGTTCGTAAAGAAGTCCAATATGAGCTTCATCTTATCCAATCCGCAAAGGGTATAGCGAAATCACCCGTCATGGGCATCCGTCCGAGACAAAACGCACTGCAACGATTAACCCGGCAAAAACCCTCTCTTCCCTACCCCAAGCAAAATTACACTCTCTATCAAATCCCGGAATCTTACGCAGCTTCAGCCGGCCTGAGACAATATTACCGGGCCATGACCTGGTACTCCCAAATCCGTTTCCGAAGCACCCAGGAAGATGAAGTACGCTCTATATTATTGATGGCGATGGCACTCAAAAAACCGGCCGTTCAAACCTACTGGCGTCAAGTTGCCGAACCTTGGCAATTTATTAAAGGAAGAACATACGACCCCACCTATTACCAAATAAAAGGCATGGCCGATTTTCTTTATCAAAATGAGCTTACACTCCAAAAACTAACCGAAGACGCCGAGAAATTCAAAGCATTTCAAAAAGGCCTTTTGTCTTATAAATCTGACTCATTATTCGGCTTTTCGAATAATGGCGTCCGGAAAAACCGATATTTCCGATTTATTTCTCCTGATTACTCTGTCAGTCAGGCCCTATTGGACAAATTAGTTTTCCCGAATGTCAGCAAGAATTCAGCAGGTCAAAGACGGCTCTCACCCTCGATAACCGACTTATCGGCTGTGCTGGGCACGTACACATCCCCTACCGCACCTTCTTTTCCTCATTATAAGCAAATACAGACCCGGCTTCACTCACTTGTCTCACAGCTCCCGTCAACGACATGGACACAGCAGCTAGATCTAGGATGGGCCTATGCATTAAAGACACTCGGATCTCCAAAAAATGCAGCCTACCCCCCTTTTATGCAGAGCCATGCTTGGGGCCAACTTAAACTTAATACGTTCTTTTCCGGTATGATCCCTCTTTTGTCCGACAGTCTTTCTGCAGACTCGGTTACAGTGCATACCCCTCTGACATTCCAGGGCGCAACATTTTATGTTGAACCTCAGCCGTTGGCTTATGCCCGTTTAGCCGATATTGTCATGAGTTTTCGCCAAGGCCTTAAAGATCGCTACATTCTAAATCTTCCGGTCAACTGGCGTCTCCAGGAATTATATGCCTATGCCAGATATCTTGAGTCGGTTTCTAAAAAAGAACTCGAAGGCACCATGATGACGCACGATGAACAAGATCACATGGCACTTTTTTTGGAATCTGCGTCTAAAACCGGTTATTTAAATCGACCGACTACGACTATCGCGACACTTTATAAGTCCCCCTACGCTCTATTGCAAGGCGCAACAGGGCCTGTTCAGGAAGCATGGATATTGGTCGGACAAAAACGGGGCACCTATACGGTAGCGAGAGGTGGATTCATCCCATTTTATCCGCTAAACCGCACTACTTATTCTCAGCTCAACCGGAAATCTTGGGAGAGCATGCTAATGTATGCTTCTCCCAAGCCTCTGTTTCCGACGTTGTTCAAACAACCTTAATTCTTATAACGTCGGTTTGATGCGGTCTGAAGATGCCGCCCTGAAATGAAGCATCCGGTTAATGGCCGCAATATAAGCCTTAGCCGAGGCAACCAATACATCCAGCGACGAACCCCGTCCTATAAAAATCTGCGCTTTATCTCGAATCCTGACCGTCACTTCGCCTAAGGCATCTGTCCCGCCTGTAACCGAGTGAATCGAGAAATCCACGAGGGTAATGGGCTCCCCGATTAATTTATCGATCGTACAATAAATCGCATCCACCGGTCCGGCACCAAGGCCTGCGCCTTCAATTAATGTGTCGCCTTTGAGCAGCTGAATAGACGCTGTTGGGCGAATGGTATTGCCCCCGATGACCTGAACGTATTGCAGCTTATAAATTTCAGGCGCTTGATATACTTCATCGGCCACAATCGATTCGATGTCTTTATCGGAGATTTCTTTTTTCTGATCGCACAAGGCCTTGAAGCGCTCAAATGCTTTTTCGATTTCTTCTTTGGTTAAGATAAAGCCGATTTCCTGAAGCTTATCGGCGAAGGCATGGCGCCCGGAATGTTTTCCTAAAACCAATTTCCCTTCGACCAATCCGACGTCTTCGGCGTCCATAATTTCATACGTCCGGCGCTGTTTTAAAATACCGTCCTGATGAATGCCGGACTCATGGGCAAACGCATTCGCACCGACAATGGCCTTGTTCGGCTGAATGACGGAGCCGGTGATATTGGAAACAAGCCGAGAAGTTTTAGAAATTTCTTTAGTATTGATCTTGGTACCACGATCTCCATAGATGTCCGGTCTGACTTTCAAGGCCATAACCACTTCTTCCAATGCGGTATTACCGGCTCTCTCCCCGATTCCGTTCACCGTACATTCAATCTGACTTGCGCCGTTTAATACGCCCGCTAAAGAATTAGCCGTTGCCAGCCCGAGGTCGTTATGGCAATGAACCGACATAATCACGTTTTCAATTCCCGGAACATTTTGAGAAAGATACCGAATAAGATCTCCATATTCCGCAGGCATCAGATAGCCGACTGTGTCTGGAATATTGACCGTGGTCGCCCCGGCTTTAATCACCTCTGACAAGACCTTAACCAAAAACCCCGGATCCGAGCGCCCGGCATCTTCGCAGGAAAACTCGATATCTTCCATCAATGACTTGGCATATTTAACCGATTCAACAGCGGTTTCCAGCACCTGTTCCGGTGTCTTTTTGAGTTTGTATTCCATATGTAGAGGAGAGGTTGCCAAAAAAATATGGATACGTCCGAACTTGGCTTTTTGAATTGCGCGGGCAGAAAGCTCGATATCTTCTTTTCTCGCACGTGAAAGACTACAAATAACCGGCTTTTTCAATCGTTCCGATATTAACTCAATCGATTCGAAATCGCCTTTTGAACTAATCGCGAACCCGGCTTCTATGATATCTACATTGAGGCGTTCTAGCTGATAAGCCACCTCCAGCTTTTCCTCTTTGTTCATCGAGCAACCGGGGGACTGTTCCCCGTCTCGAAGTGTGGTATCGAAAATTTTGATCCACTGAGTCATCTTATCAACGCCTCCTTTTTTGACTAAATTTAACGGAATATTATAGTATAGTTTGCCCAACCGTATAAGAGGTTAGGCAAATTTTTGGCCAAAATTAAAAAGGAGTATGACGTATTATGGGTAAAGTATTGGAAATGGTTGAATTAGGTCAGCCGATTTTAAGAAAAAAAGCCAAACCTGTTTCCGATATTTTCGCACCTCACATCAAAGTCCTTTGCGAGAATATGCTCGCGACACTTGAATTTGCCAACGGGGTTGGCTTAGCCGCACCTCAAGTGGGCGAGCTCTTACAGATTTTTATTGTTTGTCCCGACGATGAGCCTATCTTTATATTTAATCCCAAAATCACGTATTACTCCAAAAGAACCGTGAAAGACTGGGAAGGCTGTCTGAGTATTCCCGGTATCCGTGGCTATGTCCCGAGATCCGATGTGATTAGAATTGAATTTACCGATATCACCGGAGAACGGATTTGTGCAGAAGCTGAGGATTTTATCGCCCGGGTCTTCCAGCATGAATATGATCACTTACTAGGCAAAGTTTTTTTAGATAGACTGAGCTCTAATAAAGACATCATTACGGAAAAAGAATACAAAGCCCTAGGCGACGAAGATTAATTTCTCCTTTATTTTTAGTCGCCCCTTTTGTCCTTTTCAGGAAAGACGTATAATTTAAACAACTTGTTTTATCAATCAGGAGGATTTCTATATGATGCGTACTGCTAACCCCGCTTTAAATGAGGGCATTTTTTCACAAGCCCGCCTCAGTGCCGGAATCAAAACGGGCACAATGACCGTTCAAGGAACTGTAAATAAGACATTTTTATTGCTGCTTACCCTTTTAATTACAGCCTCTATCACATGGTTTCAATACATTGCCCAAAACACCGGACTTGTTGCCGCTCTGACAATGGTCGGCGTTATCGGCGGTATCGGTCTTGGTATCGCAACCGTATTGAAAAAAGAATGGGCGCCTGTGACCGCCCCGTTATATGCAGCAGCACAAGGATTGCTTCTCGGCGGCTTTTCTTCAATGTTGGAGGCCCAATTTCCGGGAATTGTGATTCAAGCGGTAGGCCTGACCTTCGGCACCCTATTTTGCCTGTTGGGCGCTTATAAATCCGAAATGATCAAAGTAACCGAAAATTTCAAACTGGGTATTTTTGCTGCCACCGGTGGAATTGCCGTTTTTTACCTCGTTTCATTTGTTCTCAGCTTTTTTGGTGTCAGTCTTTTCACCGATAATAGTCCGCTGAGTATCGGAATTAGTCTTGTCATTGTCGTCATAGCAGCGCTTAACCTTGTGTTAGATTTCGACTTCATTGAGAACGGTGCGAAAAGTGGCGCTCCCAAGTATATGGAATGGTATGCCGCCTTTGGTCTGATGGTTACTTTAGTTTGGCTCTACATCGAGATTTTACGCCTTCTGGCAAAATTACGAAGCCGGGATTAACTTTTCCCCCATCACCGGTTTTATTAATGTCAAAAAAAGGAGATGCAAAGCTAGCATCTCCTTTTTTATATCCGATTAATTAAAGCTCAAAAACTGCGGCGGGATCATTAAGCCGGAAGCCGGGTTTTCTCCGGGTTTAATATCAAAAAACGGATCTTGTCCCCGATTTGCCATCGAAGCCATATTATAAGAACGTAATAAACGGACTTGATAGCCGGTCTTTTTCATATATCCGATTACATCTTTTAAATCCGCGGGCAATTTGGACTGCGCGCCGGGAAGATGATAAGACTCGTCATTGGCTAGAGGAATCAGGTAAATACTTTGGCTCATCACAGACGGATCGACGACCAATGCACAATCGAGTTGGTCGGGACGCAGCCCACCAGAAGGCGATCTTGAGAGGCTTTCTTTTTGTGAAGCATCGATTTGGCGGACGTTACGATAGGTGAGCAGATTCATCACTGCGACACCGGCCAGAATCCCGGCTAACACCCAATGCCCCAGGTTAAACATCTCAGCAATTCCATATACAACGCCGATGCCTGCAATAAGAGCAAACAACTTCCAACCCATTGGTAACGCGCGATATTTTATCCATCCAACATGCAACATCAGTTTTAACATGATCTTATTATCGCAAAAAAAAGATAGCTCTGAAAGACTACTGGCCATTATTGTTCACTATCCTGCTCAAATCTAAAAATCTGATATAATGTCCGCTATTATTTGACCGTCCATTCATGAGGGATAAACAAGGAGTTTAATATGCCTATTTGGATCATGGTGATCACACAAACTTGCTTACTTGCAGGCCTCATATCCGTCCTTATTTTCAGAAGCAATACCGCTCATAGCACACAAGCTGCCGTTGAGACTAAGTTAGCGATTTTCGAAAAACAATTGGAGCGTGTTGAAAAAATTCTAGGTGACGAACTGACTAAAGCACGGGAAGAATCTCAAGTCTCTTTTAAGTCTTCCAGACAAGAATTGGCCACTAGCTTAACCACGTTTAATCAATCATTAGCAAACTGGATGAAAGACATTTCGACCGTTCAAAAAAACCAGCTGGATATCGTGTCCCAAAAACTCGATACCCTCACGCAAACCAACGAAAAGAAACTGGAAATGATGCGAGAAACCATCGAAAAACGGATTCTCGGGCTTCAGGATGACAATAATAAAAAACTCGAACAAATGCGTGTGACAGTTGATGAAAAGCTTCATGCTACTTTGGAAAAACGTCTCGGTGATTCATTTAAATTGGTTAGCGAGCGTCTTGAACTCGTTCATAAAGGATTAGGAGAAATGCAGGTTCTGGCCACCGGTGTCGGAGATCTAAAAAAAGTCCTGACAAATGTCAAAACCCGCGGCATCTGGGGCGAAATTCAGTTAGGGGCAATCTTAGAACAATTATTAACGATGGATCAATACGGAATGAACGTCGCAACAAAACCGGGCAGCGCCGACCGGGTTGAATATGCGATAAAACTTCCAGGAACCAAAGGAAATGCGGAAGAACCTATTTGGCTACCTATCGATGCCAAGTTCCCTCAAGACCCCTATATCAGGCTTTTAGATGCTCAGGAATTAGCCGATCCGATCCTGGCAGAAGAAGCCGCCAAGTTTTTAGAACAACGAATCAAAGGCGAAGCTAAAAATATGCGGGATAAATATATCGATCCACCGCACACAACTGATTTTGGCATTCTATTCCTGCCAATCGAAGGGCTATACGCCGAAGTCTTACGACGGCCCGGCCTTCACGATACTCTCCAAAAAGAATATCGCGTCATTATTGCAGGACCGACTACCTTAACGGCTATTCTGAACAGCCTTCAAATGGGATTTCGCACCCTTGCGATTGAAAAGCGCTCTTCGGAAGTCTGGGGATTATTAAGTACAGTCAAATCCGAGTTTTCAAAATTCGGCACCCTCTTGGATAAAACTCAGAAAAAACTCCAGGAAGCCAGCAATACTATTGAAACCGCCACACAAAAATCACGGACCATCGAGCGAAAACTTCGCACGGTTCAAGACCTTCCAACGCCTGAATCGCCCCCTATCCTGGACTCGGTAGAACTCCCGCCTCTGGACTCATTAACGACGCTGGATGCTTGATGTCTTGATTGTCGGGCAAGGACTAGCGGGCTCTACGTTAGGGTATTACCTTTCCCAGACATCCGCTAAATTCGCCATTATTGACAATCGGCACCGATTTTCTTCGTCCAAAATAGCCGGTGGCATTGTTGATCCTTTATCGGGAAAACGCTTGACTCTGTCCTGGAAAGCAGAGCTGCTGATCCCCTTCGCAAAACAATTCTACGAAAGCCTCGAAACGGTTTTTTGTCGTCGGCTGATCACCCGTAAAAACGTTATCCGGTTTATTCGGGACCCTATCACTGAAGCGCTATGGCCCAAGCGTCGCGATGACCCGGATTTTCACCGTTACATTGTTGGATCGACCGGCATAATGCCCGGATTCCGTTTACCTTTAGAAGGCATTGAAACCACATCCAGTTTCAGCATTCTATCGGAATCGCTTTTAACCGCATTTACTGATTATTTTTCAAACCGGCACCTCCTTATTTCCGATCAATTTTCATTCTCAGACTTCAGAGAAGAAACCGATCACATCGAATGGAGAGATATCCGGGCACGGCGCGTGATTTTTTGCGAAGGTTCTCAAATCATTCATAATCCATTCTTCGATAACATCCGGTTTCGACATGCAAAAGGAGAAGTCTGGACCATCAAAAATACAACGTTGCCTCAAACCCATATTTTCTGCCGAGACCATATTTTATTGCCGATTGGGGACGGCGCTTTCAAATACGGTTCAACTTATGACTGGGATACAGCCGACTGGGCCCCGAGTCGAACTGGCTATGAAAAACTACATGCTTCTTTAGATGAATGGATTCCACCGTCGACTCTTCTTGTTCAAGAAGCCGGCGTTAGACCCATCAGCCGGGATAACCATCCGATTGTAGGCTTCCATAAACATCGGCCCAAAATCGGCGTATTAAACGGATTTGGATCCAAAGGATTTATGGTAGCGCCCTACTATGCCCGTCAACTATGCCAGCACTTACTTTGCTCCCACCCCATTGACAAGGACGTCAACCTAAACCGGTTTATCCTATAAATTATCCGCGAGCACCTACCCGACAGTAATGTAGCTCCGTCGGCATCCTAAAAGAAATGTCGGAAACGCCTTTTTCCCGGCCCCGGATATGCTCAACCAATAACTTTTTTATGAGCTCCCGTAAAATGAGATCTTCTTTTTTCATTTTTTTCCTACCCACTCTGCCATCCTCCACTTCTGAAATATAGTGCATTTAATTAGTACCGAACCGAGAGGGTTTTGTCAAGCGTTTATTTTTCCTAGTTGAAAAACCATACCAAAAATGGTAGTAAATATTTACTGTCGTGCTGGCATGAGTCGAAGTAGTAATATCAAAGACCCCGTTAATGAAAAGGAAATTATTATGATAAAGCCACCTCCATTTGCCGATTTGCTAAGAAAATTTAGATTAGATAGAGATTTGTATAAAGTTGACTTAGCCGAAGCTATACAAAAATCTGACGGTTATATCCGAAAACTCGAATTAGGCTATACCCCGCCTACTTTTCCAATTTGTCAAAAACTCGCTGAAACGCTCAGCCTGACCGAAGATGAAAAAAAGCAATTTATTGCAGCCGCGTTTTTCGGGCGTATCAAACCGGATCTTATTTTCTATGACGCGCTGCATCAGGAAAACGGAACACCTACCTTCCAGGCAAGTTCATTCGCAGTTCCTGCAGGCGTTTATGAAAAAGACGAAGTCGTTTATAAATGCACCTACTTAATCTCTTGGAAAACAAAATCAGAAAAATCGATCTTGGCAGATGAGCCGGTCAGAGATGCGCTTCAAAAATTAATTGAAGAAACGATTTCAGAATTAACTTATGCCCTTTATCACCTGCAAGTCAGTGGTACTGAAATTACAATGGTTCTGGACATCGATCCTAAATCAAGTGTCCATGAATTTACAAAGGGTTTAAAATCGCTTTCATCCAGCTTCCTGAGAAACCAATTCCCTAATATTTCAGCTCAAATCACAGGGTCGGTCTGGTCTAACCGCTACACGGTTTTAACATTGGATTCTAATAAAGAAGTTTCAACACACGTTTCGGAACTCGTCTTAACCGGCGAACATTCCTAGACTAATTCTTATAAAAAACCGGGGTACCGTTTGTCCATTTCTTCGACTTTGGCAGTGGCACCCCAGAGATAATAGAGACATCTGGATTGCTTAATATATAGGGAAGCTTGCTCTAGCTTTCCATTTTCCAGACAAAACTGGCCATAGCATTCTGAGGCAATGGCTTTATTATGCGCAAAGTAATCCCCAGTAAAGTCGGATAATGCTTGCTTATAAAATCCTTCAGCTTCTGTTTTTTTGTCTTGGAGCCTCATTAATTCAGCCTGCAAAATTAGCCCTTTATGCCGAAAATTAATAGGTGAATGCTTTGCCCACCGTTGAAGCTGAGCGATATTACGCCGAATAATTTTAAGAAACTGGACTTTCTTAAACCATGTGGCCTTTCGGTAATGCCGAATTAAAATAAGTGTTTGAAAGAAACGATGCTCAGGGTAATAGTATAAGCCTGCGGAATAAATATGATATTCCTGGGAATGATCCACCGCTTCGAGAGCATCGGGATGATCAAAAAGATAAAAGATCATTTGTTTAAGTGAATAATAATACGCCATCGCGGTTTGATTCCCTGTGCGGTTTATTACGTTTAAAATATATCCATTACAAAAAATCGCGAGTGTTTTTTCCTGACTCGTCATCAAGGCTTCAATCAGATCTTTTTGTAAATCTACCTTGCGAGTCACATCCGACAAGGATTGTTTCACAAACACCTCATCCGCGCGGTGGCCCATCTTTAAAATGGTTTCCAGATGAATCCCGCAAATCATTGAGATTCCCATTAAATTAGACGCAGCAAGACCTGCAAAATAATAGTCGCCCGTTTCAAGACCTGCTGAATAAGCACGTTCCAAAACCTCCAAGGCTTCGTACGCAGGCTTTACCCAATGCATAAAAAACGTGCCTAATAATTCAAGAGTTTTGCATTTTTGTTGGACCAAATGATATTTTTCGTTAAGATCAATCGCTAAATTTGCAAATTGATAGCCCCACCAAGGTTTCTGCAAAATATGATTGATCACGATACCTACCGCAAGATACAAAAATGACGCCGTTGTGACGCAATTCCGGCGCAATGAATAATTCAATACCCGTAACAATAATATTTGGCCCAGGATTTGATTGCTAAAATATATCGGAACCGCTAGCGCATTCATCATATCGATTAATAAGATCGAAGACTTATCTTTAAAAATCGGCCGGTGAATCAATTCATGAACATCGGTTCGCCTATGATAAATCTGAAACTTTAATACTTCGACAATTAAAAGCCATTTCCTGCAATATTTGGGAACCGTCAAACCCAGTAACGCCAAGCCGTCTAATCCGCTTTCAATGGCCAGAGGATATTGGATAGACGCCGTATAGAGCACTACCATTTTGATATATATTCGCACTTTATCGAGAGGCTCTTTGGCATAGTCGAGTAGTTTTCGGTAAGTGCGCTCGGCCCCTTTAAAATCATTACACACTGCTAATGTCTCCGCATAATTAAGCCATACCGACATTAAGAATTCAAACTCCGTATTCCAATATGTTGCCCTTAAAAGACCCGTGGCAGTCAAAAAATAATCTTTGGCTGATTTAAATCCTAACTCTTCTTTTGATTTTTCGCCGGCCATGAAATTAAGACGGGCCAGCTCATATTTCTCCCGATCATCCGGTATAAGATGGGTCGCTAAATTTAGGTTATAAACGGCTGCAAACAGGCATTCGTCCGATTGATTTTCAACATAGAATTTTTTCAAATTCCGGCCAATTTTAAGGTGAAGTTCCGGCTTTTCATCCGCTGGAATAAGCGAGTAGGCCACTCCTTGTATCTTATCGTGGGCAAAGCGATACCACTTTGTCGTATCGACATGGTGAATATCGATATCTAAAATATCAATGTCGTTGAGCGGAATAAGAAGGCCTTTCTGACAGGCTTCCCATATTTCAGACGATAATTGAATAAAAGGACGGTAGCAAATATTACTTAAAGTTTTGATATCAAACATTGTACCTAAGCAAGCGGCCATCATAAGCAGCGACTTGGTTGGTTCAGAAAGATAATTGAGCTGTTCTTCTAGCATATCGGCCACATTTTCCGATACGGTAATTTTACTGATCGCGGATTGGTCCCATAACCAGCTCTGGGTTTTGATATCAAAATAAAGCAGCTTCTGATCATATAGCGATCGCAAAAACTGCTTCATAAAAAACGGATTTCCTTTTGTCTTTTCGTACACCATAAATGAAAAGACATCGATCTGATCGGAAGTGCAATTTAATAATTCTTCCATATAGCATTTAACATCATGTAAATGCAGAGGTAGCAGGACGATCGTCTCAATCGGAATCAGACTGTTATCTTGCCAAGTATTAAGAGGGTTATCCATCGAAATTTCATTACTTCGATAGGTGCCGATCAGGCCAAAATAGGGCATTCTTTGATTAACGATCACGCTTAACAGGCGTAACGACTCTTCATCCGCCCAATGCAAATCATCCGCAAAAAAAAGACATGGATGCTCTACATTTGAAAGCGCATGAAATAAACAGCAAAAGGTTTCCTCCAGACGGTTTTGAGCCTCTTGAGAGGTGATGGTATATAAAGCAGGCTGTGATCCGAGAATAAATTCAAACTCGGGTATGACATTCACAATTACCTGGCCATTAAGTTCCCCGACTGCTTTTAGGATATGATCTCGCCAATAGGACACGGAGGTTTGACCCGCTTGTAAAATTTTAAATACAAATTCAGTAAACGCACGTCTGAATAACCCATATGGCCGACGCTCTCCAGTTTGTTCGCCCTTTCCTTTCAAGGCATGGCAATATTGGAGGGTTTCCGATTGCAAAGCCTGCATAATCAGCGTCGTTTTTCCGATCCCCGAATACCCTGATACCAGACAACATTTCGGCTGCCCATAACAAATAGATTTAATGATCAAACTTAAGAATTTATCTTCCGCTTCGCGTCCGTATACATTTTCCGGAAACATTAGAAACGTCGGCACATCTTCCTGCCCCGGGTAAAAATAGGCAATAGAACCGGTCGGTTGAAGCAATTCCGCACATTTTTCCAAATCATATAAAGCGCCTTGCGCACTTTTATACCGATCCTGGATATTAAATGAGCATAACTTTTGAACGATGTCCGATATGGCACGGGGGATGGTGGGCTTGCTGTCATATAAAGACGACATAGCGCTATGATAATCCGGCGGATGCCCTAAAAATAATTCATACAAAAGAATTCCCAGCGAAAAAAAGTCAGCACGAAAGTCATAGGACGACCCTTCTTTTAAACATTCAGGCGCGATATAAGCTCGATCCCGATCATCGGCCAATAATGCAGCTTTATACGAAATCGAATCCTGTAAAAACGAAACCGCAGATCCGAAATTAATTATCTTTACTTTTTTGGTATTCCCATTCCAAAAGATCGAATGAGGGCTGAGCAGACGGTGCGTTACAAAATTTCCGTGAATTTCCGTGAGTGCTTTCAGGATTTCTATTCCGAGGCTCAGCACTTCAGACACGGAAAATATCCGCTTATCCATTAAACAACTTAATAAATCCGCTTCATGATAGGAATAAACAATGGCCGGTGTGTGATCGAACATCTCTACTGTAACAGGATCCAAGCAGTAGTCCGATTCAAACGACTTAGAAATTCGGTATTCGTACGCAAGCTGAGACACTTCTCTGCGGGAATCTTCCAGCGGTTTAAGCCGCTTAATTAAGCAAGGAGCACCCGACATTATCCCTCTACATAGGCTGACCTGATTATTTTCAAATAATATTTCAGTAATATGGTATTGCGCATCCATAAGGTATTAGTCCTACCATCCTATCCGCATCAGTAAGTATCGTATCGGAGAGGAGAATATTTCATATTTTATTATGCTACTGCAAAAAACGGGGTACGTCGTAAATACGGATGCCCTATGATATAAAAAAAACCGATTATTTAAAGGGCATTCTCCTGCATCACTTTTTCTTCTACTCTGGCTTCTTCTTTTTCATAAACCGTTCTCATCTTTTCAACGAATTCATCCAAGTCACCTAAAACATAATCCGGCTTTATCGGAAGTTGCTCATCAACAGATTCAACCCAAAATTCAGGAAAAAACACATAAAAATCCCTGAGTAGGATCTGCGCTTTATGACACCCTCCCATGTAATATTTTTTCCACAATTTCAGCCGGCGTTCGAACAGCAAATCCTGACAAATATAATGATCCCGATAATATTTCATTTCAGCAGCACGTTTCACCGCCGCCAATAAAGCCTCTTCCGTGTAGGATTGCTTATTGAGAAATTCAACCGCGCCATCTCCCAATGTTTGAACGGCCGTAGCGGTATCAGGATAAGCCGTCACCATAATAACCGATATCAACGGTGAAATCTGCCGGATCTGCCTAAGCAATTCGTCTCCGGGCATTCCTTCCATCCGAATATCCAATAGCGCCACATCAATCGGATGCTCCGCCATATAGGCCAGTGCGGCTTCTGAGCTGCCCACCATTACCGTTTCATAGTCATCGCATAAATATTCTGCCAGACTTTCCCTCTGCATTTCTTCGTCGTCAACAATTAGGACATGCGGTTTTCGGGTTGAAGATAATTCGATGTCATCAATAACGGATTCCCAGGTCTTGCCGACTTCCGGACCACTGGCATACCGAATAGCGCTGCGTTCTTCCTGGGTCAACACACGGTTTTCATCGATATAGGTTTTAAGCTCTACTTCACGCGTTAGAGTTCGTTTGTATACGAGTTCGTTTTGGACTTCGAATTTGTCATAGTGATCCGATATCTTATGAATCGATTTTTTACAGATATCTTCAACATGAGCCTTGAGTGTCTCCATGCCAGGTGCAATAAGGTAATCAACACAGCCTTCCTTCATAGCAACGATACTGCGTTCCAGATCCCGGTCATTAGTCACAATCAGTACATTCGGGAAATACAATCTCTGAGAGAGTTGACGAAAAACCGCGATTCCGTCCAACAATTCCGTCTCCTGGACTATGATAAGCGCCACATACTCTTTTAAATCATCATATCGGGCCTGTATGGCTTGGTAAGTTGCCTCATTCGCTTCCAAAAAAGTTAAAATCTGATGCGGTTTCATCAGTTCCTTTTCTAACATATCCGCAATAGCCGTGCCCTCTTCAATGACCACAATCGTTTCAACAGACATACCGATTCTCCTTTATGACGCGCTCTTATCTTCTAATGATCCTGAAAATTTCATATGAATGGCTAAGCCCGCACCTTCTTTATTTTCAAGTGCGATTTTGCCAAATAGCTTTTCCTCTACCGAGGTTCGGACCGAAGCGGTGCCCACACCTGTCCCACTCGGCTTATTATACGTAAATCCCATATCAAAAAATCGGTGCTCCAGTTGCTGAGGAAGACCTCCAGCGTTATCCCTGCAAACGATCATAATATCGGACTCTTCGAATTGATCGAAACAAACTTTATCGTTATAGCGATTCCGATAGCTCGTCACATCATGTAATTCCACTATGACATTGCCGTTCGCAATATGTTTTTCACGGATTGCCTGAACGGAATTAATGATGCAATTTTTCAATACTTTATCAAAAAAAATCCGGGTGCTGGTTCGAATAAACCCGGTATAATGAATATCTGAGGCAATCGTGATCCCTGGATTTTGAATGGCGATATGTTCTAAAAACCGTGTTAACTCTTCCGATAAATTTAAAACCCTCGTATAAACTTTAGATGTCTGGCCCAACTCAGCCGCATTGTTATCTACACTCAAATATACTTCTTCTATTTTGGGCAGCGTATCGTAGCGAAGAGACTCAATAAATTTAAGAAGTTTAGTGTCTGTAATTTCCTTTGATACCATTTGCAGGAAAATCTTTAAAGGTGTCATATAATTTTTCATGTCATGGTTATTCTCACGGATTTCGATTAACTGCTTCACGACATCGTCTTTCATTTTTTTATAGCCCGCCAATTCTGATTCCAGGGCTGCGATTTTTTCCGCCATCGCCACTAAAGGTGTTGTCGGTTGGGCACCATTCCCTTGAGATAGAAACCGCCTGCTTAAAAAATCTGAGAAATCCGGAGAAGAATCTTGTCTTGAGTTAATTACATTCATTCCCACCCCACCTTTTATACAAGATATCGCTCTTAACTAATTACCCTTTATAAGTCCGCCTTAAACATCGATCATTCTTGATGCAAACCGGGCCTTTTTATACCGATGAAATGACCCATCCGAATTGTGAAAAAAAAGGATATAATAGTATCAATATATTCATTTTTCACTATGGCCCTTTAATATAACTTATGATCTATATCTATTTATTTTTAATCGCGGCCAATTGTCTACTTGGTTGGCTTATTTTTTATAAACACAGAACCAATCCCGCCAACATTTCTTTTTTTCTGGGTGCGCTTGGAATTGCCGCGTGGATTGCGTCCGTCTATCTGGTCCACAATTCTACCAATATCCTGTTTTGGACGAGAGTTTCATTTGTAATCGCAAGTATTATTCCGCCATTCATTCTGATGTTCGCACTTTTTTATCCTAGAAAATTTAGCGGGCTCAATGGGTGGATATTAGGACTCATTTGGATTCCCCCTATCTGGATGATCGGGCTTTCGGTTACACCTGCCATTGTTCAAAGCGCGCCGACATTTTCTACTACAGCTTATGGGATCGGGTGTCCTATATTTGCGGTTTATTTCCTTTCTTACGTTGCCGGTATCGTTGGAGTAGCCATGGCACAGATTAGATTGCACCGGGGAATTTATGCGATGCGTCTTCAATACTTTATAGCCGGCACGATTTTGTCAGGATTTTCATGTGCTGCGGCAAGCATCATTTTGCCGATGGTGGGATATACGGAATTTGATCAATTCAGTCCGCTATTCACATCGTTTTTAGTCATTACCACATTTATCGCTATTACACGGCACCGGCTTGTAGAAATCCCCATCATGATCAGCCGAAGTGTCGCATTGGCCACAACAGCCGCTTTTTATATCTTTATCAGCTTTTCGTCGGTATATATTTTCCATCAATTTTCGAGCCGCAGATCAGACGCACTATTTTTATTATTCCAGATTTTATATACGTCAGTTATCATCTTAACGTTTCAAAAAGTGCGATATGTTATTCAAACCAGCTCAGATAGTCTCTTTTTGAAAGGCCGGTATAACTATCAGGAAGTCTTAAAAAAAGTCTCTCACCGCTTAACGGGCTGCGTCAGCCTGGCGGATCTTCTCGATGTCCTATTAGACTTGTTTAGAAAAGAGCTAGAGATGCCGCTTGTCCTTTATGTCGAAGACCGGAGATCTCATTTTGTATCTCAGAATTTCTATCTTGCGGGCAAAAATGTCGGTTCGTCTATCGCTCTGCCTGATACGTTGGATGAGTCTGATCCATTGGTTTCGCGTTTACTCTCCGAAAAGAAAGTGATTCTATCCTCCGAATTCGATTGTACATTGAGAGAATATTTGAAAGAAAATCGTATTTCACTGGCTGTTCCAGGTATTTTGGAAAACCAGCTACTCTGCTTCCTGGCGCTAGAAAAAAAATATTCGGGGGACGCCTATTCACTACAGGATATTACGCTGCTCGAAACACTGGCCTCTCATATTACGGTCGTGTATGAACGGGTACGGGTGTTTGAACACCTTCAACAACTCAACCAGGAAAATAAAGAATTACTCCAAACTCTTGAAAAACGGGTTGCCCAACAAGTAAAAGAAATCGAAGAAACGCTTAAACTCGCCGCCGTCACTAAAACCGTCATTACCCTCAATCACGAGATTAACTCACCTCTCACGTCGATCCTTCTCGGCGCCCAACAGCTCACTCAGGAAGCCAATCTGGACCCGAAACTTGTTTGGGTAAGCCGGATTATTGCCGAGCAAGCAAAAAAAATTGGCGTCATTTTGTATGCGTTACGGCGTATCACGGCTGTTTCTCAGGAAGAATATCTGCCCGGTGTTCCGATGCTCAAATTCGAGCATAAGGGTAAAACCCGGTTTAAAGCCCAGACTGTTGGCGACAATATCCAACGAGGGTCCGAACCCCCACACCCGACATCCCTTTGACCGTATAACCGGATACTTTGGAATAGTGCATCATACTGGCAATATCAAGGTGCACCCACGGCGTATCCCCGACAAATTGCTTCAGGAATATTGCACCTACGGCGGTGCCTGCCAGCCGGTTTTCGGATGAATTCACCATATCCGCAGAATCCGATTTAATATAGTCAAAATATTCTTCATAAAGTGGCAATTGCCATAAACGCTCGCCGGTCCGCTCCCCAACCTTTAGAAAGGTATCAATCATGCCCTGATCAGACCCGAGTATTGCCGCTGCCTGATCTCCTAAGGCAACCAGACATGCACCTGTCAGAGTCGCAATATCGACTAACTGAGAGCACCCCTTAGTAACGGCATAACATAGCGCATCGGCCAAAATCAGTCTACCTTCCGCATCGGTGTTGGTAATCTCAATCGTTTTCCCATTCATTGCAGCGACGATATCACCGGGACGCTGTGCAGAACCGGAGGGCATATTCTCACTCAAAGGCATTACAGCTAAGACATTGGTCTGAACTTTAAGCTTTGACAAGGCGATCACCGTACCCAGAACTGCTGCTGCTCCACTCATATCGCCTTTCATTTCTTCCATTCCTTTTGACGGCTTTATGGAAATACCTCCGGTATCAAATGTGACGCCTTTCCCCACAAGCCCGATGGGCTTTTTATTTTTCATAGGATGATAGGAAACCGCCAGCATATAACAAGGTTCGACAGTGCCCTGACCTACGCCTAAAAATGCGTGCATTCCTAAAGCTTTTGCTTTCTTTTTATCAATAACGTCAATCATAATCGATTTTTGTCCATCCAGATATTTTTTGGCCAGATCTACAAACGCTGATGGGGTTAAGTCGTTCGGCGGCATATTGGCTAAATCACGTGCGATGTTAACCGATTCCCCAATGACCAGGCCGGTTATAACTGCCGATTCCATGGCAGAAATATGTTCTGAATCAGGTACCGCTAATACTATTTCTTTAATCTTGGTGGGTTTTTCATTTTTTTCAGGTTTGGTTTTATAGCAGTCAAAAGTATATCCGCCCATGACTGCGCCTTCGGCCACGGCCTGCGTAGTATCTGCAGCATCAAGAGTTCCGATATCCCATAACCAGACCACTTTTTTTGCCTTTGCTCCTTTAGCTCTTCTCACGATTTCACCTGCTGCTTTACGTAATTTCTCACAGGTCAAAGCAGATCGTTCGCCCAGTCCGACTAATAGAAGACGTTTGGCTTTTAATTCACCAAATCCATGGATAACCACGACTTCATTATCTTTTCCGGTCAATGTTTTTTCGTCAAAAAGCTCCGACAGCTTCCCTTCCAATAATCGATCCAGCACTCTTAAATCGGAAGATAAAAGGCTTTCGTTTTTAAATACAGGTGCTACCAAAACATCGGTTTGTTGACTAAATACATCCACTTTTTTAATTGAAAAGATCATGATCGGCTCTCCTGACTAAACAAATTTAAACGTTTTGAGAAGAAACTTATACCAGCGATTCAAAAAAATTGGCGATTTCACGCTGAGCGCTTTCCGGGCTGTCTGAGGCATGAATGCCATTTTCGGATTTTAAAAGGGCAAAATCTCCACGAATAGTACCCGGCTGAGCCAATCCTGCGTCGGTATCCCCTACCATACGCCGCACAACAGAAACGGCATTCTCAGCTTCAAGAACGACGGCCACAATCGGACCTGACATGACATAGTCTTTTAATCCGGGATAAAAAGGTTTATCGATATGTTCGGCATAATGCTTGTCAGAAAGCTCCGAGGTCAAAGTCAGCATTCTCATACCGCGGATTTTAAATCCCCGATCTTCGAAGCGGGAAATAATACGGCCGGTCAGACGGTTTCGAACGGCATCCGGTTTAAGAAAAATTAATGTCTGCTCTACCATTTATACTGCTCCTTTAGTTTTTGCAATTGATAGCGAACCTGATTTGGCGCGGTTCCGCCTAAAACGTCTTTTCGTTCGAGGCTTTTCTCGTAATTAAATATCTGGTTAATATCCTGATCAATGGCATCTGAAAATACCGTTAATTCCCCGAGAGTCAGCTCTTCCAATTGTTTTTTCTGATCCACAGCGTACAAGACGACCTGACCTGTGATTTCATGAGCTTGCCTGAAGGGAACCCCTTTTTTGGCCAAATAGTCGGCCAATTCAGTTGCCAGGGTATATCCTTTTTTAACGGCTGCTGTCAGGGCTTGAGAATTAAAAGTGATCGAACCCAGCATCTTAGCAAAACACTTCAAACTGATCGATACGGTATCAATGCTATCGAATAAGCCTTCTTTATCTTCCTGCAAATCACGGTTGTATGTCATCGGAAGGGCTTTCAAAATATGGTGAAGTGAGACGAGATTACCTAAGACACGGCCGGATTTACCTCGGATTAATTCAGCGATATCCGGATTTTTTTTCTGTGGCATAATTGAGCTGCCGGTCGTAAATTCATCTCCGATCTCAATAAACCCTATCAGAGGAGAACTCCAGATCACCATCTCTTCAGCAAAGCGGCTCAAATGCATCATTGTAATTGAAACATGCGATAAAAACTCCAGAAGGAAATCTCGATCGCCTACGGCATCCATGCTATTTTGCGAAACGGTGGAAAATCCTAAAAGTTTGGCCACGACATTCCGGTCCAATCCATAGTTATTACCGGCCAGCGCACCCGAGCCGAGAGGACAAATGTCTACACGCTTTAAGACGTCCGAAAATCGGTCATGGTCTCTGGAAAATTGCTCAAAATAGGCAAGAAGATGATGGGCGACTAAGACGGGTTGAGCGGTTTGAAAATGGGTAAGGCCGGGCATAATTAAAGTTTGGTTCTGACTCGCAAGCGTCCATATTGCATGCATTAATGCCCGAAGGAGCGTCGAAATATGTCCGATTTCTTCTTTCAGATAAAGACGAACATCACAAATGACCTGATCATTACGTGATTTTCCGGTGTGTAGTTTCTTACCCAAATCCCCTACTTTTTGGGTAACCAGACGTTCGATACACGAGTGAATATCTTCATCTCCCGCAAACAAATCCGAGTCCGAATTTTCAAAGCGCACCAAGATATCTTCAAGACATTCTGTAAGTTGATCGAATTCGCTTTCCGTTAAAATGCCCACTTCCCACAGTGCTTTGGCCTGAGCCTGATTCACCCGGATATCATACCGATACAAGCGGCTGTCAACATCATAGGAATAACTCAAGCGAACCGCATCCGCATCCAATGATTTCTTAAATCGGCCCCCCCAGAGTTTCGCGGATTTTTGTGTAGACATTTATTGTTTCCCTATTAAATTTACTAAAACAGCTTTTTGGGCATGCAGCCGATTTTCAGCCTGATCAAATACGACTGAAGATGGGCTTTCAAATACCTCTTCCGACACTTCTTCCCCACGGTGCGCAGGCAAACAATGCATAAATAATACGGTTGGTTTGGCATTTGCCATAATAGTAGAGGTGACCGTGTACGCCGCAAAATCTCGTTTCCGAATAGCGGATTCTTCTTCCTGCCCCATGGATGTCCACACATCGGTGTAGATCACATCGGCTGACTTCGCCGCAACTACCGGATCTTCGACATATTCGTATGGCAATTCCGCTTCAGGCCGATATCCATGAGGACACGACACGATCACGGTGAATCCGAGTAAAGATCCCGCCAGAATAAGCGATCGGCAGACGTTGTTTCCGTCTCCGATATAACAAATCCGTAACCCGGATAAAGCACCCAGTTTTTCTTTTATTGTTAAGACATCCGCTAATGCCTGGCATGGATGGTATAAGTCCGTTAATCCGTTAATCACCGGCACACTTGAAAATGCGGCAAACTCAGCGACAGTCTCATGTGAAAATGCACGAATCGCTACAGCATCCACATAACGCGACATCGTCCGCGCCACATCGGCAACAGTCTCACGCTCCCCCATCTTGATTTCGGATCCTTGTATAGTAATCGGATGGCCGCCTAATTGGGTTACACCGACTTCAAAAGACACACGGGTACGATTGGAGGGTTTTTCAAAAATCAATCCAACTGATTTACCGTCCAGAAACCTTTGAGAAACCCCTTTTTTCTGTTTGGCTTTGAGGTCGATGGCAAGTGTTAATAACCGATTAATTTCTTCAGCAGATATATCCCGAAGCGTCAGAAAATGCCGCGTCACTTAAATGTCCTCATCCAATGGTTTTTTTGACAGCATGGTTCCGATGCCCACATCGGTAAAAACTTCCAGAAGAACCGCATGCTCAATATTGCCGTTGATGATATGAACATTGCCAACATTTCCTTTGATAGCCTCGATCGAGCATTCCAGCTTTGGTAACATGCCGCCTTTGATATCTGGGTGTTCCAAAAGCTTTTTTGCCTCTTTCAAATCAAGGTGGTTAATCAATTTACCTTTTTTCATGATGCCCTGGACATCCGTCAGGAAAATAAGTTTTAAGGCTTTCATGGCCTGCGCGACACCAGAGGCCACATGATCGGCATTTAAATTTAAGCTTTCGCCTTTTTTGCTCAATCCGACAGATGAGATTACCGGGATATAGCCGCGGCTGCATAACGTATCTAATATATCCACATCAATGCTTTCAATCTCACCAACTAATCCAAGATCCTTATCATCTTTTGATTTAATTTTCTTGGCGGTAAATAATTTCGCGTCTTTTCCGGACAATCCGACAGCACGGCCGCCATATTGGTTAATCAGAGAGACGACTTCACTGTTAATTTTTCCGGACAACACCATTTCTGTTATTTCCATGGTCTCGTCGTCTGTAAAACGCAAGCCGTCAATAAAAACAGTTTCTTTACCGACTTTTGTCATCCATTTTGAAATCTCATTTCCACCGCCATGGACAATAATCGGGTTCATCCCGACGTATTTCAACAGGACAATATCTTCGGCAAAGAGGGTTTTCATTTCCTCGTTCACCATCAACGATCCACCGTATTTAATGACGATCGTCTGGCCAAAAAATTCTTTTATATAAGGCAATGCCTCAAGCAAAACCTTCGCTTTTTGAATCCGTTCCCGATACATGGGTTCTCCTTCCAGTAGAGGTATCATGCGTATGCCCTACGTATACCTAGTATTAATATCGATATATCCTTTAGACAAATCACAACCCCATGCCGTCGCAGCAGAGGTTCCTAAATTCAGGTCTACTGTTACCTGTACAAAATCCTGTTTTAAATACGTGATGACGTCTTCTCTTTCAAAAGGAATAACCGCGCCGGCAGCCATTACCTGGATGTTTCCGAAAAACACATCCACTTTTTCAGGGTTCAACTTATTTTTAGGATTCTTTCCTGCAGCGGCTACAACACGCCCCCAATTAGGATCCGCGCCATGAATCGCGGTCTTCACCAAAGGTGAATTGGCGATATCCAGGGCTATTTGTTTGGCCTCACCGATATTTGCCGCTTTTTTGACGACTACTTCGAGAAGCCTGAAGGCACCTTCTCCATCCCGTGCGACCATCTTCGCCAGCTCAATACACGCTTTTAATAACAAGGCTTTGAACAAATCGCGTTCTTCTTTAGACGTCAGCTGAAATTTACGCTCCCCGGTTGAAAAAATCATAGCCATATCATTGGTAGAAGTATCGGAATCAACCGTTGTCATATTAAATGAGTCATCGATCGCGTCGACTAAAAACTTCTTTAATTCGTCTGTTTCTATCCGAGCATTTGTTACTAAATAGGTTAAGGTTGTACCCATATTTGGGGCAATCATTCCCGAACCCTTTGAAATACCCGCCACAACAATGGTCTTCTTCCCGATTTTTTCTTCGAAATAGACTTCCTTAGTAAAGGTATCGGTTGTCAGAATTGCTTCAGCGGCTATATGGCCTTCTTGTTTAAAAGGAGTCTCAAGAAGCCGAGCCAAACCGGATTCAATTTTTTCCATTGGAAGTTGAACGCCGATAATGCCCGTTGAAGCCACCGCGATTTCGGATTGCTTAAGGTTTAGATAGGAAGCCGCCCATTTTGCAGTCTGCTTTGCATTTTTATACCCCTCATCTCCGGTCAGAGCATTTGCATTACCGGAATTAATAATGATGGCTTTCACCGTGTTTTTGGACAGCATTTTACGCGTATACGTCAAGCATGGCGCGACAAATTTATTGCGGGTAAAAACAGCTGCAGAGGCACATGCAGTCGGAATATAGATATAGGCCAGGTCTTTTTTTCGTGGTTTTATTCCACAGTGAAGTCCGGATGCATACACACCTTCAATATCTGTAATGGTTTTGGCAACTACATCTTCATCCAACTAAGCGTTCTCCCCTATGTCGAGTTAATACGTCCATTTTCATAAGTAAAAAGGACTGTCTGTCAGACCCGTTGTTTCTGGAAACCCACACATAATATTCATATTTTGAATGGCCTGTCCAGAGGCCCCCTTTATAAGGTTATCAATGGCAGAAAACACCACGATTTTCCCGTGTTCTTTTAGTACTTTTGCCGTGATCATACAACGATTGGAACCGGTCACATATTTAGTACTGGGCATGTCCAAATCGGGTGCTAATTTTATAAACGGCTCATTAGCATAGGCCTCATGATAAAACGCGTTCAGGTGATCCTGCGTCAGGTTTTTCTGATTGTCGATATAGATACTGGATAAAATACCCCTGCTCATCGGAACTAAATGTGGTGAGAAAATAAATGTTGAGCTTAGTGCACGCTCCATCTCCGGCACATGCCGGTGAGACGCTAAGCCGTAAGCACTAAGATTTGAAGTGGCTTCACAATATAATGAGGATTCTTTTAAATGTCGTCCTGCGCCGGAAACACCTGATTTAGCATCGACAATTACACTACAGTCATTAAGAAATCCGTTTTTCGCTAAAGGGTGAAGCCCCAATACAACCGATGTGGAATAACATCCGGGATTCGCACACAATTGTGCTTTTGCAATATCCTCCCGATAAACCTCCGAAAATCCAAGCGTTGCTTTGGGCAATAATTGAGGGGCTTGATGCTCTACCCCATAATATTTTTTAAAAGCTTCGGGGTCAGACAACCTAAAGTCAGCGGACAAGTCGATAATTTTGGCACTTCCCGTTATTAACGCTGGCATCCAAGCATGTGATTGTGCATGAGGAAGGGCTAAAAACAAGACGTCCAACCCCGTTACGGCAGCAGGATCAAACCCTTCCAAAACCGTGGAAACATCTAAATGGGGGTAGACTTGACTGATCTTTTTACCCGCATATTGCCTGGAATAAAGCTTCTCAAGTTTGACATGCGGATGCTTTGATAAAAGCCTTACAAGCTCAATACCGGCATAACCGGTGGCACCCGCGATTCCAATTCGTAGCATTCAGCTCGCTAGTCTTTTGTTTTAAGACGGTTGGCTTTAGCGCCCACACGTCCGCGCAAGTAAAACAGTTTAGCGCGCCGCACTTTTCCTCGCTTTAATACTTTAATTTCAGTAACAAGCGGCGAGTGAATCAAGAAAGTTTGTTCAAGACCGACGCCCCCGACATTACGACGAATGGTTACAGTTTGACGAGAAAATGCATGCTGCATTTTAATTACGCTTCCTTCGGATGTCTGAACGCGTTGTTTCTTTCCTTCGACGATCATTCTTGAAATTTTAACCGTATCACCAACGCTGATTTCAGGAACGCTTTCTTTCATCTGTTGTTTTTCGATTTCGATAATTTGGGGTAATGTCATAATTTAGTCCTCCTGTAAAATTTGAGCAAAATATGTTTGATCCTTTGAATCCGGAACAAACTCGTGTAACAATTCTGGTTTTAAAAATAGGGTTGTTTTCAATGATTCTTTTCGCCTCCACCGGTCAATGTCACCGTGATGGCCTGAAACAAGTATATCCGGCACGTTTAGTTCATCTATCGTACGCGGAACTGTGTACTGAGGATATTCCAGTAAGCCAGTTAATAAAGAATCATCTTCAATACTTGCCTGCTTTCCTACTACACCTGGTATAAGTCTGAGCGTTGCTTCGGCAATCGCAAGCGCCGGGACCTCTCCGGACGACAATACTGCTCGGGCAATAGATACTCGTTCAATCGAAAACATCTCAAAGAGCCGCTCGTCAATCCCCTCATAATACCCGCAAATAATAATTAAACTTTTTTCGGCTGCCAAACTCTCGGCCATAGGCTGGGTAAGGAGATTCCCTTTCGGGCAGGTATATATTATACGATAAGATTCATACTGATCAATACTTTTTATTGCTTTGGCTAAAATATCTGCTCTGAGCAGCATTCCTTTTTTGCCTCCAAAGGGATAATGGTCCACACGATTCGAAGAATTATCTGCAAAATCGCGGATATCGATGACCCTAAAATCAAAAAGCCCCCTTTCAGAGCCTCTTTTAAAAATGCCTTTTAAGAAAAACTGATGGACTTCTTGAGGAAAAAGAGTAAGAAGAAAAATAGTCATGAGGAGAAAAAATAGCCGAATAAATTACGACTCAGGTAACGTATCTCTAATTTCTTGAACAATACCGTCCTTAATCACGATTTCCATACCGCCTAGTTTCTGATACAGGTTATCGCCTTCCCGAATGGTGACAAATCCTTCGATCGTCCCATGAGTATAGAGGGAATCGATCTCAAACTGCTGAACCTGATCCATTCGTCGCTTAATATCTTGAAGCGCATCCCGATACTGAGCACGTTCCGCCTGAAGCTGGCTCTGCAGCATATTAACCTGTGCTGCATTATTCTCAGTCTCATATTTCTGAATCAGAGGCGTCGCATACATTTCGGATTCTTGCATCCGAACCTGTGATGCTTTTAACGCCCCTTGAAGTTCAAAATTCAAAAATAACTTTAAATCCTCCGTTACAATGGCTTGAATCGTAACAGTTTTTTTTAAAGTCACTGATTTTTTTTTTGATGCTGTAGATTCGGACTCTTTCATGGTTTCTTCTCAGTCATAATCTCAACAGTTACTTTTTTATCATTTTTCGCCGCCGCTGCTTTTACAACAGTCCGGATAGCATTCGCAATTCTGCCTTCTTTTCCGATAACTTTCCCGATATCTTCAGATGCCACGCTGATTTCAAGTATGGAAATACTCTCCCCTACCGTTTCGTTAATATATACACTTTCAGGATAGTCAACTAATGCCTTAACAATCATCTCAACCAATTGTTTCATCTGACTGTCACCTACCTTTAGATTTAACCGTTATCTTGTACGAATTATGCAAATGGAATGAATGCTATGCCGCTTGTGCTTTTTTATCTTTTTTAGAAAGACCTGGTGTTTTAGGAACCTTCACGATTTTTTCAACCAATCCCAGGTTACCTAATAACCGATGAACGGTTTCCGTTGGCTGTGCCCCAACCCCTAACCAATATTGGACGCGCTCCTGTTTACATTCAAACGAGACCGGTTTTTGACGTGGGTTATAAGTGCCAATTTCTTCTAATGTAGCGCCATTTCTTGGTTTCGAAGCTTCCGATACCACTAATCGGTATACGGGTCTTTTCTTAGATCCAAAGCGTTTCAGACGTATTTTTACTGCCATATTGTCACCTCCTTTGAAGCTGTGCATTATATCTGTAAATATTTAAAAAGGTCAAATCCACAATCAAGTTTATAGGTACTTAAATATTTATTAACGTACCTTATGGATATCAGGTATCATAACATACGGTCATAAAAATAAGTAAACCCAATCTTTCGTTCTTATTCAGGTGGTTTACGCCGCCGGAATAGCCGCTCGCTTAGGCCTTCCAGGCTGTAGTAAAATACTGGCACCATTACAAGCGTCAATATAGTCGCAACCGCCAATCCAAAAATAACCGCGTCGGATAGCGGCGCCCACCATTCACTGGAACTTGCGCCTACAATCAGTGTCGGGAAAATGAAAAACACACGATTCGTAAAATCCAAAGAAAGGCCGGTGGACATCGGAATCAAACCCAAAATAGCAGTTCCCGCCGTTAACATAACCGGACGGAACCGTGTAAGCCCACTCTGAATAATGGCCTGGGTCCGCTCAATGCCGCGCTCTCTTAAAAGCTGCGTATAGTCCAAAAGAACAATCGCATTCTTAACAACGACCCCTGCCAAACTTACAACACCAACACCCGACATAATAATAACAAATGGCGCAGGCGGCATACTGAATCTGAATAGTATCGGCGCTAAGAAGAATCCGAGAACTACCCCAATAAACGACAGCACCACAGAGAATAGAATGATCGCAGGTATAATCAAAGAGTTAAATTCATAAATCAAGATTAACGCAATCAAGAAATTCGCGACTAAAAATGCTCTCATCAAAAACGTCATAGATGCTTGCTCTTCGTCTTGCTGTCCACGGAAACGATAGGAATAATCAGGCGGGATATTCAGATTAGCTTTTGTGAGATTCTTTTCAATTTCAGTCCGTAATTCTCTAGGCGTCCGGTTAGATTCTTTAGAGACATCCGCTTCGACGTTGACAATACGTTTGTAGTCAATCCGGGTAATCGATCCCAAACCGCTGGCCGTCGAAATATCTGCAATCTGGGAAAGCATCACGCGGCTGCTATTTTTTCCGGTCACCACTAATGTTTTCAAGACATTGAGATCTTCCCGCTGATCTTGGGAAAGGCGTACGGTCACATCGATTTCATCATCGTCGTCCCGATAAGAGGTTGCCTTAACACCTTTGATCGCATTACGAACGGTTGAGGCAATCTGATACGTATTAACGCCCAGAAGCGCTGCTTTTTGGCGATCAACATTAAGAGTTAGTTCAGGGCTACCGTTTGATAAGGTATCGGTTAGATTAACAACACCAAAAGATCGGCCCACGATGCTTTTAACTCGCCCGGCGATCATTTTGAGTTGGTCAAAATTCTCCCCTGTAATTTCAATCGAAATAGGCTTTCCGGAGGGGGGGCCTTTCTGCTCTTCCATTACCGAAATTTTTCCGCCGGGGATACCTTTAATGGCCTTACGCAGATATTCTACTGTCTTAAACGGATCTATTTTTGATTCATTAATGTGATAATGCCGCGCGATTTCCTGGCGCTCTTCTTTCTTATAAAAATCAATTGAGATCTCTGCTATATCCGAAGAGTCCTTACCCGATGAATAAGGAGAGCCTCCGCTCGAACTACCGACGTTGGTTACAAAATACTTGATATTGGTCGGCGCCTGAGCGACCTTTGAAACGATTTCTTCGACCCGTGTTGTCACCTGATCTGTTTTTTCAATTTTTGTACCGGCGGGCATTTCAATTTTTAATACAACACGCTCAGGTGTGATATTCGGAAAAAACAACACATCCATACCCGGTAATGCCATAAATGACGCAAAGAGCAAAATCAAAAACGAATGTGTCAGCAAAGAGCGTTTTACATAGGCAGACCCATAGCGACCAAATCCGGCTGCCAGATAGAATAACGGCGCTAATAAGATCCCGCCGATAATCAGCCAAGCATAGCCTGTCTTGCTATCGAGAAATGGAAGAGAAACACCGATTAATACTAGAAAAAACACCATAAAAAAGCGGCGGATGATAACTTTTTCCTGTATTTCTTTAATCGCCGAAAGAAAAACAAAACTTAACAAGCCCACGCCTATGGTGGAAAAGAAAATCGAAATACCAAAATGATCCAAAATACTGACAAGCCTATCTGCAGGGCTCAATTGCAGCGCATAATCGATCACCGGCGCATTTTTAGCCATCATGACCATTCCAAAAATCATCGCGACTATGGCAATGGCGTTTGAGGTAAATCGCCTAAGACGGGACGGTTTATTCGGCTCGTCCTTAATCAAACTGCATAAAATTTGCAGGTACGCTTTTAGGATCACTGTTTTTTCAACACGCGAGTAAATATCCTGAGCCTCCGTATGTTTTTTCGGACGTTTCATAAATACGGAACACAGAACCGGACTAACGCATAATGCTACAAACAACGATGCCCCTAATGTAATAATCAAAGTTTGTGGAAGATATTTCATAAAGCCGCCCATAATTCCGGGCCAGAATAACAACGGCGTAAAGGCGCCCATTGTCGTCAGAGTAGAGGTTATAACGGGTAATGCGACATCCCCGGTACCGGCTTTTGCCGCTTCAATAGCATCTTCACCTTCTTCAAAATGACGATGCACATTTTCAACGACGACAATACCGTCATCCACTAACATCCCAAGGGCATAAATCAAGCTAAACAGAACGACCATGTTCATGGTAATTCCGAGCAACTGAAAGATGACAAATCCGATCAGCATCGAAAGCGGTATCGCAATTCCGACAAATAACGCATTTTGAATTCCTAAGAAAAACATCAACACAATGACTACCAAAATAATACCGGTAATAATCGTGTTCACCAGCTCTGTTACCATGCTCTTAATCTGTTCCTGACGGTCCCCGATAATAGAGAGATGAATACCTTTTGGAACCAGCGTTTTGTTCTCTTTTAAGACCTTTCGAACATTTTCAGATAATTCGATCAGATTTTCACCGGTCCGTCGGGTCACAATAACGCTCACGCTATTGTATTTTTTATATCGGGATAAGCTGGTCTGCGCTTTATAGCCGGAAGTTGCAGATGCAATATCTCGCATATAAATAGGAGTCCCACTTTCAGTACTAACCACCAGGTAAGGAATCTGGGTTACCTGCTTAATTTCACCCGACACCCGGACAAGATACTTTGAATCCCCCAATGGAATCGATCCACCAGGAATATTAACATTTTCAGCTTTAAGCGTGTTCATAACATCATCGATAGCGAGCCCAAATTGGTTTAATTTCGACGCATCTACATCGACTTGGATTTCTCGTTCAAGACCCCCCACAATTTTGGTATCAAGGACCCCTTTAACCCCATCTAACTTGTCCTGTAATTTCTCAGCGACATCTTTCAGACGAACCAGACTATAATTGCCGGATAACGAAATAATCATTACCGGGAAACGTTCAAAACTAAATTCTTCGATCAGCGGCTCTTCTATATCCTGGGGCATCTCGGTTTTGGCCAAATTAATTTTATCGCGAACTTTCTGAAGCGCATCATCAACCGACACGCCAGGATTGAACTCAATAAAGGTAGACGCAAAACTTTCTGACGAAACGGAAGTGACCTTTTTGATATCTGTAATGCTTTTTAGATATTTTTCAGCCGGCTTTGTAATCAGTGTTTCGATATCCTGAGGAGATGCACCAGGATAAATAGCGGACACAAAAATATAAGGAAATTTAATATCGGGAAAATCTTCTTTCGGGAGCTGAAAATAAGCGGATAAGCCCAAGATGGAAATCATTGCAATTAAAACAAAAACCGAAATTCGATTTTTTATTGCAAAATTAGTTAATCCGTAATTTTTAGATTTCTTTTCACTCATTATGGCTTCCTATTACCTACTTTACTTCTACAGGTTGTTGATCGGATACATTTCGTTGATTTTCAACGATCAGGATTTCTCCACTTTTCAAACCGCTGATAATGCGGACAAGATCGCCTGCGCGATCGCCGATTGACACGGATTTAATTATCGCTTTTCCATGCTCCATCACCGCCACAGATTTCATCCCATTTCGTTCTAGAATGTAGTCCTGTTGAATCGCAATGACATTTTGGATGGCCTTTGTTGTCACGGTTACTTCAGCGATCATACCGGCTTTAATCCTAAAACCCGGATTTGACACGATAACCTGGACGGGAAATGTTTTAGACTTTGAGTTGGCCTTCACGCCAATCGTACTGATCGAACCTCGAACAATTAAGTTCAATGCGGAAATTCTTACCATGACCGGATCATGGAGTCTGATTTGGGGAAGATCGGATTGAGATACGCCAATTACGATCTTCAATTTTGAAATATCGACTAAGTTAAAAATCGGCGTTCCCGGTGCGACGATTTCAGCTTCATTTACAAATTTTTGAGTAATAAAGCCGGAGATAGGGGCTTTTAAAATTAAATTTTCATATTGAATCTGGGCCATTCTGAGTTGGGATGCGGCAAGCTTGAACTGGGTCACCACTGTTTCAATATTCTGAGAGGCCACTAATTTTTTATCGAACAATATCTGTTGGCGGTCCATTGATGCCTTAGCAGACTCATAAGACGCCAAAGCCGAATCAAGCTGGGCTTTCGCTAACCGCGAATCGATTTTTGCCAAAATAGCCCCGGATTTCACAAAGCTCCCGATATCGGCTAAAAGGGATTCAACTTTTCCAGCAGCCTGCGTGCTCAACGTTACATCGTGAAAAGCAGCTGTGTCCGATGTTAACACCAACTTGGCGCTAAATGTCGCCGGTTCAACCTTTTGAACTTTAACCATTACCGTTTCAGTTTCCAGCTCAGACACATCCGTCGTCCGTTGCTCAACAGATTTAGAACATGAGGTGGCTAACACCATGGTCATTGCTAAAAAAACAAAAAGCATTATAGATGTACATCTAGTCGGTTGGCTCATAACTCAGATCCCCTTTCACTATTACAGTGCCTCATTTTAAGAATAGTGATTATAACCTAATCCGCTTTGAAATTAAAAGGCTAGGCAAATATCCCGTCAATTCGATATAATTCGTGTTACTTTTCAAAAAGTATTTAATTGTTCAACTATTTTATTAACTAGGGGTAATGTATGAAAAAAACACCGTTTATCTGGCATAATGGAAAACTTATCGAATGGGAAAATGCAACGGTGCATGTCCTCACCCATGCACTTCACTATGCAACCGCCGTATTCGAAGGAATCCGGGCCTATGACACACCGAAAGGCGTGGCGATTTTTAAAGCGCAGGAGCATTATGACCGACTCATCAACTCCGCGAAGATTTATATGATGAAATCGCCTCATACAGCGGATGACCTAATGAAAGCCACTCAACTCTTACTTAGAGAAAATAAATTAGGCTCCTGTTATATCCGGCCTATCCTTTACTACGGATACGCCGAAATGGGCCTGAACCCTGGAAAAAACCCCGTTTACACCAGCATTGCGGCATGGGAATGGGGAACGTACCTGGGTGATGAAGGCCTGGAGAGCGGCGTAAAATGCAAAATCAGTTCATGGGCAAGAATCGATAGCCGAATTCTACCTCCCCTGGCGAAATGCTCGGCTAACTATGCCAATTCGATTCTAGCAAAACAAGAAGCGATTTCCTGCGGTTTCGACGAAGCCATTTTGCTTAATATCAACGGTACCATTTCAGAAGGACCGGGTGAAAACATTTTCTTAATTAAAAACAATGTTCTTTATACTCCACCTGTTTCTGATGGTGCACTTCTAGGCATTACGGCCCAAAGTGTTATTCAGCTTGCTCAGGATATGGGGATTCCATTTCAGTATAAAAGTATCATCCGTGATGAGTTATTCATTGCCGATGAGCTCTTCTTTACCGGTACCGCAGCAGAAGTCACCCCAATACGAGAAATCGACGGACGCGTCATCGGATCCGGAAAGCGCGGACCTGTCACTGAAAAGATTCAAACCAAGTTCTTTCAAGTTGTGAAGGGCGAAGATGACCGTTATGCGCACTGGTTAACATTGGCATAATGTTCAATTTCTAAGGATTTTTAATTTAGACATAAAAAAAGGGACGCTATCATCAAGCGTCCCTTTTTAGTATTCAGAACTGATCAGAAGTATTTTTTAAGAAGCTTCTGAGCATCGAATATCGATGACATTTAACCGAAGTTTTGCCTTAGAGCGGTGTTTCTTATTCCCTTTCCGCTTTACATTTTCCAACGTGAAAATAACGTCATATTCAACATCCGGATGATCCGTCACCAATGTCCGGTACTTTTCCCATAGTCCGAATCCAACTGCCGACAATCTAAGCGCACGGGACTTTTTGGCCGGAGGTGTTTTTTCGATCACCATGAAGTCCACGTGAGGAGTCCGGAACTTTTGGTATTTGTTTCCGAACGGACGCGCTTGTTTTCCGATATAGCAGTTTTTCAACATAAATAAAGGAAACTCGAAATATTGTCCGTATGGCCCTAATTTATCTAATTTATGAATCAGCGCAGGGGTAATTTCAGGGAATGTTAGGGTATCAATAATTTCATAAGTAAACTTAAAGCTGTCCTCAGGCAACGTACCCATCTGAAGGTGAAGTCGTTTTGTAAACTCGGTCAGATTATCTTTATGAATGACAAATCCGCATGCCTGCGAGTGACCGCCAAATGCATGAATCGATCTTTTCCCAAGTTCTGTATCTACTTCAACCTGGAATAGTTTTTTTCCAAAATCCCGTTCGAATGATTCCGCAACCGTATCAATAATATGATAGACATTAATCCCAGGAATACTTCTAACAGAGGCCCGCAAATATTCGCTTCCGCTATATTCCGTTAAAATCATCGCCGGTCTTAAGAACCGCTCCCGCAGCCGGTCCACGTCAATTCCGATAACACCGGAATTCCAGTCTTTTCCTCTGACGACGATAATTTTATCCCGTTCAAGATCGACTTGCTCCTGGATATTTTTTTCAATTTCGTCTTCGATTTTACTAGTTATACGCTTACGCTTTTCGTTCAATTCATCAACATAGAGGGCTTTTTCACTCATCTGTGATGCAATACGAATTTCCTGTTCCAAATCCAGAACCTGCGTGAACTGATCGATATATTCTTGCGCCTTATCCAATGACTCTTGGGACATGTCCAACAGCAAAAGGTCGACGACAATCCGGGAATCTGGAATACCTTCATCTCTATCACCGATTCGACCAGGCGCATTTAAGCGTGGCGAAATCGTACGGCTAATATCACGTGGTTTTAATTCAAGATGATCGCCTGAGCTAATATCTTTTAATGTTTTCAAGCCGATTAGGCGTGTATGATTCAGAATCGCCACACCTTTTTTGACAATAATTCGGTTCATCGGCGCCAAAAGTGACATCCGATCGGATAATGTTCCTAAAGCTGCGAGCGCTAATAAAAATTCATATAAAATTTTAGGTAACTCAACACCCATGGCATTGAAGATTGCCAGAATCAGCTTAAAGGAAACGCCGGCACCCGCCAAATGACGGGTCTGGGTCGCGCCTTCTGCTAAATATGGATTAATGATGGCTTCTGAATTCGGAAGTGTTCGGCCTAAAACGTGGTGATCACAAATAATAACGTCAATTCCTAATGACTTTGCATAATCAACCGATTCGACGTCTTTACTACCGCAATCAGAGGTAATAATAAGTGTTACGCCGTCACGTTTTGATTCGTCGATAATACGGGGCTGAAGACCATGGCCTTCTTTGGACCTCGTCGGGAAATCATACGTCACTTGTCCGCCGAGATGTCTTAATCCGGCAACAATAATAGAACTACCTGTAATGCCATCAGCATCAGGATCTCCGTTTACAACGATTTTTTCTGAATTTTCTAATGCCTTTCTGACACGGGCAATGGCGCGATTTAAGTGCTCCTCACTGGTAATATATCGGGTATCCCGAATCAATTCTTTCGAAGGATTCAAGAATTCTTTGATGGCGGGAATGTTGCCATCACAAATATTCCGGGCCAATAATACCCGGGCTAAAAATGGATCAATAGAAAGTGCTTTTGCGTATTTCTGGATTTCTGCGGGATCAACCGCTTTTATGTCCCAAATTTCTACGCTTTTTTGTGCTGCTGATACTTCGTTCATAGATTATAATGATATCCTTACTGAGAGATTTAGAGAAGTTATTTCTTTTTCTTTTCAAATTGAATGCGGTAAAAGTGGTAATAGGCACCCCCTTTTCCAACAAGCTCGTCATGAGTGCCGATTTCGACAATTCTTCCGTTTTCTAAAACAACAATTTTATGGGCATGCACAATAGTTGATAAGCGGTGCGCAATTACAAATGTTGTCCGGCCTTCCATTAACGTAATTAAGGCCTCTTGTACTAATGCTTCCGATTTAGAATCCAATGCGGAGGTGGCTTCATCCAAAATCAAGATTTTCGGATCTCTCAGAATTGC
The DNA here is from genome assembly GCA_945888995.1 of bacterium UBP8_UBA817. GTDB lineage: Bacteria > Margulisbacteria > Marinamargulisbacteria > CAMDBA01 > CAMDBA01 > CAMDBA01. Next base: position 63,558 of record CAMDBA010000002.1, on the reverse strand, counting down.
CCGGGCAATCGATACCCGCTGCTTCTGACCACCTGACAATTTATAGCCTCGATCTCCTAACCGCGATCTAAGCTTCCCCGGCATTTTTTCGATAAACTCCCAAGCATTGGCTTTCTTGGCAGCTTCGATGACTTCTTCCTCGGTTGCATTTAATTTTCCATACCGAATATTATCCAGCAAAGTTCCTCTAAATAAAATACTCTCTTGAGGCACAATTGCCAACTGAGAACGCAAACTATTTAACTGAATATCCCTCAAATCTATTCCATCGACCTTAATCGAGCCTTCTGTAGGATCATAAAACCGTGGAATCAAATTCACCATTGTGCTCTTTCCTGCCCCGGAAAGGCCCACAAGCGCGATAATCTCACCTTTTTTAACATCCAAATTAATGTTTTTTAATACCGGGCTTTGATTAGCTTCATAAGCAAATGACACATTTTCAAATGTCACATTGCCATGCAAAGACGGAACTTTCTGAACAGTCGCATGATTTTGAATTGTCGCAGGCAGATCCAATAGAGAAAAAATACGCTCGGTCGACGCTGTGGCCTGTTTAATCATCGTATAGACCCTGGACAACGCCATAACCGGATCAACTAATAATAAAATCCCCGTGAAAAAAGCCAGTAGCATCGGACCGGTAATAATATCTTTGGTTACTTGGTAGCCGCCGTACCAGATTACCAATAAAATCACCAAAAACTGCAAAAGTCCGATAAACGGCTCCTGAATCACAGTGTATCGGACGCCTTTCATGGTTGCCATAAAATTGCGATTACTTTCTTTATGAAAGCGGGCAATTTCGCGTTTTTCGAACGTGTACGCTTTAATAACCGCGATATTAGCGATGGTTTCCTGAACAATATGGGCGAGGTCCGCCGTTTTACGCTGCACTTTTACCGATGTCTTTTTAAGTTTCTCGGCAAAATACATGGTTAAAAAGATAAAGAGCGGGACACCGACTATGGAAATCAAAGTTAATCTCCAATTTAGGTAAAACAAATATCCGATAACTGCAATCAACGTCACCGATTGAGGCAATATTTGTTCGAATCCTTGGATCAATGCGTCCTTCACCCGGTCCACATCCGAGAAAAACCGTGTTAAGACATCCCCTGTTTTCCACTTCGAGTAAAAATCTAACGAGAAGTCCTGCAGCTTCTCGTATAGTGCCATCCGAATATCTAAAATCACCCGATGACCTACCCATGCCATAAGGTAATACTGCGCATATTTAAAGGTTAACCGCAAAGTAAAGAGAATTAACGCGCTGAAAATATGGTTCGTAAAATAGACAAGATTTTTATCCGCTACTTCATTTGCGATGTCTCGGATTAACGGCATGACCATTACATTCGACACTGCAAATAAAAGTGTCAGGAAAACGGATGCATACAGCGAATATTTATAGGGTAATAAAAACTTTAGTAATCTAAGATACTGGGCCATTTAATAAACACAGACATACTCTTTTTGGATTAAGAGAGGTGGTACCGAAGGCCGGAATCGAACCGGCACGGACTTGCGTCCACTGGATTTTGAGACCAGCGCGTCTACCAATTCCGCCACTTCGGCATATATATTCAAGAAACAAAGACGATTAATAATACTCTACTTATTTTTTTTTTTGAATCCCTAATTTTTTTACACGTCGAATTTGAACTTTTATGGGATATATACTAGATTATTCGAAAGGTTAGGCCTTCGAATTCTATCTATAGAAAAGGATTACGATTATGACTAAAACAACCGTTAATATTTGGGCCGAAAAAAGTTTAGCCGGCGAGCCGCTGACACACGAAGAGTGCATGGCCTGTCTAAAATCGGATGAGATTGAGTTATTACCGCTACTTCATGCCGCATTTCAAGTACGAAAAGCGTATTGGAAAAATGAAGTCACTATCCATATCATTAATAATGTCCAAAATGGAAACTGTCCCGAAACTTGCAGCTACTGCGCTCAAGCCAAAACATCCGAAGCCGGTATCGCGGATTATGCCATCAAACCGGAATCCGAAATTATTGCAGAGGCAAAACGGGCCTATGATCAGGGCGCTTATCGCTATTGCATGGTTTTATCCGGCAGAGGTCCTGCCCCGCGCCGGGTTGATAAGCTTGCTGAGCTGATCAGCAAGATCAAGCAAACCGTTCCTATTGAAGTCTGCCTGTCATCCGGACTACTTAACGAAGAGTCGACAAAAAAATTAAAAGCGGCAGGTCTGGACCGTCTTAATCACAATCTAAACACATCCGAATCGTTTTATCCCGAGATTTGCGATTCCCATACCTTTCAAGACCGGATGCAGACTCTGCTTGCAGGCCAAGCCGCAGGGTTGGGACTTTGTTCAGGGATGATCGTCGGCCTCGGTGAGAAACAGGAAGATATTATTGATGTTGCCTTTAAATTACGGGAGTTAGGCACGGTCTCAATCCCGGTGAATTTCCTGATTCCAATTGAAGGAACTACTTTAAAAACTGCCGGCACGCTTACTCCTGACTATTGCTTAAGAGTCTTAAGCCTATTTAGATTTTTGAATCCTAAGGCCGAAATCCGGATCGCCGCTGGCCGGGAAGTAAATCTTCGCAGCATGCAGGTACTTGCGCTCTATCCCGCTAATTCATTATTTATGCAAGGCTATCTGAATACAACCGGAACCGAAAAAGACCCAACGCTCCAAATGATCAAAGACGCGGGATTTGATATTCGGTCCGATCATGGAATCGATGCCCTGCTCGACCAAAATAACGAAACCAAAACTGATACCTACGAAGTTAAAATGAAAACATTGGCCGATCTTAGACCTGAGTTGCAAGTATAAACTTCAATTGCAACCGATATGAGCTAAAAAACAAAAACCCCGGAATAAAATCCGGGGTTTTTGCTTAATCGAGATCTAAATACCTATTTAGCGGCTTGAAAAATCTCTTCGACCGCCGACCAATTCACTATATTCCAAAACGCAGCAACGTAATCAGGACGGCGATTTTGATAATTCAGATAGTAGGCATGTTCCCACACGTCTAAACCTAAAATCGGCTTTTTGCCTTCCATCAGCGGGCTATCCTGATTAGGGAGCGAAAACACTTCTAAGGTGCCGTTTGAGCTGAGAGCCAACCATGACCACCCACTTCCGAACCGGGTCTTAGCTGCGGTTTCGAATTTTTCTTTAAACGCCTCAACGCTTCCGAAATCGTTATTAATTGCAGCAAGCAACGACCCTGCAGGTTCGCCTCCGTTTTTTGCCAAAGTTTTCCAAAAAAAAGAGTGATTTGCGTGACCGCCTCCATTATTCCGGACAGCGCCCCGGATATCTTCGGGCACGGCATTCAGATCAGAAATCAAAGCTTCAATAGACTTTGCTTCCAAATCAGCTTTGCCTGCAATGGCATTATTCAGATTAGTAATATAGGCTTGATGATGCTTAGAATGATGGATCTCCATCGTCTTCGCATCGATATAAGGCTCTAATGTATCATAAGAATATGAAAGGGTCGGCAATGTATGGGCCATGGTAAATTCTCCTTACTTAGTGTTTGAAATAATTAACGAGGCCTTCTGATGAAGGTTGAAGGGCCTGGTCGCCGCTTTTCCAGTTCGCCGGGCAAACCTCCCCGTACTTTTCAGTATATTGCAGAGCGTCTACCATTCTCAAGACTTCCTCTACGCTACGTCCAAGCGACAAGTCATTGACAACTTGGTGACGGACGATTCCTTCACAGTCAATTAAAAACAGGCCGCGATACGATGCGCCCATATCTTCTTTAAGAACATCGTAGCTCTTAGAAATAGATTTATGAAAATCCGATAAAATCGGGTAGGTTACGCCTTGAATACCCCCTGAATTTTTTGGGGTATTTAACCAGGCGATGTGACTGAACCAGCTATCAACCGAACATCCGACCACTTGGACATTACGGGATTCAAATTCCGACAATTTATCTTGAAACGCGTGAAGCTCAGTCGGACATACGAATGTAAAATCCAACGGATAGAAAAACAACACGACGTATTTCCCTTTTAAACTTGAAAGTGTATAAGAATCGACAATTTCAGTACCGTTAACAACGGCTTTTACGTCAAAATCCGGAGCATATTTACCAACTAAAACAGACATGAAAAAACCTCCTAATATAAAAAGTCAAAGACCCATTAAAGCTATCATAGGTTATCTAAATAGACAATTCGCGGCAGCCCTGCAAAGCCGGCGGAGTTGAATTATCTACCAAATTGGGTTAAGGTCATTTTGGAAGTATTATTTTTAATTGAAACTGTTATTTTATGGCAACATTTAGCTTAAAATATCCCGAGAATACCGACGGCACATTCTATGTGGATCAGGAATGTATTGCCTGCGACACCTGTGCCGGTATAGCGCCTAAAAACTTCATGCTGACCGATACATATACGCATGCGTTTGTCTTTCGCCAGCCGGAAAATGAGATGCAAAAACAGGCGTGTGACATGGCATTGGCCAGCTGTCCCGTCGATGCGATCGGAAAATCAATGGATGCCCATTCATGATCACACCCATTACCGCCCAACTATTATTCGATAAATTAAAAGATATCAAAATCGGTGGCCAAATTTGCCTGTTTACGGAAGAAAAATGCTGTGAATTAGCACCGGTCATCAATGAAATCAATGCGTTAAAAGCAGAAAAAAATGCCGTTATATTAGCGCATACCTATGTTAGCCCCGAAATTATTTTCGGCGTCGCGGATTTTGTCGGAGATTCGTACGCACTTAGCGTCGACGCGAAGAATACATCGGCCGATGTGATTGTATTTAGTGCCGTCAAATTTATGGCTGAAACCGCTAAAATTCTAAATCCGGATAAAGATGTCCTGGTTCCAAGCACACTCAACGGATGCAGCCTAGCTGATTCCATTACAGGTGAGCATGTCCGAAAGCTGAGAACTCAATATCCCGACTTTGCGTTCGTCTGTTATATCAATACAACTGCCGATGTTAAAGCAGAATGTGACGTGTGTGTGACATCTTCAAATGTTTACGACATTGTCGAACGCATTCCAAATCAAAATATCTACTTTCTACCAGACAAACTAATGGGACAAAATATAATCGTAGAAATGAAACGCCGAGGCGTTCAAAAAAATATTTTACTTTGGGATGGAACTTGTTATGTCCATGAAGAGTATGACCCTGAATTAATCCACTATATGCGCCTCGAACACCCGGATGTCAAAGTTGTCAGTCACCCTGAATGCAGCCCGGCCATTCTGAAACAATCGGATTACGTCGGCAGCACATCTCAAATGATCGATTATGTTAAGAATACTTCGGCGAATCAGTTCTTTATTTTAACCGAATGTGGGCTGACCACACGCCTGCAGCTGGAATTTCCTGAAAAAAAATTAGTGGGGTCATGTACGATGTGCAAATATATGAAGTCCAACACACTCTATGACATCTTACGTGTTCTTAAGTCGCCGAACCCTGAAGATCATATCGTTCTAAATCCGGATCTTCAGACCAAAGCGCGTCACTGTATCGAACAAATGTTCGCCTATACAGCCGCCAAAAAATAAAAAAGCCGCTCATACACAAGTGTTATGAGAGGCTTTTTATGAGTTGATTTATTTAGATTAACGTTTTATTCGGCAGCGCTTTTGAACTCAGCAACTAACGATTGAACTGTTGACTTTGCATCGCCAAAAATCATCCGGGTATTTTCTTTATAGAAAAGAGGATTTTCAATACCGGCAAATCCGCTTGCCATTGACCGTTTGAGAACGAAAACCGTTTTAGCTTCGTCTACATTAATAACCGGCATCCCGTAAATCGGGCTGGCTTCATCTTCCCGTGCTGCAGGATTCACAACGTCATTAGCACCGATAACAATACAAACATCTACCATATTCATAGTCGGGTTAACCGCATCCATTTCTAACAATTGATCATATGGAACATTGGCTTCGGCTAATAACACGTTCATATGCCCTGGCATACGCCCAGCAACAGGGTGAATCGCATATTTGACATCGCAACCGTTTTCTTCAAGCAGTTCGCCTAATTCCCGAACTGCATGCTGCGCCTGTGCAACCGCTAATCCATAACCGGGAACGATCACAACCGATTTCGCAGATTCCAATACCAGGAAGGCATCTTCCGCAGAAATAGGTTTTGCTTCACCGGTTTCAGTTACGGATTTTTTGGTTGATGAGCCTAAACCGCCAAACAGGACATTGATCAATGAACGGTTCATCGCTTTACACATAATGATACTTAGAATAACTCCGTTTGCACCGACTAATGCACCGGCGACAATTAATAACGTGTTATCTAAAACAAATCCTGTCGTACAAGCTACTAAACCTGAATAGCTGTTTAATACGGAAATAACCACTGGCATATCCGCACCACCGATAGGAATAACTAAAAGCACCCCCAACAGTAATGAGAGGCCCAATAAAATCAAGAAAACCGTATAATGATGCCCAGGGAAACCGATAAAGATCACACCGCAAACAACCACCGCTAAGAATATCAGGATTGTTAAAAGCTTTTGACCTGGAAACGAAATCGGGCTTCCCGGAAGCTTTTCACTCAATTTACCCCACGCCACACAACTTCCTGTGAAGGTAATACCCCCGATCAGAATCGACAAGTAAATGGATACTGTCGCAATTAATCCTAAGTGAAGATGCGAATCAAAGGCAACCCAGTCCACAAAAACAGAGGCTAATCCACCAAATCCGTGCAAAAGCGCCACCATTTCGGGCATCTGAATCATTTTTGCGCGGTTCGCGGCATACACACCTAACGCAGAACCTGCTAATAAACCAAGTACGATCCATTTATAATCGATAATATGACGGCTCGTCAGCGTGACGACAACGGCCAATAACATCCCGATCGCGGATAACAAATTCCCCTTACGAGCGGTGGCGGGAGACCCCAGCAGCTTTAAGCCGAAGGCAAATAAAACCGCACTGACAATATAGGCTAAACTAATAAAAACATCGGTATTCATCGACTATTGCCCCTTCTTCTTGAACATTTTGAGCATTTTTTCGGTTAACAAGTATCCCCCTACAACGTTAAAACTTGCTAATCCTACTGAAAAGACGCCTAATACAATGGTGAGGGTGCTATTGATTTCAGAACCCGCAGCAACTAATGCGCCGATCAGGGTAATACCGGAAATCGCGTTTGCTTCCGACATAAGAGGTGTATGCAATAGCGGAGGTACCCGGGAAATCAGGGCAAATCCTAAAAACACGGACAAGGCTAAAATAAATAATAAATAGATCAGATGTTCCATAGCTGACTCCTTCTCTTAATTCTTTGGTTTTACTGCGTCGTTCACAATCCGACCTTCATGGGTAATTAAGCATCCTTTGAGGATTTCATCTTCAACGTTCATTTTGAATACTTTGGCTTCTTTATCCCAGTATTCTTCTAATAAATTGGTCAGGTTAGAGGAATACATCTGGCTGGCATCCAACGCCACACGGGCAGGAAGGTTACCAAGTCCGATAATCTGAACGCCGTTTTTATCAGTGGTCTGATTCAGGACCGATCCTTCGACGTTACCGCCTGTTTCAACGGCTAAGTCCACAACTACGCTACCTGGCTTCATCCGAGCAACCATTTCTTTGGTAATAACAATCGGTGCTTTTCTTCCAAATAATTGGGCCGTTGTGATGACAACATCGGACAGGGCACAATGTTTAGCCATAGCATCGCGCTGTTTAGCCATCTGTTCGTCCGTAAGCGCTTTAGCATAGCCTTGAGCGGTTTGACCGGTTTCACCTAAATCCACTTTAACGAATTTAGCACCCAATGATTGGACTTGTTCTTCTACGACCGGGCGTGTATCAAAGGCTTCTACACGGGCCCCTAGTCTTTTTGCCGTTGCAATTGCCTGTAAACCGGCTACCCCTGCGCCGATAATAAAGACTCTCGCAGGAGAAATCGTTCCGGCAGGTGTCATCATCATCGGAAATATTTTCTTGAGTTTTTCCTGAGCCAAAATCACTGCAACGTATCCGGCTAAACTCGCCTGGGAACTCAGGACGTCCATTTTTTGGGCTTTTGTAGTTCGTGGAATCATTTCCATGCTGATCGCACTAACTCCAGCTTTTTCAAAGGCGTCAATTAAAGCGGCTTCGTTAAATGGATCCAGGTAGCTGATATGAAGCGCGCCTTTTTTTAAGGTGGCGACTTCCTCGATCGACGGCTTTCTGATACGAACCACGATATCCGCGCTCGATAATAAAGCCTTGCGGTCGGCAGATACGGTTGCGCCGGCTTTTTTATAGTCTTCGTCTGTATAATGGCACGACAATCCTAAACCGGATTCAACTTCAATCACGGCTCCTTTTTTGACCAGTTTTTCAACTGATGCAGGAATAAGGGCAATACGGAGTTCCCCTTCTACAGTTTCTTTTGGCACACAAATTTTCATGACGTTCCCCTCTTATGCGTAACTTTTAAAGTGATATTTTTTGGGATTGTGGGATTATATCACGGAGGTTTTTAGTGGGACAACCGTCGTTTCTGACTACGGGTGTTAATAGTCATGTTTTTGGGTGAGATTAGGTCTAATTTCACCGGTTTTGGTGGAATACACCCACCCGCCTGTGTCTGTAAAATCCGATTCTTTCAGCTCTGAATGTACATAGCGGACGTTTAATGCGGGGGTATACCCATCGCCAGGCATTTTTTCTGCCGGAAATAATGCCTTTAAATCTGATGGAAAGCGCGGTGACTTTGGATCGGCAGCGCCATATGCGACCGCGATTGACGTACGTAGCTCCCCTAGAGATAATTTGAGCAACCGATCCTGGGTTTGCTTATGCATTGTGAAATAGTACGGGCCGACAACGCATAGAATGAGAATAACCAGCATTCCTAATATACCGATAGCGCTGATGACGGTTAGATTATTTTCTTTCATATTTTCCCTTCAATTAACATGCTAGGTTATATATTAATTTAATTATTTAAAATATGACAATGGTTTTCATAACCCATCAAAAATATGCTTTATAGATTAATGGTGGGCAGTGAGGGAATCGCCCTTCTTTGAGCCGCCACTGGAGGCTCAAGCCGGGCAGCGTTCGTCGCTTCCGTTCAGGCAACCAGATTGCCTTCACTCTTCCTCCTTAATCAGTCGGCGCTCCTACCGATTCGATTCCCGTTATTGAGTAGTAGAAAAAATTTATTTTATAGATTAATGGTGGGCAGTGAGGGAATCGAACCCCCGACCTCTTGCATGTCAAGCAAGCGCTCTAACCATCTGAGCTAACCGCCCTTAAGAAGGCCTCTTATTGAAGTGACGATAGTTTAAATTGAAACGCTTAAACTTGCAATAAGTTCAGCGATTGGTAAACAATCTAGGATATGGCCTGGCTATGGCCAACGTAATGATCAGGAATTAGATCAAGTTGCCGCCATTCTTCAATTGGCAGAGGCTGGTCTTTAATGAGGCCTTTTGAGATATCAAAAATCCACGCATGAATTACTGGATACCGGCCTGTTAGAAATGCATTCTGAATAATAGAGGTTTTGCAGACATTCTTTGCTTGCTTGAGGACGTTGATTTCTGCTAACCGCTTAATACGGTCTTCTGTTGTAGGTAGTAAATCCAGCTCCGGCTTTACTGATAGATAGAGCTCCCGCAGACCATCTATCCAATTATTCACAATGCCGCTGGCAGATCCCATAATCGCAGCACCAACGGCGCCGCAGTTATAATGACCGCAGACAATAATGTGACGAACCTGAAGGACATTGACAGCATAATCTAAAACGGACAAGACATTCACGTCGGTTAGCAAAACCTGATTGCCGATATTTCGATGAACAAAAATATCGCCGGGCTGGCTTTGGGTAATCGTTTCTATGGGATTACGGCTATCAGAGCATCCAATAAATAAAAAAGGAGGCGATTGGCCGTTCGCCAATCTGGAGAAGCAATCCTTGTCCTCGGCTAACTTTTCAGCCGCCCATTCCTGATTATTTTCTAAAAGTTTTTGGTAGGTAGGTAATAATCCCATGACGCAGGATTATATCAGATTTCCGCTATTATGCTATATTAAATCTCATTGTGGATATAAAGCCTATTATTACATCTCGCTTATTTATTTTCGGCTTATCCGGAGGCCTGTTTTTAGGCGGTATTCTCTTCTTAATTGTGCTCTGTTTTATGCCCCCACATCCGGGGAAAAGTGAGGTCGTGCGCATCACAATTCCGCAGGGCACCCCCGCTAGCCAAATCGCGGTGTTGCTTAAAGAACAAGGTATTATTCGAAGCCAATGGGCATTTCGACTCTACACCCATTTCAGCGGGGCTGAAAACAACCTTCGTGCAGGAACTTTTGATCTTAATTACACACATTCGCTTCGCCAAACCGTCGCGGATCTTCAAGAACAAAATGGCGCGGCGAGCTTAACCAAGATTACTATTCCCGAAGGCTGGAGTCTGACTCAAATCGCGGATTTAATTGAACAAAAAGGAATCACAAAAAAATCAGATTTTATGACATTTGCATATAAGACCGCAAAAAGCCAATTTCAATCCCGCTTTCGGTTTCTTGAATCTCTTCCGACTGACAATATTGAGGGGTACCTTTTTCCAGATACGTACTACTTTGCAAAAGGCACGGATTTACCCACTATTTTTTTGATGATGCTGGATCAATTCGACAAGAAAATATGGCAACTCTACCCCCCCAATTTTCCCCTTTCATTCCACGAGACCGTCACCCTCGCCTCGATCATTGAAAAAGAAGCCTATTTTAAAGACGAAATGCCAACGATTTCATCAGTATTTTATAACCGGTTAGCCGCTCAAATGCCGCTGGGATCATGCCCGACAGTGGCGTATGCACTAGGTGAGATCGGTAAAACAGTGATTCTGTATGCCGATACCCAAATTGAATCTCCCTACAATACGTACCGATATCCCGGCTTACCTCCGACACCGATTGCCTCTCCGGGTGTGCGGGCATTCAATGCGGCATTGCACCCTGCTCAGACATCCTTCTACTATTTTTTTGCACGTGGGAACGGAGAGCATGTCTTTAGCCACACCTATCAAGAACACTTGAGTCGGCAATAAAACGCAAGCTTTTTGGTTTAGTGCGACTGAATATACCGGAGAATAGTCGAGACGATCGCCATCATAGGACGGCTATCGGTTAAGACCACAAATTGCGCTAAGCTTTTATAAATCGATTCTCTCTCTGTGAATAATGTGTGGCGCTTTTCTTCATTTTGAGAATCGGTTAATAGCGGACGAGATCCGTCATGACGCACCCGCTTTAAAATTTCAGGAAGGGTACTTTTTAACCAAATAATTTTCCCGGCTGATTTAAGCGTCTCCTGATTCAAGACCGGCAGCCCACCCCCCGTCGCAACAACAGTACGCGTCTTATGGACTAAAGATGCAGCCAGGCGAGACTCCAACTCACGGAAATAGGCTTCTCCATGAGCGGCAAAAATCTCGGACACTTTCATATTCGTATCGGCTTCAATCTGATGGTCCGTATCCAGAAAGTCATAGCCGGCCCGCTTTGCAACTCGCCGGCCAACTGTAGACTTTCCGCTGCCCATAAATCCGATGAGGATGATATTTGCATCGGACATATCAGAAACTATTCGACAGTGACGCTTTTTGCTAAATTCCGGGGTTGATCCACATCGCAATCCAGTTTGATTGCAATATAATAAGCCAAAAGCTGTAACGGTACCGCGACCAGAATCGGCGTCAAATCCTCAGGCGCTAACGGGATGTAGATAATATCATCGGCGTACTGGGCGATACTTTCGTCACCTTCGGTTGCGATGATAATGGTCTTTCCTTTTCGTGCCCGAACTTCCTGAATATTACCCAGCATCTTGTCATAAGTTGCAGATTGAGGCGCGATACAAACAACTGGCAAATCGGAATCGATTAAGGCAATCGGACCGTGTTTGAGCTCACCTGCAGGATAGCCTGTCGCGTGAATGTATGAAATTTCTTTTAATTTTAATGCCCCTTCAAGAGCTGACGGATAGTTCAAACCACGGCCGATGAAAATAAACTCACGGCTTGAGCTGTATTTTTCAGCGATGGCTTTGATTTTATCAGCTTGAGCGAGAATCTGCTCAACATATTCCGGAACTCGTTTCAGGTTCTGAAGCATCAGGTCGACCTGTTCTTGTGAAAGAGTCCATTTCAGCTGACCTAAATAAATAGTAAAGAGATAGACGCACATTAACTGAGCCAGATAATTCTTAGTCGATGCCACACCGATTTCCGGTCCGGAATGCGTGTAAATAACCGCATTAGACTCGCGGTCGATAGTACTGCCCTTCACGTTTACAAATGACAGGATGTTATAAAATTTACATTTTGCTTCTCTGATACATGCCAGAGTGTCGGCCGTTTCACCTGATTGAGAGATCGCCACTACGACTTCTCCACCGGCGCCATCTGTGATCATCTGGCGGTACCGGAATTCTGATGAAAAATCGACTTCGGTTAATGTCCGGGTGTATTTTTCCATCAAATATTTGCCGATTAATCCTGCGTGCCAAGAGGTTCCGCACGCTTGAATAATAAAACGGCTTACACGGGCCAGGTCTTGTTTTTCGAGGTTAATGTGTTTGAATTCGATGGTGTTATCAGAATTAATATATTTAGAAATAATATTCCGGATAACAGCAGGCTGTTCATAGATTTCTTTGAGCATAAAGTGATCATAGCCACCTTTTTCCTGCATAATCGCATCCCAACTGATGTGATTCACTTTTTTTGTAATCACTTCACCACCGATTTTACGAATCGTGACATTTTGTTTTTCAATAATGGCGATTTCATCATCGTCCATATAAACAACTTCTTTGGTATGCGTGATAATCGCATTGATATCGGATGAAATATAATTTTCATCTTTACCCAGTCCGATAATCAGCGGGCTTCCTTTTCTGGCCACCACGATTTTATCAGGATCGCATTCGGCAACAACGGCAATAGCCCACGTGCCGGTTAAGTCCTGAACGGCTTTTTCGACAGCTTCTTCTAAATCGTCATGTAAATACCGCTCGATTAAATGCACGATGACTTCGGAATCGGTTTGAGACCGGAAAATATGACCTTCTTTGGTCAGCTGTTTTTTTAATGATAAATAGTTTTCGATAATGCCGTTGTGAACCAAGGCGATTTTTTTACCTTGGCTGACATGCGGATGCGCGTTTATTTCACTGCTCTCTCCGTGGGTTGCCCAGCGCGTGTGGCCGATACCCATTGCGTGGGTAATTGATAAGGTTTTGACCGTATCTTCCAGCTCTCGAATTTTTCCGGCGCGTTTCCAATAACTCATTTCGCCGTCTGAAATAGCCGCAATACCTGCTGAATCATATCCGCGATAACTTAAGCGTTCCAACCCTACTAATAATATTGGTAAAAGATCTCTATCTCCGATATATCCGACAATTCCACACATTTAAGAAATCCTCCAAAGGGCCACTCACAGCCTAAACGTATTTAGCTAGCATTATAAGTCGGAATAGCATATTTAGAAAGCCTTTATAGATTTAGGCAATCCCGCTGTTTTTTTTAACGTAGAGCGGCTAACACATCCTCACCGCCCACCATACGGTGAAGCTCAGAAGAGACCTCGTTATCAGATAAGGTTCTGATTAATGTGCGCGTCATATTATTTTCGACATGCTTTGACATCACCACGTGATGGTCAGAAAACTTTGCGATTTGAGGTAAATGCGTGACACACAGTACCTGGCAGCTTTGCGCAATGAGTTTGAGTTTTTCTCCGATTTTGATGGCGGTAATCCCGCCAACACCGGTGTCAATTTCGTCAAAAACCAAGGTTGGCACGGTGTTTTTATTAAAGAATACGGTTTTTAAGGCCAATAAAATGCGAGACAACTCTCCTCCCGACACAACTTTCGGTAACGCGAGCGGCGGGCTTCCCGGATTGGTGGAAATTTGGAATTCGACTTTGTCATGGCCGGTTTCTAAAAACCCCTCTGCCTGATTGAAGCGAACAAAAAATTGGGGTTGGGTAAAATGGAGTTCCGTTAAGTGGACTTCTATTTGACGGGCTAACCGAGGTGCGGATTCATTGCGCAATTTTGTCAAAGTATCCGCCTGTTCTTTTAAAGCCGCTTCTAAGCTTGTACGCCGGTTTTCAAGATCATGTTTCACCTGATCAGATTTTTCTAATCCGTTCAACTCATCTGCTAAGTGATCTCTAAGAATCAGTAGATCTGCTATAGATTGTGTATGGTATTTAGCTTTGTATTTAAAAAGAGTGTCCAGTCGAGATTCCACTTCTTCAATATCAATTTCTTCCAACACTGCGAGATAGCCGGCTTGCGCCTGAACGGTTTGTAAAATATCTTCCATTTCGACCAAAATTGTATGATACGACTTTGAGATGTCTTTATATACCGGGTTAATCTCGCCTAATTTACCCGACAAAATGGCATTGTCCGTCAGAAGTTCATATGCGGTGTCGGACTGGGATTGAAGCTTAGCAAGGGCCTCTCTTAATTGATGAAGCGATTTGAATTCGCGTTTCTTCTTTTCCAGGTCGTCATCTTCACCCATGACAAATCCTTGAGTGTCGATATCCTGGAGCTGGAAAGATAAAAATTCTTTTTTTTGATCGAGCCGATCATGGTCGTCCCGGAGTCGATTTAATTGTAGGGTTGTTTGCCGCCACTGCTCAAAAACAGTTTTATAGTCTCGCTTACCGTGCGCTACAGCCTCTCCGCAAAATACGTCGAGCAAACTCAACTGACTCAAGGGATCAAACAAGACGACCTGTTCATGCTGAGCGGTCATATTCACGAGAAATGCCGCCAGACTCTTAAGCTTTTTTATCGGGACCGTCTGTCCGTTTATCTTGCATAAGCTGCTTTTTCCGCGGATTAACTTTCGCCTTATGATCAATTGTGAATCTGATTCCAGAAATTCCCGAAATTCTTCAGGAAGCAGTTCGGCATTCGGTTCGAATACCCCTTCCACGACGGCTTCGGCAACGCCAGATTGGATCAAATCGTCCGAACCGGGCTGACCTAATAGAAGCCCCAGAGCATCAACGAATAAGGACTTCCCGGCACCGGTTTCTCCGGTAAATACCGTTAACCCAGTATCCAGATCCAACTCCGCTTCGTCGATGAGCCCCACATGGTGGATCATGAGGTGACGTAGCATTCAGCACTCCTTTTTTTGTAAAAACAGATGTCCCATCCCCCAGGAAAACGGCACGCGTATTTTTTTTAACAGAACAAACTCATGGTGCGCGATCGGATACGACGTTGAAATCACGACACTTCCCGGCTGTATATGAGAAAGAAGGGAAATCAGGCGGGTCTGCGTATGAGTATTGAAGCAGGTTCCGGCAACAAAGAAAAGGGTGCCATTTGATAAATCTGCGTCCAGAAAATCACCGGTTTTAAAAGACACATCCGTCATATTAAACGCATCTCTTATCCGCTGTGCCGTCTTTACATAAGTTGGAACTAGCTCCATACCAATACTTTGGGCGCCGTATTTGATATTCATATAAAAAACCAAGTTCCCATGGCCGCACCCGAGGTCATAGAAAACCGTAGAATCCGGCACATCAATATCGCTTAAGATTTTGGCAAAGGTCGAGTATGGCGTTAAGCCGTCGACCAATTCCATCGAATCAACACCCAGAGCATTAATTTCCCGCTCATGTTTTGCGCTCGAATAGGAAAAACTATAAAAAATCCAGAGGCGAACATGAAGCATCGCCAGTTTGGGATAAGTCAGAAAAATCGGCAAATCCAGTATAAACGTATAGAGTTTAAAAACCAGGTACAAGACCGCATAATAAAAAGGCGCTATTTTCTGATATAACCGCCCGTTCAAGACACATCCTCTAAATGGAAGAAGAATTCACGGTTCCCTTTTGTCCCAAGGATCGGAGACGGACAGCTATTTACCACCTTGAACGAGAGACTAGATAACTTTTCTTTCAAAGACGATAAAATTTCATCGTGAATTTGCGGATCTTTAATAATCCCCCCTTTGCCGATCTGATCTTTTTCGGCCTCGAATTGAGGTTTAATGAGTATGACGTACTGTGTAAATTTGGTTACGCAAGCTCGAATGGCAGGAAGCACCTTCGAAACACTGATAAAAGAAACATCCATGACGACTATATTTAACTCATTGATAAGCGTATCGACATCCATACTTTTCGGGAGGGTCTCTTTTAAGATACCCGGAGTCAGGTAGCGGGCATTGGTTCTTTCAACCAGAAACACTCTTGGATCCTGGCGCAACCGGTAATCCAACTGTCCATATCCGACGTCAACACCGACCACCATTTTTGCGCCGGATTTAAGTAAAAAATCCGTGAAGCCTCCAGTGGAAATCCCGACATCCAGACAGCAACGATCCGATACGTTAACACCAAACGCATTGATTGCGCCGGCTAACTTTTCACCGCCCCGGCTGACATATAAAAGGTCTGTTTTGAGAAGCCTTATAGGCGCATCACTCGAAATCATCGTTCCCGGCTTATCTTGCTTGTCATTGCCGACTAAGACGTACCCGCTCATGATTAGAGCCAGGACTCTTTCGCGGCTTAGCTCGGGATAGAGCTCAGTTAAATGTTTATCTAAACGGACTTTAGCCATAGGCTAAATGGTAACATAAATCGAAATCTAAAAAAATGGTTCCGTGGCCAGCCCTTTATTCCGGTAATGAGTCGACCATTTGGAGTGCCGAGCAAAGTCTCGGAAGTGTCTTTTCATCAAGTTTTGAACGGGAAATACTGTAAACATTTTCCGCTAATTTTTGTATATATAGTGCTTTTCCTTCTTCTCTTTCTTTGGCAAAGTGCAAATACATGGTTTTTTGAAGATCGACCATGCCATTTTGGGCATATTGCCTCATGCAATTACGGTAATCATATCGTGAAATAAAAATGGTTTTGTCTCCATCTTGGACCGGGATCATCTCTAAAATCTGATGGCAGTCATCCCGGGCAAATTGACCTGACCCGGCCATTTTACTAGCAAGTTCAATATAATCGAATGACCCTTCATATTTTTGGAACATGAACGAACAGTCGGAGAAAGAAATATTCAGCCGTTTGAGAATTAAAAGTCTCGCGATCAATTTCTCAGGATTAACTTCAGGTAAAGACTCATCGTCATCTCCATAACAGGTATTAAAAAACCGCATTGTTAGACGATCGGACGTACGGGGCACAAGGATGTTATACACTTCATATCCTTTACGGTGTCCTTCATGATTAAATAACCGACTGGATGTCATCAGTGTTAATTTTCCTGCATATTTTTCAAACCGGCTAGACATACTGCCGTGCGGATTATCCATTTCCATTCCAATCAACAGATTCTGATCGGCATATACCGCAAACCCGTATCTCAAAGGCCCTTTTAACATGCTCAACAATGTTGCATTATTCATACAAGAAAACTCACGTCGGACTTTTTCAGGCGTCTTTGAATCAGTGGCTAATATCAGTTTTACCCCATTCACAGTCGTCACATAGCATCCTAAATCACTATCAATAACATCTTCAGTACGATCAGGATGAATCGTGGTGGCTCCCAATAATTCCCGGTTGGACACAACAATTCGGTCGAATTCGGCTTCTTCTGAAAAAATGAGCTCGCCGGTTTGATGGGTTATTTGTTCTTTTTTAGAAATGTCAGCGGGTCCCTCCCCTTTCTTCACATAGAGCTTTCCGGTCCTACCGTTAACCCCGATCATGACAGATTGCCCCTCCGCTAGTTCTGCAAAAAAGTCCGGTTTTGCAACCAGACATCCGATTGACTTGGTGACCAATACGTTATGTTGACCTGCGCCGCCGCCATCCATCAAAATCGCTCGGGGTTCTACCTTCAGATTCCGGAAATCAACATTCGCACAAAGCGGCGAAACAACGATCGAATCGTACTTTACTTTAGCCAGGTCATCACGACACTCTATACGAACCACTTTCCCTGAAAGTGGAAGCGCATACGATCCGAATCGAAACACCTCCGGATTGACCACAGGATCGACTTCGGGCTCAGATGGCACTGCAATAGGTCGTGCTTGGAGAATAGTCATCCCTAGATCCGATGGCTCAAATAAATTAGCACAATACTCAATGACCCAATTCGGACTGCCCAGCTCGTAGGGTAAGAGTGCTTTTTGAATTTTCTCGGCCATCCTTGCAATTTCTACGGCGACCGACTCCGGCAATGCGCCGCTGATTATACGCCCTTTTTTATTCAGGACAACTTGAGTGGGGGTTTCATGTTTGGTCGGACCGCCATTTCCTTCAAAATAACCTACGACGATATATTTATCATCAATAAGAAAGGTTCCGCTATGTGAGCGGGGCTCGAACTTTTGAAGCAGCGTCACTTTCGGTAATTCGGAAACTGCAGGCGCTTCACCTGTAAAAACCATGTCTCGGAGCATATCGATCTCAAAATATCCCAGTAAATGACCGCTATTTTTTCTTCGTAAAACGTCGGCATGAGCCTCCACATCCATGGCCATCTCAGACAGCTGCCGTGTAAATTGCGCTCGTTTGGCAATCGGTGAGTTTGTCGCGCCTGCTTGCCAGGGCAAGTCGTCGTCGATCCCCCGCAAAATTAAGTTCTCTGTCCCAAATCTGCTCACAGCTTCTTCGAAGGCATGAGATCCCGCTTCACCGTCGTTTGAGATAGACACTACGATTCCGTTTGGAACCGGCAACCCGGCATTATGCAATATAGCCAATCTCATCAGTTTTAAAGGAAAATGACGAACATCCTGGGCTATATCTTTTCCTAAACTCTCTAATGTCTCAATCGTGGATAATATGAAACCTACTTCTAAATCGCACGAAATAATCTTATACGCATTCGTCATTACCGCGGCTCCTTCATCTAAAAAAGATAGGATCCTGTTGTGTAAAAATAGCGAAGTCTGATTATCATCGTATAGCAAGCAACACAAATTTCATTCTTTTTCAGCCTGCCTTCGAAAGACTAGTCTTTTTTCAAAAGACATCCTAAAATAACCCCATCTCAAGCGGGAATAGCTCAGTTGGTAGAGCATCAGCTTCCCAAGCTGAGGGTCGCGAGTTCGAATCTCGTTTCCCGCTCCAATGATCTCCCCAACAAAAACAGGTTTTTGTCGGGGGCTCCAAAACAAGAAAGAAACAAAAAAGGCACGTATGATACGTGCTTTTTTTGTTTAGATTATATTAAAGACTACTGGCTCTGGGTGATGAAGATCAGGTTTCCCAGATAAGTGCCGGCGTATTTTCCGGTCGGGAAGCCGATGCGTAATTTAACGCTGGCGCGAAAAAGACCGTAGCTATTAGTGCCGCCTACGTCCGACCAGTATTCCCAAATCTTATCGTCTGCGGTGAATCCACCTGCACCACGGTCAATCATGTATTTCCAAACATTGTCTGTTTGTTTCCCTACATAATAATGGTCGGTAGGGAAAGTCACCCCATTGACAGTTGTTCTTTGAATCGAAGTAATATTTAAGCGGACGGGAACCTGGGAGTCGTACACATTCTTGGTATTAACCGTGTCGAAATTCAACAATCCATTCAAACCGACGCTATTTTTTATGGTCGTCAATATCGTTTGCTTGTCAGGACTAGACGGCCAGTAGGATTGTTGAGAATGTTGAAAATAGGCATATACCGCTCGATAAAACGGGTTTACAGGACCCGTATCCTGATCGACATAAAACGAAACTTCCTGCCATAACGAATCCGAAATATCGTCCGACCAGTTTCGGCTTGGTGTCACGCTCGGCACCACGATTGTAGGCGAAGATACCGATATCGACACCTCCCCCTCCAGCGCGAAAATAGGCAAGGCCAGCAAGGTCATTAAACAAATAAAAAGAAAGATAATTTTTTTCACTAGATCCCCTATTTTAGGTCAACAATCAGATTTTTAGACCTCGATCAAGATTTTTGTAAGTCGGCTATATAATATCGCAAAAAATGATGAACCATTGTATTGATATATTATGATTCATCATTTTTCTTACGTCATATCACTTATGCTCGGATCTATGTTGCCACCTTTTTTTGAGGTGAAACTGACTCCTTTTTATACGCTTCGACTAACTTCAGGATTCCTTCGATAAATCGACTGACAGATGCCAAATCACGCATTTTTAAATATCGCCCTGCATAAAAACATAGATTCCTTACCACAGCCTGCTGTTCCGGAGCACATTCGGTTATTCCGGCAAATTGAGTCATCACCGCCATAATGGGCCTACCGGACTGCATAGCCCGAATCGATTCTAAAATGACGAAATCTCGGTCAAATCCGGAATTATAAATCTCGTACGGATCGCCACCTTCTACTTTGAACCCATTCATACCTGTGTTTTTCGCCGAGATCGCAAGGGAACCACAATTAATAATGGCTTGCCGCCGGTTCTGTGCTAAGCGCTGCCGCTGGGCTAACGCGTCGCCATAATCACGATCGTTTACAATTGTTTGCAGAGAGTCTGTCGCCAATCTGTGTTCAACAGAAGGGAGATCATCGTACAGACCCAGCCTTGCTATCGCAGGAAAGACCGATGAAGCCGACTTTGCTTTTGGCGTATCCATCACCGGTGTTTTGGTGGAGATATCAAAAATAGAATCCGTAAACGACAACGCTCCTTTTAATAAAGACGGTTTGGGTTCGAGAAATGACTGAGCCGATTTCAAATCATCACTTAATCCCAATGCCTGAGACGCCAAACTCAATTTCTGCGTAATGAGCGTACTGACAGCCTGCTTTACCGTTGATTCCGAGCGTCCGTCCGGTAAATTGGCAAATAAGGCTTCTACATCGGAGAGCGAAAATAACGGACTGGTTAAAAGCCTCATCATTTGAGGCGATAACACGATTTCTTTATGACGAGCCAATTCATTTATATGGCCCGTCATTTTTTGGCGATGAATGACTTTATTCATTCGGATTTCATTTCGCACAAAATGCGTATAGGCATGTACCTGCCCGGATCGATCTTTATTGCTCATACAATGACGATTCTGGCTTACCTTCTTGCCGGACGAATCGGTCAGCATTTCAGAGATTACCCCTAATAATGCGGGTGCCTTGAACTGGTTATTTCCCACGGAAGCACGAGCAAAATCGTTTCTTGACCAGACTTTATCCAGCACTTGTCCGCATTCCACCAATGCCGAAATATTATCAAGATTTTCGACGAAATGATCGGATAAAGCGTCGTCATTTTCGAAGCTTTTAAGGCCCGTATTTATTCCTTTGAAATGATCCAGAACCCATCGTCTCTGATGGTCCATGGCGGCATTCGTATATCCATAAATTGATTTATGCCATCCAACGGTCAGTGAATATCCCAACACACGTTTTTCACCGACCGCGCCTTCGTTTACACCGAAATTAGATACCGCGACTTTTTCGCCTAGAGTTTCAACATCTTTCGGACTATAGCCATGGTCAATCAAATTG
This sequence comes from bacterium UBP8_UBA817, assembly GCA_945888995.1. Taxonomy (GTDB): domain Bacteria; phylum Margulisbacteria; class Marinamargulisbacteria; order CAMDBA01; family CAMDBA01; genus CAMDBA01. The sequence goes on along the minus strand of CAMDBA010000002.1, from coordinate 42,074 downwards.
AGCGCACCACGGTATGCAACAATTTGCGATCGGAGTTGCTTGAGACTGATTTCTTCGGTTTTGCTTAACTGAAGCTGGGCTTTAAGCGTGCGGTATGCGGTTTCTTTCTCCAGCATCTCAAGTCGGTAGTTTTCACCACCTTCGACAATTTTAGTCGTTGAACTCCGCATGACGCGCATCGCTGCGTGGATGCTTTCGGTGTGCTTGGCGAGAATTTTACGGTCTTTGATAAATAACTGGGTAATCCCCCACGTCGGCGTCAGAAGCGTATTGTCATAAAAGGCAAACGCTTTTTCGGCAGGATTGCCATCGGTCAGCATCCGCGATAGGCCTTCGATAGCGGCATCCGTCGTCGCAAATGCAGCCGCCCGGCTGGAAATATCTTCGGTTCCTTCAATTTTACTTCCCGTACTGTCAATTAAATACGACCGTTCGATCCAAGGGTTACAGAGCAAGTTCTGATATAACCCCTTGGCGCGAAGTCCCGCCGGCGGAATGTCTTCATCCATCAAAGACGCGATCGGTGTACTTTCGACGACCGAAATAAAATGACGGCCCTCACCGGATTGCTGGATCATATACCGCATAAATGGATTCCAGTTTTCTTTTCTGGCCATCGTGCGGCCAAGAAAATCTTCACCCCATCCGTAATCACGGTCGATTTTGGCATGTTCTGCGGTGACTTCTGATAACGATAAAACCGTCGTTGCAATCGGCCCACCCACATAAGTCGTAATATCCCGGCTCCACGCCATTACCGTTTCACATGTCGGCGTTCGCTTTTGAGACAGAATAAGCTTAGTTAACTCTTGTTCTTTTTTAATAATGTCATGCTGAAGATGTTTCACTCGGCCCGCACTTACTTCATCGGCCAACCGTGTCCGGAGTGTCCGAAGTTGGCGTTCGATCGCCGTCCGCTTGGCGGCAATAGAAGAAGCAGGCAACGGTTCCTGCCCGTTAAATTTCGCTTCCAGACGAGCATATTTTCGACTAAGCCAAAAAGTGATCGTCGAGGTTTCAATTTTGTGCCGGGTGCGGATCATTTCTTTTTTAAGTTCTAATTTCTTTAAGACCGCCGCTTTGAATAAATCCGTTTTGCGTTGGGCTAAAGATAGGCGGTTCGACGCGGTATCCTGGCCGGACAGCATAAGTTTCAATGACTCGATTTGACGGTCATATTGGACCTTTAATTCGGTTAACACGCTGATTAGCACGTCATTACGGGTAGATTTAGCTAAAATAATTTGTTTATCCAGATCTGCCAAGCGGTCTAAAAGACCCGTAAATCTAGCTAAATGGGTTTGTTTTAGTTCACGGTGCCGTACATCCAGTGTATCGAGATGCGCGCGTTGTTCAAGCGCCATATCGGCATTGAGCTCCAATTCTAGTGCAGCCAAATCTTCAAGCGTACTTGCCCCACCTGCAGACACCTCTTCCAATAACTGGTTAAACCGCGTCACCTGGTGCGCCATGTACCGTTGCGTCACCGTTTGCATATCACTATGCGCGGAGGTAAGGGCGACCCGAGCCGTTTCAAGCTCCACCGTCAACCTGCCGACTACCGTTCGGAGTGCGCCAATGTCTTCGGCTTCAATCGCGGATGAAATCTCAGAAGAAGGCAAGACATCGACCGGAGCGACCACTTCCCGATCCGCTAAAATAGCGGTGAGCTGCTCTGTTTGAAGTAGCGTCAACCTTTGGGTCTTTGAAAGGAATAAAACGAGCGACGGCGTTAATTCAATATGCCGCAGCTCAGGTTCAGGCCCTTTTCCAAAGGCAATTGTAACGGCCATGCGCGTTTTACCGGGGGTTTGATAAATCGCTTTAAATGTAAACGGCTGGTCAAACCAAGCTCGGATCGACTCAATATCCCCCGCCTGATCTGTCATTTCAATCCCAGCACGTCGCCTATCGGGGGAGGTGAAAATTAATTTAGAAGGAAAAATCGTCTGCCGGACCGTTTCTGATTGAAGGCGCGCTTCTACGTCATCCAGTTCACCTTGTTTCAGGAGTGACTGAATACGTCCCAGCTGCATGTCTCGGATTTCGAACGGAGAGAGCACTGTCACGGCACTTTCCTGCATCCATATTCGGTCCGCTCCGATGAGCACTGAGCCCCGGTTCGCCAATTTTTCCAGAGAATCGGCATCAAGACCGGATGGCAGGAGCAGGTCTACTTCTCCGGATTGTGTCGTCATATCCGTCCACTCAACCTCACCATTAAAGCCACGGCTTTCGGCAAGCTGCCGGAGAAGACCGAGGTTCTTTTGGGAAACAACTGTCCGGTCGACCTTCAGAGCCGTGGCTTCGTATCGCGTAACTTGTGCAGTTGATAAAAACGGGTCGTGCCCGGACATAGTCGTCTGTGTCGTATAGGTGAGGCTGCCCCAGGTTTTGGTATCATTCATTGGGTTGGCGATACCGAGCGTATGCTCTTTGTCGACAACGGCGGTATTGGTCAGGGTATCAATTCTAAGCGACCGGTATTCTGATTTTGCGGCCATGACATTCGGAATCTGGCTAGATAAAATAAAAATCGAGCCGTCATTTCCGATCATGCCATAGGGCACAATTGCCTGATCACATGCCAATCTGAGGTATTGCGCGGTTTTGGTAGTCGTCAGTAAAAGCAGCCGAAGCGCGTCTTTTATCGATGCTGAAAAATCGGTTGGAGGCACTTCCTCTCCGGCCATTAACCTGGTGAGAACCGAGTGTGCAGGTTCCCCTAATTCGGTTAAATACGGTTCGGCAAGCAAGGTCGGAACCGTCTGATTCAAATGAGCAAACCTGGCACGAAGCCAGACGGCATTCGGCACTTCGGTTAAGTGGGTCCGAATCTCGGCAAAATAAACACCTTCTCCCAATGCCTCTGCAAGTCGGGTTTCGACAATCGATGTAGCTTCTTCCCGACTCTGATCTATAAAGTCGATAGGATCTACGATTTTGATATTATTTACATACACTGATGTAGTCATCACTGATCGCGGCAAATCCAATTGATAGGCTTTTAAGAGCGCCGAATGAGCATTAATTTTAGCCGTTATATGCATATTATGGGTCAAAAGCGTTCTCTCAAGCACTTGTTTTTCGGCAATGGCCTCGGCATCTTTCGGTTTAACCTGATATAAGAAGTAGCGGTCCAGAACTTCAAAAAAAGAAGATACTTGTGTCGTTTTTTTTCGGACGTCCTCTTCCCGGACGATATCTTCGACACTGAGCGACGATATAATTGCGCCTAATGCGCGCAACTGATGGTGATCCAAAACCAAAGGCTTTGCCACCCCACTATCAAACCAATCCTGAGCGATCTTTAACAACTGATGTGCGACGCTTACTTTTTCTGCCTGCTCCGAAGTCGCAGGATCGACAGACAATAGCCGCCCGATCGCGTCTTGCTCCAAAACATGGTCACCGCCTGTAATCTGCGATCTCGCGAATGCCGTAACCGTGTCCATGGCCCCGGGCGCTACGCCATGGTGAGCGCTAATAGACGCCAACAATCCGGTGAAAGCGACTTCATCCACAACGGTTCCTGCTAAAATCATCGCTTGCAATCCTAGCCCGATTTCATCTGAAAATAGTCCGGAAAACGACAAATCGGATGTCAGCTTCAGATCCAAAAATTTCGTCGCAGCGGTTTTTAGAGGTCCCTCGACCAATGTTGCGACACCTTTTTTTAAGGTCGTACTTAAAATTGTTTTTTGGATCGAAGAAAGGTCAGATAGTGGTAAATTCGCCAGGTTTTGCAAAAGGGCCCATTGAGAAGAAAATGATGTATCACCCTGCGTGACTTTAAACACCGACGAGGCCATTGAGACGATCGCGGATACAACCGGAGTGGGAAGCTGGCTGACCTGGTCTAAATCCGCCATGTTATTGGGGTCAAACGATCCTGTAATAAAATTGATCATATAGAATTTTGAATGAATTTCAGATACCGGGTGCGCTGAAAAAACCAGGGCATGATTTAAAAGAAACCGGCCTAAAATAGGATAGGCGGATCCGACCTTCCTTAACGTTTCATCCAGCGTTAGCTCAGAGTCCAGGTTGTATTTTGATCCGATATCAAGCTTGAATTGCTTGGTGATGACATCCTGCTCGAAAAGAGGATGATTCAGATCAAACGATGGCGCTTCCGATAGCAAATCATGCAAAAGCATCGTAGTGGAAGGCGAGCTACCCATCGATAAAATAGCCTCAAAACTTAAAAGCCCCGCTTCGCTGAGACGCTTCACAATCGGCTTGGCCGCTTCAACAGATCGCAAAAATTGAGGCAAGGTTTCAAATGAGTCGTCCAAAGGCAATCCGTTTTGCAATGCGCCACCTACTAAGGCTCGGGCACAGCTTAAGCCTGAAAATTTGGTTAAAATAATACCAAGGCGTTCAAGAGGATCTGAAATGACCGCATTTAACATATCATTCAATGTCGCGCCGACATCGCGGCCACGGCCATATTGGTCGTCGGCGGGAATCGATGCGATCATCAGGTCCGACGCCAAAATTTTATCCAGAATTTGCTTGTGAATCGTGCCGATTGTTTCTCTGACACGTGTCATCACTTGCTTTGATGGCTCGGCTTTACCTGGCTTTAGTCTGGTTTCAACATCGAATAGCTTGTCGGAAATGTTATCGGCAAAGATATATAGCCCCCTGAGCGCCGGCCAATCCATGCCCGGTGTATCAATTAAGTCGGAAATCGATTCCAGCGTGCTTTGATGGAGGCTCTCAAAAATCCCCGGCGCCATTTCTACCGATGCCGCTTCGGTCAATCCGATCAATAGTTGCTGTAGCCGGTCCGTATTCCGGTAATGATCATCTGTAGTCAAAAATGTGTTTACATCCCCTTTAACCGTTTCAAATTCAGCTTGGCTTCGCGCCGTTATATCGACATAGGCCCTAAGGGCTTTGAGTGCCGGAGACTCTGGAAGCTCCATTGTGGACAGTCCGGCCGACAGTTGAAGAAATGGGGCAATACCGCCGAATGGTTTTTGCAAATCGGTATTTAACGCCGTATAAATAAGCTGGGTCAAGCTTGGGCTCAGATCCATTTGAGCCACAATATTATCGGAGCTCAGGACAACCGACACAGTTCCGACACCGACTTCGAGAAATTCAGGCCGTGTCAAAAGCACTGAGTCAATCAATGTCTTTTGGGCCAATCGAATCTGATCATTAATCACGTTCCGGATGCCGCCCCGCTTCGTTTCCAAAATAGGAATACTCGGAGGCAATGCCTCGATCTCGCGAATTAATTGATGTAAGGCATTAAGCATTGGGATACTAGGCGGCTGCTCGATTAAGGCCTCTTTTCTGCCTGCAAAATCGTTTAACCGGAGATCTCGAACGCTTGAGACGTCTGCCAGAATACCTTGCAACCCAGTTACAATTCGAGTATAAAACTCCAGTTTATCACCGGCTTTATACCGCTGAAACACCTCAATAAGCTGACTGAGTGCCACGTCCGGCTGACCTTTGCGAACAGCGGCATCAAATGCGTCAAATCCGGCTTTCAAAATCCCTTTTGTCTGGCTATTCGTTCCTTTATCCAATACCACGCCGAGCGATTGTTTATACTGAGCGGATAGCGTCAAAAGCTGAGTGGTATCACATGTCTTAAGTGCGTCAACAAACGCGACAGGCATCCGTGTCACACCACTGATATGGGCCTCGATCAGACGCCGGATATCGACCACCTTCAAGTTTACCTGTCCTGCAAGCTTCTCCAAGGACGCCTCCGCCACCAAAACGCCGCGGACCCGGCCCTGAATGTCTGTCAGGGATTGCGTGGATAAGGCTGAAATATTGCTTAAGGTTTTAGAGGTTTTCAAAACCTCTGACATCGAAAATCTGGAGAGGTCCGTCAGCTGGCTCTCCAGCGCGTTAAGCCGTTCGACTTGAACACTGATCGTGCCTAGCTTTTTTGCGATAGCCTGACTCTCTGTCGGGTCTAGCACACTGAAGTTTTCCGGCACAAAACCCACTGCCTCTTTTATAAAATCCGCTTCGGATTGTAGGCTACAGGAAGAATCGGTAAAGCCTGAAATAGAGGAAGAAGAAGAAGACGGTAATATCGAATTATTAGTCATAGAATAAACAGCTCCTTTGGTCCATTAGGGAATAATTTTAAGATGTATTATCTTTAATAATACCCTGAAAACTCGCCTATTAAACAGGGAATGATTCGCTTAATGTTAACAATTCCCTGGCGACCTGCATCAGATCACCTGAAAAAGGCATCGGATCATGAGGCTTTTTTGCCGAGATAACGAGGATATTTCGCTTTTCACACCCAATTGACGCCGGTGTATTGGCAACAATATAGTCAAGGCCTTTTTGGGCTAATTTTTTGCGCGCTCTTTCGGCTAAGTCTGATTCTTCGAGACAAAAACCGACATAGGTTTTATACCCTTTAAAGGGTGCCAAGCTCTGCAGTAAGTCGGGAGTCCCTACTAAGGACAAATTCAAGTCGGCTTCCCGCCGTAATTTACCGGCCGCAGGTTTGACCGTGTAATCCGATACCGCCGCAGCCATGTATAACACATCCGCTTTCTCAATTTCGGATTCCAGTGCCCGCTGCATCTCGGCAACAGTATTAACCGGAATCACATGTTTAATTTCAGGGTTGGGAATTTGAGGCGGTACGGTTGTAATTAAAGTAACGTCCGCACCCATAAATGCCGCCACATCCGCCAGGCAATGCCCCAGCATTCCTGTCGACAGATTGGTCAAAACACGGACCTGATCGATGTTTTCGCGGGTGCCTCCTGCTGTAATGAGAATACGCCGGTTTGCGAGTTTTAACGGCGCTCCCGCCATCATAGCTTGGATATTTCGAACAATAACCGGCGGCTCGGCCATACGGCCTACACCATGATCTTTACATGCCAACGCACCTTGGACCGGGCCCAAAAACCGGACACCTCGGCTCTTCAAGGTTGCAATATTGGTTTGGGTGGCAGGATTGAGATACATCTCCGGATGCATGGCCGGCACCATCAAGACTCTTCCCGTAAATGCGAGAAAAATAGTGGTCAGTAGATCATCCGCCAGGCCTAGTGCGCATTTGGCGATGAGATTGGCCGTCGCAGGCGCAATGACCAAAATATCCGCCGAACGCGCAATATCTAAATGGGAAATAAGGGGCCCGTCTGAAAACAGGTCGATATGAGGTGGCGTTTCCGCTACAGTGGCAATCGTTGTTTTGGTGACAAAGTGGAGGGCTTCTTTTGTCAAAACCGGAACGACCCGAATGTCGGCTTTACCTAACTGTCGGATCAGTTCCGGAGTTTTATACGCGGCGATTCCGCCGGCGATACCCAGAATAACGGTTTGGGACACGAGGTTATGCGGCTAAGGATTTGGACTTAGACTTGGACTTGGTGTCTTTTTTTGGTTTTTCTTCTTCTTCGACGACTTCATCTTCGATTTCAGTCGTGACCAAGTATTGGTTAATTTCTTCAATGAGTTCTTCTTCGTCTTCTTTATGCTCTTGCATAATGATTTCGAGTTTCCCTTGTTGAAGCTCTTCTAATGCCGTCATAATCGGTAACATTTCACCATCTTTAAGCTCAACTAAAGGCGTGGCGCCTTCTTTTAGCTGACGAGCCCGCTTGGCCACCGCAACAGCTAATAAAAATCGGTTTGGATATTTCTTATTTAAATCGGTTAAGTTTACATCTTCCATCATAAAATTCACTCCTTAATAATGACCTTGGTATATTCTATAAAATAAACGAGATTATGAAAATTCTTCTTTTGCCTGATCAATCATGGTCAGAATATCATTTACGGTCTGATCCACCTCATTATTGACGACAATAAAATCATATTCTCCGATCGCAGCCAGCTCTTTTCCGGCCATTGATAACCGATGTTCGATCACTTCTTTTTTCTCGGTATTGCGATTATGAAGCCGTTTGATTAAATCTTCAAATGTCGGCGGCGTAATAAAAATACTGATGACACGGCTGAACTCTGACATAATTTTTCGCGCGCCCTGCGTATCAATTTCTAAAATAACATCCTGACCAGCATTGACCATTGCATCAACTTCCGAATGAAGCGTTCCGTACATATTGCTATGAACTTCACACCATTCGATAAATTCATGCTTTTTTACTTTTTCAAAAAAAACATCTTGCGGTAAAAAATGATAATGCACGCCGTCTTCTTCATAACTCCGAGGCTCACGGGTACACGCTGAAATCGAGACTTTCAGCTCGGGTTTATGTTTTAAAACTTCCCGAATAATCGTGCCTTTCCCGACTCCCGAAGGACCGGAAATGATAATGATAAAACCCTTTTTTTTCACGTTGATTGTTGCCTCAGAAGACTATTTTAGTCGGAGAAGTTGGGGTGAACGAAGGGGCTCGAACCCTCGACAACCTGGACCACAACCAGGGGCTCTACCAACTGAGCTACGTCCACCATAAAACACATAAAGAGGTCTGTGGCATTTTAAGACTTGGGTATTTTAGCCGATTTTTTAAATATTTCAAAGAGGCAAGGTTTACTTCACCTATCAGTCTCTATACAATACGGTTTATTCCACGTGATTTGACCTATAGGAGGCCGGTATTATGTTCTCACCCAATCTCCCCGATTTACTCTCTCATATTTATGACGCTCATCTGATCGGCGCATACACCTATATAGCGGATCTGAATCCCGGCGCATCCCGCCAGGCACTGCTCGTTGTGGTCGATCAGCTTCCATTTGGCGTGCTCAAAAAACAGCAATCGCTTTCAAAAGCGCTTCGAAAATGTGTAAGCAGCCTCAAATTATTCACTCGCGAAGAATTGCTCCAATCTCTGGATGTCTTTCCGATTGAATTTCTCGATATCATTAATGACCATACGCTGATCGCAGGTCAGGATTGCCTTAAATCTTTGGAAGTAGATCCGGCGCATCTGCGTCATGAATGCGAGTTTTATCTCAGATCCACGATTCTCAAAATCCGGGAAAATTTTGCATTTGCCGATGCGAGTCCGAAAACGTTAATCACCGATTCACTTCCGATGGTCGTCTCGATCTCGAAATACTATCTGCGACTGCTGGGCAAACCTGTTCCGCACACGGCTGCCGAAGCCATCATAGAATTGCGCCATGTGGTTCAGTTCGACACAAAAGTTTTTTTAGATCTTCTCACACTGAAATCTAAGGTCAAGCCGGACATGGTGTTTGAATCTTACCTCACCCAACTAGAGGCAATCAGCGGCCAACTGGATGTCCTCAATGCGTAACCGGTTGAAACTAGCACTTCTTTTTGCTGCCCTGCCCTTTTTGATCGCGGCGGGATTTCCGTCCTATACCGGCTATGTAAATGATTATGCCGGCGTCCTCGGTGAGCAGGAAAAACAGGCGCTAACGGCTTTAGCTGAAACTGTCGCCGCAAAATCAGGCATTCAAATGGCGATTGTCACTGTTAAAGATATTGGCGACACTACAATCGAAGACTATGCGAACCTCCTTTTCGAAACCTGGAAAATCGGGCAAAAAGGCAAAGATAACGGACTTTTGTTTATTACCTCGGTCGGCAATCGAAAAGTCCGGATCGAAGTCGGTTACGGTCTGGAAGAAGTGCTCAACGACGGCAAAGTCGGTGAGATTCTGGATCAATCCGTCATCCCGTTTTACAAGAGCGGCGCACTGAACCAAGGTATCGTAAACGGCGCCTACACGCTTGCAGCCACGCTATCGACACATTATGGATTTTCGCTGGATCAGGTTATTCAGCCTTACCCCAAAAAAGCCAAAAAAAATCTCTCGATAGACGCCATTATTAAAGTCATTATTCTAATGCTGATCGTCGGCAGTCTGTTCGGCGGCGGGCGCGGACTACTGCCACTAGCCATTCTCGGGGGGCTTTCGGGCGGTGGAAGAGGAAATGATTTCGGCGGATTCGGTGGCTCGGGGTTTGGGGGATTCGGTGGCGGATTTTCCGGGGGAGGCGGTGGAAGCCGTGGCTGGTAGCGGAAATGATAGAATTTTTATATAGTACAAGAACTGCATATTAACAGGAGGCCTTTTATGAACAACAAAAACACATTTAAAATCATTCTCATTGCGCTGCTTATCGCCATCGCGGGTGGATTTATCTGGTACCAGTCAACAAAAAACAATCTCATCACACTCAATGAATCGATCGAGTCGTCATGGTCTCAGGTCGAAAATCAGATGCAACGACGGTATGACCTGATTCCAAACCTGGTAAACACCGTTAAAGGCTATGCCACTCACGAAAAAGGGGTGTTTGAAAGCATCGCCGCAGCCCGGTCCAAACTGATCGGCGCGAAAACCGTTGATGAAAAAATCAGCGCTAACCGTGGATTTGAGTCCGCATTATCCCGCTTACTCGTCATTACTGAAAACTATCCGAACCTGAAGGCTGATACCCAATTTAACCGGTTAATGGACGAATTGGCAGGCGCTGAAAACCGTCTGTCTGTCGAGAGACGTCGATATAACGAAAATATTCTTGTCTTTAATCGCACTGTTCAAATGTTCCCCGGCAATATTGTCGCGAACTTCGCCGGTTTTCATAAAAAATCTTATTTCGAAGCGGAAGAACAAAGCAAAACTACCCCGAAAGTCTCGTTTTAATGACCTCGTCTTTGTACACGCTCGGCTTTGTCGGTATGGGGAAAATGGCGGCTGCCATGCTGGAAGGTATTGTGGCGTCCGGCCTTTTTTTGCCGTCTCAGATCGGGTTTTATGAGCTTAACGCTGCCCGGCGGGATGAAATTTCAGCATCGTCCAAGATTATTTTTTATGATGTGGAAGCCCTTATCGCACAGTCCGATATTTTATTATTTTGTGTAAAGCCTCAAAACATCCGGGAGCTTTTAGCCTCATTTCCTAAAATCGACCTCTCTCAAAAACTGCTGATCAGTATTCTTGCCGGTACGCCGATTGCCGTTTTTGAACAGCAATTAGGGACGCATGTGCAGGTATTACGGGTCATGCCGAACACCCCGGCGCTCTTGCAAGCAGGGATGTCGGCACTTACATTTAATGCCAATGTTTCTCCCGAATTTCGAAAAATCGGCCATGCGGTATTTAATTGCTTGGGGCGCAGCGTGGAAGTCGACGAATCCGATATGGATGTCGTCACGGGCATTTCCGGCAGCGGCCCTGCATTTTTGTACCGCCTGGCACATGACATTGCCAAAACCGGTGAGCAGGAAGGCGTGGATTATACCAAATCCCTCACCCTCATCGCCCAAACCATGATCGGAGCCGGAAGAATGCTTCTGGACAGTCAAAAAACGCCATTGGAGCTCATTTCAGATGTATCCTCTCCTAATGGGACGACGGTGGCGGGCCTACAGGCATTTGACCAAAGTCGTATCGATACCGACATTCAATCCGTTATTCTAGCGGCCGTACACCGGTCCCGCGAACTATCCAAAGGAGGCGTATAAGTTCTATGTATATGACCGATTTTATCCAAGCAGCAGCAGGGGCGATTATCAGTGGATTGGAGCTGGCCCTTTTAATCCGGGTATTGCTTTCTTGGATTCCACATAATCATTATCAACCGGTTATTCAGATTTTATATCAAATTACGGACCCGATTTTGAAACCATTTCAAAATCTGATCCCGGCTAATCGGTTTGGAATCGATTTCTCGCCGATCCTTGCGTTTCTGGCACTTGGTGTCATCCGGCAGATTATTTTTAGATTGTTCTAATTGTGGTTTTTTAATCACAAGCCAATTTGTAAGTAGCGTGATCACCTCACCCGGCCTTCGGCCACCCTCTACGTCGGTGACGATGGAGAGGGTCGACCGTTAGGTCGGGGTGAGTTGAGCTCGGCGCTTACAAATCAGTGGTTGGCAAGAGAGAATTCTAAAAAAGCTAACCCGATTAGTTCTCTTCGGAGTCGTCTACCTTTTTCTTTTTGTATGGCCGAATGATCAAGCGTAATCCCGGATCATAGCTGAAGTAATGCCACATCCAATTGACGAAAGTCACGATTTTATTTTTAAAACCGACCAAGGCCATAATATGGACCAATAGCCATAATACCCAAGCAATAAATCCATGGAACTTAATAAATGACATATCCACAACGGCTTTTTTACGGCCGATGGTGGCCATAACGCCAGGGTTTTTAAATTCAAAAGGAACAAGCGGTTTATTTGCGACTTTTCGGAGCAAGTTATCGGCTAAGAGCTTACCTTGCTGCATCGCAACAGGCGCTAGCATCGGATGGCCATTCGGTGTCTCATCCGTAATCACTGCGGCCACATCCCCGATCGCATACACATTGTCACATCCGGCAACCTGATTGAACAAATCGACTTTATATCGGCTGCGAATGACACCTTGTTCCGGCACTCCCGGAATGACCGATCCTGCCACACCGGCCGCCCAGATAACTGTGCGGGTCGAAATTGTTTTGCCGTTGCTTAATTCTAGCTTTGCGCCGTCGTAGGATTTTACTTCCGTATCAAGTGAGATCATAACACCTAGTTCTGCCAGGAATTCCTGAGATTTCTGAGAAGCTACAGCTGACATTGCCGACAATAAGCGGGGAAGTTTATCAATAACATGGATCTGCATCGAATCGATTAATAATTCCGGATATTCTTTTGAAAAAATATGATGCTTCATTTCCGCAATCGTCCCGGCCAGCTCGACACCGGTAGGACCGCCACCGACGATGGCGATATTAATCATCGCTTCGCGCTTGGCTTCGTTGGTAACCAAAAGCGCTTCTTCAAAATTCTGAAGCAGCATACTTCTCAAATTCAGAGATTCAGGAATAGACTTCATCGGAACAGCGTTGGCTTCGAAGTCTTTTAACCCGAAATAATTGGTTTTGGACCCGGTGGCGATGACTAGTTCATCATAATCAATGTTCCCGATCGAGGTCTCAACTGTTTTTTTCTGTGTATCAATTGAAACAACCGCCGCCATTCTAAAAAGAAAATTAGTCTGTTTTTTAAAAATCTTACGAATCGGATACGCAATGGCATCCGGTTCTAACACACCGGTCGCAACCTGGTAGAGAAGCGGTTGGAACGTGTGATAATTATGCCGGTCCAGCAATACGATCTGAACCTTTTCGTTATTTAAACGCTTAATAAATTCGATACCCGCAAATCCAGCACCAATGACGACTATTCTAGGGTAGGCAGTTTTTGGTATATTTGCACACATAGCGACTCCTTCAAATGCTTCTTCTTTTGATATTTATTATGAATGACTCCACGATAGTGCCGAACGGTATTTCTGTAAAGTTTTCACGCGCCTAAGCCGCACGATATCTCCTCTTTCTTTCCCGTTTTTTGTAAATTCTCATCATATGCGCCCGGATTTAATTTAATCTTTACTTTTTCATTGCCACTACCCTGTCAATCGACCTAGAATAAGAGACACATGTGTATTTACTTTAAATCATAAGGGAGAAGACTATGACACGTATTAAAATCGTGCTATTTATCATCGGACTAATTATTTTAGGCTCGGCCTTACCGAATGTGGCAGACGCCGCTCAAGCGCCTTCATTTACACTTAAAACCGTTGACGGAAAAAAAGTTAGTTTGTCGGATTATAAAGGTAAGATCGTTATTCTGAATTTCTGGGCCACATGGTGTCCGCCTTGCCGGACTGAAATTCCTCATTTTATTAAAGTTCAGAAAGACTACGCCGAAAAAGGCGTCCAGGTTATCGGATTATCGTTAGATGATCAAAGCAGCGATGTTAAATCCTTCATAAAAGAAGCCAAGTTTAATTACCCTATCGTAATGGCCGATCAAAAAGTTCAAGTCGCCTACGGCACTATCAGCGCCATTCCGACGACGTTTATTCTGGATCAAAAACATACCATCGTGGATAAAGCGGTCGGGTTTCGGGATGAAGAATATTTGGTGTCAAAAATCGAGGGGTTGTTGGGGAAGAAGTAGACTATACCCCCTCCTGCCCCCCCTTTTTAAGGGCGAGGGACAAGAAAGGGAGTGTATTATTTTATGGTTAGGCTTGTTTAAAAAACCCTTTAACGGCCACTACTACTGCGTCTTTTTCTTCAATGGTGAGTTCGGGGTAAATGGGTAGGGCGAGGACTTCGGCGGCGGCTTTTTCTGATTCGGGGAAATCGCCGGGTTTGTGGCCGAGGTCTTGATAGCAGTTTTGCAGATGCAGAGGCACCGGATAGTAGACTTCGGTTTCGACGCCTTTTTCTAAAAGATATGTTCTGAGAGCATCCCGGTTTTGAACCCGAATGACGTATTGGTTGTAGACATGATTTGTTGTGTACGGCATGACAACCGGGCTCTGAATCTCGGAGATTCCGGCAAAAGCGGTGTCGTAAAATGCGGCGTTTTCCTGGCGCGTGGCGGTCCATTCGGCCAAATATCTTAGTTTGATTCTCAGCACGGCCGCTTGAAGTGTATCCAGACGGGAATTAATGCCGATCAGGTCATGATAATAACGTTTTTCAGACCCATGAACCCGAAGCATTCTGAGGGTCTTGGCCAATGAGGGATCCTCGGCGCTCAAAAGTCCGCCGTCACCGAATCCGCCTAGATTCTTAGTCGGGAAAAATGAAAAACATCCGATCTGTCCGATGGTGCCGGCAGAGCGCCCTTTATAAACAGACCCGATGGTTTGGGCAGCGTCCTCAATAACGGGAATTCCCGCGTCGTTGGCGATCTGAATAATAGGATCCATATCGGCTACCTGGCCATAGAGGTGCACCGCGATGATCGCTTTAGTCCTTGGGGTAATCGCCCCTTTGATCAGAGCCGGGTCCATATTAAATGACACGGGGTCGATATCGATAAACACGGGTTTTGCGCCGGTCCGGGAGATGGCACCTGCGGTGGCAAAAAATGTAAATGGCGTGGTGATGACTTCGTCGCCGTGACCGATACCATAGGCCAACAAGGCTAGAAACAAGGCATCCGATCCGGACGCGCATCCAATGGCATGGGTACAGTTTATATAGGTAGCGACTTCTTTTTCGAATGAGTCGACAACAGGGCCCAAGATAAAGTATTGAGATTCACAGAGACGGCTTATCTCGGCTTCTACTTCCTTTTGAATCAATTTGTACTGCCGGGTTAAATCTATCAGCTTTATCATACAATCCCTTCTGCGTGGCAAAATGCCGTAAGTGTATTTTTCATTAACATCGCGATCGTCATCAATCCGACTCCACCGGGGACCGGTGTTATCGCAGATGCCTTCGCTGCAACTTCTTCATAGGCGACATCTCCAACGAGCTTATAGCCCCGGGGAGACGTAGAGTCTTTTACACGATTAATTCCGACATCGATGACTACGACATTATCAGAGACCTGATCAGCGGTCAAAAACTCGGGCTTTCCCAAAGCGGCAATCACAATATCTGCCTGCTTTGTGTAATAGGAGACATCTTCGACAGCGGAATGACACACCGTCACTACGGCGTCAGCACCGTCGCCGCGCTGCATCAACATCGCAGCCAGTGGTTTACCCACAATATTACTGCGACCCAAAATCACGACATGCTTACCGCGAGTTTCGATTTTGTAAAACCGGAGAAGCTCGCAAACACCATATGGTGTGCAGGGTTTTAATCCGGGCAATCCTAGCAACACTCTCCCGATATTAGATGGATGAAACCCATCGACGTCTTTTTCCGGATCAATCATATAGAGGAGTTTTTCTTCATTCAGGCCTTTTGGTAAAGGCAACTGCAATAATATGCCATTTACACGGCCATCCGCGTTTAAGCGGGTAATTAAGGCCACAAGCTCGGCTTCAGAAACGGTTTCTTCCAGTAGATATTCAAATGAGGTGACCCCGATTTTTTCACATGCTTTTTTCTTGGAATTCACATACGCTTGCGACGCGGGATTATTTCCCACCAAAATAACCGCAAGTCCGGGGCTTTTTTGGGTTGTTACTTTAAGGTTTGCTATGCGGTTCTGCAGGTCGTCTAAAATCGCCCCGCTGACCAACCGTCCATCTAAAATCATGCCTGTTCCTCAAAATACACTTCAATGTAATCGACTTTTTTATCCCGGATAAATTCCGCGTTTGCGATCCTGTTTCCCGTAATCGAATACGCTGTTTTGCCGGTCGGGTGGATCACGATCGATTCAATCGGACAATTCCAGGTGTCGCGGAAGCTCGGATTGTAATAAATTATCGGAATGCTGCCCAAGAACGACGCCATTGCAGCGCCTCTGGGCAAGGTGAACGGCAGGAAGGTTCCGGACGGCACTTTGAGCTCAACATCGCGATCTTGTTGCAAGAACATCCAACCGGGAAGCGTCGGATTCAGACAGAGAATCAACTGCCCTTTTTTGTCGACACTAAACGGTGTCAGGCCGAAAAACATGCCGATCCAGATATTGATAAACTCAGCGGTTGAACCTGATAGCCGGGCGACAAAGCCTTGGCCATGAAGCGTCGGATCGGGATTAGCCGAGCTGACAATAAATGATGAGCTTTCCAAAATGCTGCGTCCGTATTGCTCAGGCTGTTGGAAGGCGATCAGAATCTCGCGGAACGTCTGATCAAACTCCTGATAAAGTCCGGATCTGAGAAGTTCTAATAAATATTTATATTCCATGTGAAGCCAAACCGACTCATTTTCGAGCCATCCCGGCGTGAAGATTTTGTTACGGCCGATTTCGATCGGTTCGTTCGCCAGAGACGAGGTGACTTTGTACATTTTGAGTTTCGGATCGTATAGATCGCTTTTTTTGATCGCTTCATATTGAGCAGCGGCTTGTTCGGTAGACTCAAGCAGTCTCAAATAATGGACAGGCCCTTCTAAAAACAACGGCAACGGACATTGTTTAAATGTCTTGATAACCGCTTCACCGGTTTTAGGATCGTCTTGGATGTTGGTCGGAATATTGGTGAAATAGGTATAAAAAACGCCGGTCTCAGGATCGACTGCTTTTAGCAGGGTTTCGGAAAGACGCTCAACTAATTTGTCACAAAAGGACACGATTTCCCGGACTTTAACCGCGGCTTCGTCACCGGAGAGCCCTAAGAAAGTATCTTTTCTGAAGGTTTCTTTTAGGGTATTGGAGATATCCCAATACGCCACATCTCGATTCGCCATCTTCGGGTATTTGGTCAGAAGATCCGACATCCCATCGTAAAATATCTTGAGTTCGGCAGGCAGCGTCACTACTTCCGAACGGAACGGAGTGAGTTTTTGAATCAGAAACTTTGCCAGACGCAACAGCTCAAAGCTCTCAGTCGTCGTGGAGCCGAATAATGCGGGCAGACCGTTAATGGCGTCATACCAATTCGGCTTTCCGGCTTCCATTTCGATCCCGACGCCGAAGGGATCCAGTGTCGCTGATTTCACTAAAACGAGGTGAAATAGTTTGACGAGCAAAGAGGTGGTATAAATATCACCTTTGCCTTGCTTGGTCCGAACGGTGTGAGGATACACGGGCCGCTTGGAGATCAGCTTTTCTTTTTCATCACTGTGGCAGATGAAGCGTCCCTGACGGGCGCGTTGATCATCTTGCATAAGCCGATCTTTTCGGGTCAGCACCATGTAGGCATCGTCATAGAAGGTAAAGCGCTTCAGATCAAACAAAAGTGTGTGCAGGCGATCCGGATAAATCGATAAGAAACTTTCGATCAAATCCAGATTATAGGTCCAGTGATCGGTCCAATAGCCTTCATGGTGAATCGCTTCCTGATGAGGCGTGGATTCCAACAACACTTTTTCGAATATTTCCTGACGCTCCGACGGATCGGTCACATCACATTCCAGGAGTTCCATCAATTCACCCGGAGAAAACATCTTTTTGAAGAAGCGCTTATAGTTTTCTTGTTTGAGTTTTTTGAAGACCCGTCCTAAATACGCTTTTTTTGGGGTACTTAAGAGGTAAGTCACCCCTTTCATCACCAACGGATTGTAGCCGTCTAACTGGATGAGATTGAGCATATGGACGATGTTTTCTTCTAATAAGTCCGAGTTAAAAAAGACATCCGAACGCCGGTTTTGGTTCACGTCGCGGTAGTTACCGTTGCCCTGGGAATAATAGGTCGGCGCTAATTGGTATTGGTTATAATCCCGCTCGAGGTCTCCGTGTTTACGGGAATAGGTGTAAAACACGACCGACTTGCCGATTTCTTTGGCGATGGTGAGAGGCAGACCGCCCCTAAGGACGTTATCCAGATAGGTTTGGCCGGTGTAGTAATCAAAGGCCCGCGAATTAGTCACGGTTGCCACGTTTTGTTGAATGGTGTTTACCGTGTTTTTATTTTCCAGACGCTTGCGTTGAAAATAACCGGATACGGCAAGAGCGGGGGTTTTGATGCGCAGGCACTCCAGTGAAGGAACCTGTCCGACAATCTGATAAATGGTTTTGCATTCGCCTGGCTGCAGGTCCATGCGATAGTGAATAAAGGAACATGGGGTTTTGGACTCGGTAATCTGATGCTGGGGGAAACTGAAATTCGGATCGTTGAAAAAGATATCCGGTGTCGAAAAATCTAAGTTCTGACCAAAAATAGTCGTCGGATCGACAATTGGCTTGATGATGCCATGATCATCAAATCCGAGATAAAAATTACCGGGATTCAAAAATTCGACGCGCGCTTCATCCAGCGGTAATACTTTAAGCTGAAAAAACGGCACATGGCCTTCTTCCAGGTTCTTAACCCCCATCCAGGCTTCGCTGGTACGGCTCATATTTTTACAGAAGAATTCGTTCATTCCGAAGCCCATGACTTTCGGAAGGCCGTCTAATAATTCAAGCGATTGGTGATTATCCGATGTGTTGGTAATCGTCACAGAGCGCATTAACGCCGGGAATGATTCACCGGGCAATGTGAAGAAATTAATACTCGTATTGAGCCCTAAAATGGAATTGTCTTCTTCCAAAGTCAGGTCATAAGACGAGATTTTCATTTTTTGATTAATAAAAGACGCTGTCGAATTGCGAAACGGTTCGTAGGTCATCTGATGATTGGAAAGTGACTTGATAAACGTCCGGAACCCGCTCTGAGACGTCCGTTGATAGGCTTGATCGGCTGGCAAAAATTCTAAAATCATATTGTCGCGTTTTTCGACGCCGAATGAACAGATGGCCTGGCCTCTGTTGACATAGAAGCACCATAACGGCTTCCCTAAAACACCGGAAATACCGGGCAAAAAGCTCGAGAATGCCTTAGAAAAATGATAATTTTCGATAACGAACTGGCCGTTATCCTGTAAATAATAGGCTGGTTTCATAGGCCCGCCTTTGTCTCTGCCGCGACTTTGCCTAAAACGTAGATTTCATTGTCTTCGACACCGTCTTTTACTTTTTGGTAGGTACCTTCTTTGTATCCTTGGTCCTGCCGATTGTGATTCAACTGGTTTTTCTTGAAGTACAAGTCGATCACATCTTGGGCTTCCAGGCCGGATACGGTACACATCGAGACCCAGAAATGCAGCATATCGACGAGCTCGACTTTGATGTTATCCCAATCATCGGTGCCGGCTTTCCACCATTTCCATGCCAGACTATCGACGGCTTCGCATGATTCCTGACGAAGTGCGAGTTCGAATTGGAGGAACCGTTCGCGACGTTTGTCCGGGTCGTTAATCTCGGTATAAAGATCCGGATTAATTTTGAGATTCAATTTCTTCTGTTCGTCAAAAATCGCTTGCAAATCATTCATTGGGTTATCCTAACTTTACTAAAATATGATTCAATTCACCGGTTTTTTTAGTCCGGTCAAATAAGGCGCGGGGAATAACCGCATCACGGTTTCCGGTGAGGATGCCGGTTAAAGGAGTGCCGTTTAAGGCGATTTCTTTTATCGTATAGTCTCCATAATCGAGGTGATTAGGATTGTGATACGTGACCTTAATTTTTTCGCCCGCATACCAGGCAAAAATAGACGCATCCTGCTCGAATTGTTCTTTGACAAGTTTAGGCTCAACGACCAGATCTCCCCAGCTGCCTTTGACACCGAACATCTGAGTTAACAGCGTCAGCACCATCCAAGATGCTGATCCGGTCAAATAAAGATACGCGCCTCGGCCTTCCGAGTCAAAGTACTCCGGAATGCTGGGCAGGATTTTGTTGGTTTTGAAATCCATACACATGTTATATAGAGACAAAAAGACTTCATAGCCTTTTCGCACATGGCCGCGTCTGTAAAACGCGTTCATAAACATCACGATCATATGGGAAAAAAACGCGCCATTTTCTTTGTCTCCGAAAGAAAATGAAAATGCCCGGCCGAAATTAAGCTGCATATCTCCGAAATCGGAATTTAATCGGAATCCGCCCAACGCTGGATCTTGAAGATAGGTTTTTGCCGCAGCATAGACTTCATCGATCTGCGCGTCGTCGGCAATCCCGCTCATGACCGGAAAAACTTGGCCGGTTAAGGTCATCCGGACACCATTCTTGTGATCACCTTCGACTCTTTCGGAGTCGTCATTATAGTACCCATTAAAAAACTGTTGCCCGCCTGATACTTTAATATATTCGGCGCGCAAAACCTGATCCTGCATCCGGTCTGCTTTTTTGTTCAGATCCGCGATTAGATCGGTCATCGAAAACGCTTTTTTCTTCCCAGACACTTTATGCATCACTGCATTCATATACGCATCAAGCCTATCGCGTTTGGCCTCTACCGAGTCATAATTAATGGGACTTTCGATGGTATCGAATAAAAGAGCGCTTTCTTCCAGAAGATCCAGGGTTTCGCAGCCTTTTTCTTGTCGTAATTTTTCGAGGTATCCCGCCAGCAGGCGAAGGTTATGCGCGAACATGCAATGAAACGCGACGGACTCTCCGTTGTGATGCGCCATATCCAGACCGTCGTTCCAGTCGGCGCCTTCAAGCTGGCAGATATTGTGCGATCCCACGTTATAAAACTGGGTGATAGTTTGCAAAATCATATGTTCCAGGATGGAGCCTTCGTATATGGCACCTGAAGTGGTGAGAAGCTGACGACCATAGTCAGGCGTCCAATTCGGGTCTTTTTTCCGGGAGCGGTGAGATTGGAGGTCTTTAAAATAGGTTTGGTTTTTGAGTAAAAAATCGAGGTCGCCAGATTGTTGAAGGTAGAGATCCACGGTTAAGACCGGCCATACGCCGTGATCCATCCATGTCCGGCTGATGTTGTTGCGGTCCGCGATGAATTCGCCGGGTTGGCTTCCGATAATCGTGGCGTTGGAGCCATCTGCGCGAACACCGCCGAAATTATTGAAGAGAAGCTGGGTGGTTTCGTCCGGACTGGTCAGAATCAAGGCCAGGCAATCCTGCCATAAATCCCGCCATCCGCGTCCGCCACGGCCGTACCCAAAGTCCGGAAGAAACGAACACCCGAACACTTTTCTGGCCATCGGCTGAAACGTCACCCACCGGGTCCAGTTGTCAAAATCGGTATCACCGGTTTCGGTGGCAATGGAATTGACCCGTTGCTGCCAGCTGGTTTTGGTGGATTCAAATTCGGCCAGCACTTTTTCTAACGTATTATAAGAGGCGGCCCAGCGGTCCAGATCCGCTGTATTTTCGGCAATGGCGTTAATAATAATAAAAGACGACGATTTCCCGGGCTCAATCGTGTAGCCTTTGAACCGGTACGCCGCGATGACTTCACGTCCGTCGCTTGATCCATTTTTGGGGGGATTAAAGTCTTTATAGATGGCTTCCGGTGACTCAAGGGTTCCGGCAAGTCCGATATAATCTTGGAGACGTTCATATTTTTCAGACGACGTGCCGCCATGTTCGTCGAATGCCAAAACGGCATAGTGAAGCGTATTTTTTTTATGGCCGCGCTCATCGAATGACATAACGGGGCACACCGACAATCCGGCTGCGTGGTCATAGACTCGGCTCAGCAGTGTCGTCACCTGACGATGATCCCGCTGGTTATCTGCGGATCTGGCATAAATAGGCGTTGCCGGCACTGCGTCAAACGATACGGAAGAATCTCCTTCATTTTTTATCGTAATGACTGTTATTTCACACAAATCGCCGTTTGCCGGAACGAACATCCGACAGGTGGCCCTGAGGCCCAAGGCGGCATTTATTCGTGTGGTTTCAAAAGCACCCGGCTGAACGGTGATCCGGGTCTGTTCGGAGCGCCCTTTCACTCGGTTCAGCATATAGTCAGCAGACACACCCGTCACTGACCAAGGCTCGCCTGAGCTTTGAGGTACGATCCAGAAATTCCGGGAATATTTGGCATTCACCAGATCTTCGGTGATCATCGGATGGAGATGAAATTGGTTTTGAGAAAGTTTGAGGTCGCCTTTGAGTTCCGGCGTTACCGCGCTCATCAACCCGGCATCATTAAAAAGAGGAAAATAAAGTTTATTACGCAAATCTGCGTCTTTCAGACTAAATCTACCGGTTCGTTTTTCCGGGTTATCAAAGCTACACTCCAGCATTAAAAGACTCCTTAAAATGACAACATGACTAGAAAAAAATCTCCCCACTTTATACAAGATTTTCGGATATTTGGCCAACAAAAGGTTGCATCAAAGCAGCTGCCTAGGTACTGTGTCATCTTTCGTGTAAAATTAAGCCATAGGATCTTTTATGACAGCCATTAACGGCCAAACAAAACTTATCGGCATCTTCGGAAACCCCATCGCGCACACGGCTTCTCCCCGTATGCACAACGCTGCTTTCCGGCACCTGAATCTCAACTATGCGTATGTTCCCTTCCTGGTTCAGGAACCCGAACTCGCTTCGGCAGTTACGGCCATTCGGGCGCTGAATTTAGCCGGTGTAAATGTCACGGTTCCGTTCAAAGAAAAAGTACTGCCTTATCTGGATGATCTTTCCGAAGCCGCCGCCAAAATCGGGGCGGTGAATACAATTGTGAATCGGGACGGCAAACTCGTCGGATACAATACGGACGGTGAAGGGTTTTTAGTCGCCTTAAACATCGAAGCAGGCGTCGAGCTCAAAGGAAAAGTCGTGGCCATTCTAGGTGCAGGAGGCTCGGCCAGAGGAATCGCATTTGAATTACTCAGGGCAGGCGTTTCCCGCCTTATATTAATCAACAGGTCCGAACCCTCGCTCCACAGCCTGGTCGATCATCTTAAGATCGGCGCCTATACGCCGATTGATTCTGTGACGTCTGCCGATCCAACGGCCGTACAACTACTCAAGAATGCTGATATCGTCGTTAACACGACATCGGCGGGGATGAGCCCGAATGAAGAGACCTTACCTATCGAAGACACCTCTTGGCTTAGCGCACACCATGTTCTATACGATATTGTCTATAAACCTTCCGAAACCCGTCTCATGGCTATCGCCGCATCTAAAGGTGTAAACGTTCATGGGGGTCTGAGCATGCTGATCGGTCAAGGCGCGATTGCCTTCGAATTATTTACCGGACACAAAGCGCCCTACTCTATTATGAAAAGTGCGGTTCTCAATTCACGCCCTCCCTCCTACGCTAAAGCTTCTGCGGATAAACCTAACCTCCCCTTATCAAGGGGGGAGGTTAGGTGGGGGGTGCATTAACGCCGAGGGGGATGCTGTATCTTCGTGATCAGAAAATCAATTTGTAGTGATGGGAAATTTAGAACTTAGCCTCAAAATCGCTGTTTTTTGACGAAGTTGGGTTAGGCGGGAACTTGCTTTTTTTCCAAGGCTTTTTGATAAAGCTCGCCATATTTACGGGCAGAGGCTCCCCAAGAAAAATCTGCATCCATACCGCGTTTCTGAATCGCTTGCCACCTTTTTTTATTCTGCGAATAGCCGGCTACCGCACGCTTTACTGCATCTAGAAGAGCTTCGCCGGTATATTCCGAAAACATAAAGCCATTCCCATTTTTTGGATCCTGGTCCGCATCAATGATCGTATCCGCAAGTCCACCGGTCTCTCGAACAATCGGTACTGTCCCGTACTTTAAACTAATCAATTGGCCCAACCCGCAAGGCTCGTAATGCGATGGCATTAAAAACATATCGGATCCGGCATAAACCAATTGTGACAGTGCACCGTCAAATTTAAGGCTCGCCTTCATCTTTTTCGAATATTTCTTTTCAAGTGCTTCAAATAAGTCGTGATATTTCGGATCTCCGGTTCCTAACAAGACGAACTGGACATTCATGTTCAGAATTTGATCGATCACGCTCGATAAAATATCAAATCCTTTTTGATCGGCCAGACGAGAAATCAGACCCAAAACCGGAACATCTTCCGAATACGTTAATTTATTGAGTTTTAAGAGCTTCTTTTTGCTTTCGGCTTTTTTCTCCAATGTGGCTACGGAGAAATTGGCAGGCAGGGTTGGGTCGGTTTCCGGATTCCATTGCGTGTAATCCAAGCCATTCAAAATACCGTATAAATCTTTCGCCCGGCTGGATAGCAAACCGTCCAGACCGCAGCCGAATTCGTTGCTTTGAATTTCTTTACTATACCGCTCGGAAACGGTATTCAGAATATCGGCATAAACGAGCCCGCCTTTTGAAAAATTTACTTTTCCCCAAAATTCCAACCGGTCCGAATGAAACAAGGCCTCATCTAAGCCTAACTGCGACAAAACGTCGAACTCAAAGAGACCCTGATACGCCAAGTTATGAATCGTATAAATAGTCGCTATATTTTTATAAAAAGGATCCTCTTGAAGGGTGGTTTTTAAGTAAACCGGAATCATGGCCGTCTGCCAGTCATTGCAATGAATCACGTCCGGCGAAATATCCAGGACTTTTAAGCTCTCAAGGACCGCTAAGCAAAAATAATGGAACCGTTCGGCGTTATCCGGATAGTCTTGGCCATTTTCCTGATACAGCTGCTCACGCTGAAAATACAGTTCTTTATCAATGAAATAGACCGGGATATCGGTACCGGGCAGCATTGCGGTAAAGATATTAAACTCTTTGGTTCCGGTTTCCATTCGAAGCCGTACTCGCTTCAAAACACTGGTTAACCCAAATTTTTGCTTACTAACATCCTTATATCGAGGCATAAAAATCGATACCTGATGCCCCTCTGCTCTCAGTGCAATCGGCAAAGTTCCTGCGACGTCAGCCAAACCACCTGTTTTTGCAAAAGGTACCACTTCAGATGATACGAGTACGATATTCATTAATAATAATCTCCTTGGTATGGGGTAGTCGTTATTTTTTTGTAGATACCTGAATAATCTTTTGGATTAATAGGTCTTTTTTTAGGACGGACCGTCCTTTGATATTGAGTTGTTTTGCCAGCGCAATCAAGTCACTTTTGCGTTTTTTTTCTAGTTCTTCCCTCACAACTTACCTCACTTTTTGTCTTACATTCGACACTAATATACGGATCTGATTTTATTACTACAAC
Organism: bacterium UBP8_UBA817; assembly: GCA_945888995.1. Taxonomy (GTDB): domain Bacteria; phylum Margulisbacteria; class Marinamargulisbacteria; order CAMDBA01; family CAMDBA01; genus CAMDBA01. The sequence goes on along the minus strand of CAMDBA010000002.1, from coordinate 16,818 downwards.
AGCCCCACTGATGAAGGCCGGCACGTCTCAAAACTTTTTTTGAAACTATTTTCGAATTATACCTAGGCGATAGCCATCGCGCAACCTGAAGACAAAATTTACACGTATTTTCAACAAATTTGGCCTATTGGAAAAGAGGCGTTCCAACCGGTCATTTCTCAAACCATCTCGTGAAACCAAGACAAAAAAACAGGCTGCTCTCGGTAGACAATTTATGGGATAAACTATACCCTTAACCTACCATGAATCTGAGCATCAAAACCGTTACTTCCGACGCCTTTTCTCTTCTCAAAAAAGATCCGTTGATCGTTGCGCCCTACCTTATTTTTTTCTCAGCCGTCACCATTTTCGAAACGTTGCCATTATCAGGTATTAAGTCCTCTTCTTTGTATTTTATTGCCAAATTAATTATCTTCGGCTGGGTTGCAGATTTACTTTTCAAAGGATTCACCCTCCATCTTGGCTTTCAGCTTTACCAAAAAAAGGAGATTCCCCCGGTAGAAAACATACGGACTTTTGCCAAAAAACTTCCTGCGATGATGGTAGGCACCGGCATGCTGATCTTCCCAATATTCGGGCTATTAAAATGGTGGGAAATAAATGCCAACGCCGTTCAATCTCCCACACCGGATCTCGGCATTTTGGCGCTTCTTTTTCTGACATTTATTCCGCTTATTTTTCTCAGCCTTTTGCTTAATTTTGTTCCCAGCATTGTCATTACGACATCGTCCAACGGCTGGACAGCGATTAAACGGTCTTTTTACTTACTCCGATATTCATTTAAACAAGTCTTATGGCTGACTAGCTTTATTATCCTCATTGCATTGGTCTCTATCAGCATCATTAGTCCAGTATTGCTCGAAGTCCCTGTTATCGGAAAATCGATCCTCTGGGTAGGTTTCCAGGCGGCGATGACCACATTTATCGACTTATTATGCCTGGTCTTTTATTGCAAGGCCTCCGAACCGAAAATCACAGCGGTCGCTTAGCGATATTCGGCACTTTTTCTAACTGCGCTCCCGATGCTTTACCCACCAGGTGGAGCTGCCATGCCACGTCATCGCGTACCGGAAAATCCACTCTGAAGTGAGCGCCCCGACTCTCTTGCCTTGCGAATGCGAACTCTGCGCACAAACGAGAAACAAGCAGCATATTTTGGACTTCAATCACGTCCTCGTGAAAGCCAAACCCGGCAATTGCAGATTCAAAGCCCTTTAATCGGTTCAGCACTTTTTCAAGAGCGTCCCCTTCACGAACAATCCCCACGTCATGCCACATCAAAGATCTCAACTCTTCGCGAATACGCATCAATTTGATCCGATCCTGGTGACTGGGCACAAAGCGATCACGCATAGGCAAAGCCCTATCCAAAGGCTCGGCGTTACCCGGCAAAGAATCCACCACATGCCGACCGGCTCTATAACCGAATACCAATCCGTCCAGAAGAGAATTAGAGGCCAGCCGATTGGCGCCGTGAATGCCCATCGACGTCACTTCCCCAGCGGCATATAGTCCATCAATGGTAGTCCGGGCCCAAACATCCGTGCAAATCCCCCCCATACAATAATGCGCAGCCGGCGCTACGGGAATAAAACTTTTAGTAATATCAATCTGAGATTCCAGGCAGCGTTTATAAATGGTCGGAAACCGGCTTGGAATATCCACGGTCAATCCGCTCAGATCCAGATAGACATGATCGGTCTTTGTGTTTTGCATCTCAGACAAAATAGCGCGGGATACAATGTCACGCGGCGCAAGTTCGGCATCCGGATGATAACGAGGCATAAAGCGTTCTAGATTTTGATTCAACAAAATCGCCCCTTCGCCTCTCACCGCTTCCGTAATCAGGAAAATAGAAATCGGCTTTTTGTCTCCTAAATATAACGTTGTCGGATGAAATTGCACGAATTCCATGTCCGCGACTTCGCAGCCTGCATTATAGGCCAGCGCAATCCCATCCCCAGTGGCCAGCGGCGGGTTCGTATTATACGCATACACCTGGCTATAACCGCCGGTCGCCAAAATCACCGATTTGGCGTAAAAAACCGCCAGCTTCCCGGCTTTTATCGCAATACACCCATAACACCGCTTGTCCTGAACTAAGAGTTCCAAAACAGCCGTATCTTCGAAGAAACTAACATACCCATCCAAAAGCAATTTACGGCCCAGCGCTTTTTCGATTTCACGGCCGGTCGCATCACCCGCATGCAAAATCCGGCGCTTCCGATGTGCGCCTTCGGTTGTGAAATCAAAATCCCCGTTTTTTTTATCAAAATTTGCACCCATGCCAATGAGCTCTTCGACACGTCGCGGGCCATCTTCCACTAATACACGAACAGCTTCGGGATCACACAGCCCATCACCTGCGGCCAATGTGTCCTCAAAATGATGGGACGGCGCATCATCTTCATTAAGAGCAACCGCAATACCGCCTTGTGCATACTGGGTTGAGCTTTCTTTGGATTTCCCTTTTGTAATCACACAGGTTCTGGCATGAGGACCTACGACTTCCGCTGCGCGCAACCCTGCAATCCCGCTACCGACAATAACGCAATCAAATTCATATACCGACAGCTCGAACGTCACTTTGTAAGTCCGAGTTGGGTCTTGAGGGTTCGAAGCTCTCCTGAGCTCAGCGGCTGCATGTCCCCTTCGGCAAGCTTGCCTAACAAAATCGGTCCGATTGCAATCCGTTTGAGTTTTTCAACCGTGTAGCCCAAATGGTCAAACGTGCGTCTCACAATCCGATTTCGGCCTTCTTTAAGGCTGACTTTTAATATTTTATTGTCTACAATTTCAATACTGGAAAATCGGATAGGGCCGTCTTCGAGCATCATGCCTTCGGTTAACCGTTCCAAATGACGCGCCGTCGGTGCCTGATCCAGGGTAACCGTATAGAGTTTACTCACGCCATATCGAGGATGCATCAGACGATTCGCAAATTCGCCGTCATTGGTAAATAACAGCAAGCCTTTTGTCTGCCGATCCAGCCTACCCACAGGGGTTAAGGATTGCGGAAACGGTCTTAAAAACTCCATTAAATCCCGCCGCCCTTTCGGATCATGAAGCGTGCAGATCACATCTTTGGGTTTATTAAATTTATAGTACATATACGGAATCTCGTGCTCAATTTTAACCGTCCCGACCTTAATCTGATCGGTTTTCGGTTGAACGGGATGACTTAAGCTTGTGACGGGCACGCCATTTACTGATACTTCACCAGCGTTGAGCAGATCCAAAATTTTACGGCGGGAATACGCCGTTTGCGAGGCGAGAAATTCTTCTAGTTTTATGGGTTTTACGGGTTTCATAAGGTTCCTATTTATCGAGATTAAATTGTGCTTGGGGTCGGCCGTACACTAAAGCCGTCCGGCGTGGTAAGTCGGCTTTAAACCATTGACCGTTAAATTGGCCGTACGATGATTTTACCGTGACACCGCCTTTCCCGTTTAGTACTTGCTGATCCGGGTCAAATTCTAATATCCGTACAAACGCCAATACCGGATTCGTATCCATATTGTAGGTTACTTTGGCATTTTCAAGAGAGAGCGCGGCATCTCCCCAAACAAACTTTGCGGTTGGCGCGCTAAAATAATGCACTCTGCCGCCTTCATAAACAGTGCCGTTTATCAAAGTCATTCTTGATGGATAATCTTGGGTATGAAGACTAGCGCCTTTGCTTTTCAAATGCCACAGTTTTTTCTGACCTTCCCACATCGTGATCGAGACATTCTTAAACGTAAAATCAGGCTCTGTTGATTTGGATGCCGGCAAATCAGACACATTCGGTTCTCGAATGGCCAGGACAATAATCACGCCGAAGAAGAGAATAATGCCACTATTAACGGCGTATTTCTTTATAAAAGCCTGCATATAACCGGACTAATTATCAAAACGGTGAGGATTCTTACTATTTTTGGTATTATACTGCGCTTCTTCTGATCTTAACCGAAGCACGGTGAGAGTCTCTCCAAGAAACCCCGCATAATCTCCTTTTTTCTGAAATCCCTGCGCCAGCAAGAAATGAAGCGCGGTTCCGTTAGGCTGAATCTTGATCGCCTGTTTACAAAGCTCGATCGCTTCATCAAGCTGCCCCAGATCGCCTTTAGCCAAGGCGATGAAGCCCATTATCCATGGATTTCCTGCGTCGAGACGAAGCGCTCTTTCAAATTGGGCAAGAGCCTCCCGTTTTCGCTCTGAAAAATAATAGCCAAAAGCTAATTTAAACGGATACTTCCATTCCTTCGGATTGCTTTTGCTCAAGGCTTCGTATTTTTTTATGACTTTTGAGGAATAGTCTTTGTCATAGTTCGGTATTTTTTGTAACAAGTCCCAACCATCTTCAACCTGCCCCGTGTAGGTGTATGACATCGCCAGCTCAAAATGGGTTTCCGCGGATGGATTCTGCACAAGCTTAGCTCTGTTTTGATTGATTTCAGACTGTAATTCGGGATCAATTTTATATAACGGACCCGCGAATGCAGTCGCTCCGGCAAACAAGGCTCCGATAATGAAACTGGCAATTAAAATTTGTTTACCGTGTTTTAACATAAAGTGATCCTTTACCGGTCTTTCGCAGCAGCGGTCTTTTGTTTTGCTTTTTTTAGGGTTAAGTCGTTTTTCAGTAGGATCCGCCAACAGGTTAAATAGGCTCGAAATAAGTCCTGATAGTGATCGGAAAACACACTGAATGGGAAATAAATGGCCAGCCGGATTAAAAAATAAAGCCCTAAGATAAACTGATATAGCCTAAAAATGGCTTTCGGATAGTGCTTAGAACAAAAATAAAGCCCTCCCCGGTAGCCTTCGATAATAGAGGCCGCTTTTCGGGTGGCCGTTGCCACGCCGCCGAAATGGATTAATTCGGCAGTCGGAAGATAGACCAACGTATACCCGGCTTTGAGAATGGTTTTACACAGATCCAGATCTTCGTTGTAGAAGAAATAATTTTCATCCAATCCACCGATTTGATCTAATAGAGATCGACGGGTCATAAATGCCGCGCCGGAGAGAAATCCGACTTTTCGGGCTTTTCCAGTTTTGTACTGCCAGTGGCCTAAAACACTGCCGGTATATTGAGGAGAACCGTCCGCATTTAAAAGTTTAGGCCCTACTGCGCCGACTGATGAATTTTGCTTGAGATAATTTAATAACGTAGCCAATGTATCCGGATTTACCACCGTGTCATTATTGAGTAGACATACGTAGTCCCCGGAGGATGCGTCGATGCCGATATTATTCCCGGCCGAAAACCCCCCGTTAACCGGACTTGCGATCAGCTTAACCCGATCGCGATAGCGCTCTAAAACCGATAAAGAATTATCCGGCGACGCATTATCTACGACAATGACTTCGAACAATACGTCTTCGCTTTTCAAGACCGACTCAAGGCATTCGGGGATATAGGCCGCGCCGTTATAATTCACAATGATGACACTAAGTTCGACTTTATCCGGCATAAGCAGGCTCCAGAAATGACATCGTTTCGTATAACGGATTAATCAAAATCCCATGCGCCCGATCAGCTGAGGCAATGACTTTCTTTTCAACTTCGGCTCTGAGGGCCGTATCAGATAGGTTACGCCGATCTACGACTACTTCCCACAATAAATAGTATGACAGGGCGTTCACCTTAACCCCCACCCGTTTTTCAATCTTCTCGATAATCGCGTCATAGTCGGGCTGTAAAAGTCGGTTGGTCACTTTAATTAGAAAACGTACGTGGGCGGACGAGGTAGGAGTCGCCGGAAGATTCGAGATAAAATAATGTTCTTTATTGGGATTGAGCAGGTAATACGACTGATCGATGATTTGCTGAACCTCATTCAACGCCGCATCACCGGAAGAGGCGAGCGTTACTTCCCAAAGACCGAATCTGCGCAGAGAGACGAGAGACGGGTACGCCATCATCTCGTGAATAGCTTCCTGAGCGGATAGGCTGTGAAGGTCGGTATTTTTGAGCATCGTATAAACTGAAACAACTGACATTTATTTATCCTTTGGTTAAAAAATCGGCCATTGAGACAAAAAGCGGTGCCCAAGGACCGTCTTTCTGGCTCCCGGTTCGCAATCCTTCGATTTTATCCCGACCCCATTTCCCAGCAGATTCAGGCACTTGCTTGAGAAAGGCGGCCCGTTCAGGATGCGGCATGATCGCGAACACATTGCCCTTCTGACTCCCCATACCGGCCAAATTATGCTGACTGCCGTTAGGGTTAATCGGGAATTCAGTCTCTATTTGACCCTCGGCCGAGCAATAGACAACTGTACTTAATGTCGGTAATACCGCTTCGACTTCCGGTGACAGAACAAATCGGCCTTCGCCATGATTGATCGGAATCGGAAAAATATCATTTTCACTAAAATACCGGGTAAACACACTGGCCTTAGGCGTCTGAACTTTGACATTCACCCAATCGCAGATAAAGCCTACAGGTCGGTTTTGCCTGGCGTTATGCGCTAATGCGATCGAAATGGCGGCTTTTCCACCCAGCCCCGGCACTAATCCGGCTTCAGCCAAAATCTGGCATCCGTTACAGATTCCTAAGATAAGCTTGCCTTTTTCCGCCGCCTCGGCAAGAAATTGAAGAACAGGTAATTTGGACGCAATTACACCGGCCCTCACTCGATCCTGATACGAAAAGCCGCCGGGTAAAATATAGGCGTCGAACCGATCGAAGGTCTCCCGATCTACGGTCCATCGCACAATTTCGGCATCAAAGCCGTACTGTGCAGCTGCTCGGCGGGTCTCATATTCACAATTACTTCCGGGAAACTGAATAACCGCTAATTTTGGGCTCATTATTCTAATTCCAAGTTCGCATCCGTTAATGCGCCTTCGGATGCGGAATTGACTAATTTTTGATATTTGGCCAGAACGCCTCGGGTATATTTCGGCGCGGGCTTTTTCCATAATGTGAATCGGCGTTTGATTTCTTCTTCGCTCACATGAAGGGTTAATTGATGAATCTGCGCATCGATGGTGATACGGTCACCGTTTTCAACGATCGCCAATAGTCCGCCTTCGTAGGCCTCAGGGGTAATATGCCCGACGACAAATCCATGTGTTCCGCCGGAAAACCGTCCGTCGGTAATCAGCGCGACATCTTTTCCGAGACCTCGCCCCATCACCGCTGAGGTCGGGGATAACATTTCACGCATTCCAGGTCCGCCTTTCGGGCCTTCGTAGCGAATGACCAGAACATCACCTTTTACAACCGTACCGTCTAAAATCTGTTTCATGGCGTCTTCTTCTGACTCAAATACTCGTGCAATTCCGGAGAATGCCAAGCCTTCTTTTCCGGAGATCTTGGCAACAGCACCTTTTGCAGCGAGATTGCCGTAACACACGACCAAGTGGCTATTCGGTTTAATCGGATCCGACAACGGTTTGATAATCTGCTGACCGTCCGGATAATCAGCTATCTCCGCCAAGTTTTCGGCTAATGTTTTGCCTGTTACGGTCAGACAATCGCCATGCAATAATCCGGCGGCCAATAACCGCTTCATCAACGGTGCAACCCCACCGATCTCAACTAATTTAGACATCATGTATTTTCCACTGGGTTTCAGATCGGCTAAAACCGGCACTTTTTCACCGATTCTAGTAAAATCATCCAATTCCAATGCCACGCCGGCAGTATTCGCCATCGCCAATAAATGCAAGACCGCATTCGTCGATCCACCTAATGCGATGACCACCGTAATGGCGTTCTCAAAGGCTTTCCGGGTCATAATTTGTCGTGGGGTAATGCCTTTTTCAATTAAGTTTAAAACGGCTTTTCCCGCAAGCCGGCAATCTTCTTTTTTATGATCGGATACCGCGGCCTGACCGGAACTATTCGGCAGGCTCATGCCTAACGCTTCGATTGCCGACGCCATCGTATTCGCCGTATACATACCCCCGCAAGAACCGGGCCCGGGAATCGCGCAGGCTTCGATATCGTGGAGTTCTTTGTCCGATATTTTATGATTGGCATGCGCGCCCACTGCTTCAAAAACAGAGACGACATCCACATCTTCCTCATTGTGACAGCCGGGTAAAATTGTTCCGCCATACACAAATACGCCGGGGCGATCCATCCGAGCTAAGGCGATCAGACATGCGGGCATATTTTTATCACAGCCGCCAATGGCGACAATCCCATCAAAGCCTTCGCAAGCCGCCACGGTTTCGATCGAGTCCGCAATCACTTCACGGGAGACGAGCGAGTATTTCATTCCTTCGGTTCCCATTGAAATCCCATCAGAAATCGTAATTGTATTAAAAATCAGGCCTTTTCCACCAGCATCATTCACACCGATTTCAGCTTCCCTTGCGAGCTGATCGATGTGCATATTGCAGGGCGTCACCATGCTCCATGTCGAGGCAATCCCAATGACCGATTTGTCAAAATCCGCATCCTCAAATCCCACTGCTCTGAGCATGGCCCGTGAGGGTGCTCGGTCGGCGCCGTCTACGACTGGGGATGAGTGTTTGCGGTGGAAGGGTGAGTGGGGCATTGGGAAGTCTCCTTTTACAGATCTTCCGGCAGAAGATCCGTTTAAATATATTAGGATTATGGTAACTCAAAAGTAGGAAATGATAAATGTTTTGAGCTTCTTTTGCCTTATACCCGGCTCTCTTAGTTCTATTTACTTATGGTTCAGAAACCATTCCACCGTGTATTTGAGGCCTTCGTCCAAACCGATCGGGTTATCGATTAAACCTGCGGATTTAGCGCGGGTAATATCGGCCAGGCTATCCCGAACATCCCCGGCTCTTGGTGGCTCGTATTGAATCGAGGTCGGACTCTTCATCAAGGCTTTTATTTTATGGGCTAATTGGTTAATCGAGATTCGGTCTCCGCAGCCGATGTTGACGGGTTTTCCGAAGATGGAATCGGGGGCATGGCAGGCGGCGAGGTTGGCTTTTACAATATTTTGAACATATACAAAATCACGGGTTTGTTCACCATCGCCAAAAATTTTTGGCGATTTCCCTTTTAAAAATGCGTCGATAAATAACGGAATAACCGCAGAATATTGGGAAGTCGGATCTTGTTTCGGACCAAAAATATTAAAATACCGCAAGATCACAGTCGGCAATCCGAAGGATTCGTAAAAAAGTTTGCAATAATACTCGCCTGAAAGCTTGGTGATGGCATATGGGGATTTTGGATTGGGACAGAGGGCCTCGTGCTTTGGGAATTCCGGGGAATCGCCATAAACTGCGGATGAAGAGGCGAATACAAAACGTTTTACTTGGGCTTTTTTTGCGGCCTGTAAAAGATTCAGGGTTCCCCCTATGTTGATTTCCTCATATTTTTCGGGCAACGCCATTGATTCGGCAACGGAGGCTAATGCGGCATGATGGAGGATATAGTCGACGCCTCGGCAACTCTCATTACAGATGGATATATCGGTTATATCGCCTTCTATTAACTGAAAGTTTTCTCGATGAGGATGGGTTTCAATAAAACTTAGATTTTCCAGCTTTCCGGTTGCAAGATTATCCAACCCGACAACTTTATCTCCATTATTCAAAATAGATTCAATTAGGTTTGAGCCGATGAAGCCTGCGGCGCCGGTGACAAGATAAGTGTTTTTGTTTTCCATAATTATAGAGGGCTTACTGGTTGAACACCGATTTGATGATACCCAAACCCAATGGATCTCAGGTATTTTTCACTATATTGATTTCTTCCATCAAAGATCACCTTGGCTTTCATTCTTCTACCCATTTCATCAAAATCCGGACTCTTAAATTCTTTCCATTCAGTAATTAACAAAAGCGCATCCGCATTATCTAAAGCATCATATTTGGAAGGCACATATCTTAGATTAGGTATGTCTTTTAAAGGTCCGTTCTTTGCGGCACTAACGGCCTTTGGATCATAGGCTAAAATCGTTGCTCCGCATTCAACCAATGCTTTAATAATAATGATACTTGGTGCCTCCCTCATATCATCCGTATTAGGCTTAAATGAAAGCCCCCATATCGCAAAGGTCAAACCAGATAGATCCTTACCAAAATAGGCTTGAACTTTATGTACTAAAACTATTTTCTGCCGCTCATTTACTTCTGAAACCGAATTAAGTAAGCCCGGCTCTAACCCTACTTCCGAGGCCAGTGCTTCCAACGCCTTAACATCTTTTGGAAAACAACTACCGCCATATCCACAACCGGGATAAATAAAATTATATCCAATTCGATGGTCACTTCCGATCCCGATTCTAACCTTGTTCACATCTGCGCCGACACGCTCGCAAATCATGGCAATTTCATTAATAAAACTAATTTTCGTGGCCAACATGGCATTGGCTGCGTATTTAGTCATCTCAGCGCTGCGGACACTCATTTGGATAAACCGGTCATTTGTTCTTACAAAAGGTGCATATAGCTGCTTGATCATTTCGACTGTTTCGATATTTTCAGCGCCGATTACCACCCTGTCCGGTCTTAGAAAATCGTCAATCGCGCTACCTTCTTTTAAAAATTCAGGGTTCGACACCACATCAAAGGTAAGTCCGCTTTCCCTAAAATCAAGCACAGACTGAATTTCACGGCGAACAGTATCACCGGTGCCGACAGGAACCGTCGACTTATTTACAATAATCAGCTTATGCGACATATTTTGCCCGATTTCTTTTGCAACAGCTAAAACCGCGCTTAAATCAGGACTTCCATCGTCCTTCATCGGTGTGCCAACCGTAATAAATACAACAGTCGCCTGGGCCAATACCATCTGAATATCGGATGTAAATATCAAATTTTGAGTATGCAGCCCTTGGGCGACAAATTCTTCGAGTTGAGGTTCATATATCGGTATCTGGCCTTGGTTTAGGGTGTTTATTTTTTCCAGGTCGTTATCCACACACCAGACTTGATTTCCAACTTGTGAAAAACAAGCGCCCGTCACCAAGCCAACATATCCGGTTCCAATGATTGCAATGTTCATAGCTTTCTATCCCTTTAAATTCGTTTAATCACGAGTTGTATTAAACCTTATATTGAAAAAAATACACAATCGTCTTACACCATTCCTGCAAGACTTTCTCCGCCATTTCATGGTGCTTCCACCAATTTTTGTAATCCACCTCATCAGACGCGCCAATTACATATAAGTGCACACCAGAATCCTTCAATATCTTCTCAAAAATAGCATATGCTCGGCGGGTATGATAATAAGAGGTCACTAAAACTGCGGTTTTAATATGCTGAGATCTTAAGACCGGTTTGCACGCCACGGCACTCTCAAATGTGCTCAGGGAGTCCCTTTCCGATATAATATGTTTCCTCGGCACGCCTAATTGGACGGCATAATCCGCCATGTAATCCGTATAATAGCGACCGAAAAACACACCTCCGCCGCTCATCAATACCGTTTTGACTTTTTTATGGTGATAGAGCCATGCGGCTTTCTGAATTCGTTCACCATTACATCCGGCCAGCACGATTGCAACATCCGCTTTTTGAAAGTTATCAGTTTTAACTAGATAGGCACCCACTTGCCGAAGGCAAAACGGCGCTAAAGCCAGCAGAAAAATCCCCCCGATAATAAGGCCGATTATGAGCTTATAATGATGTCTTAACTTATCCAGCTTCATGAAGGACCCGCCCCGATCTTTCCAAGAGTGTAATGTAGCCAAACTTTATTACAAATGTTAACAAAAAAACCGATATTAATACTAAACGACCGGCTTCAGGTACAGATAAATAACCAAATGCCAGCATACAACAAATCACCATATGGACAAATTCCAGCCAAATAACACGTCGATGCGACCATCCGATTATCGTTAATCGCTGATAAAAATGAGATCGATGCGCTTCCCAGATTTTTTCTCTATTAATCAATCGACGAATCATTGTTACAGACGCATCTCCGATAAATACCCCGAACACCATTAACATCGGCAATAAAAAGTCCGCATTTATCAATGTTAAGTAAAGGATGACCGCTCCAAAATAAAAGCCGAGAAACGCACTTCCGACGTCTCCCATAAAAATTTTTGCCTTGGGATAATTCCATATCCAAAATCCGGCTAATACCGCAGCTAACATTAACAATGCATCTACAATCGCAACCTTTCCTGCAATTTGTGCAAACCCCGCCAGACTTAATGCCCCTAAAATCCCTACTCCACCGGCATAGCCATCAATCCCATCCATAAAATTATACACATTCGTCATGGCCGCGAGGAAAAATACGGAGATGACAATCTGAAACGCCATCGTAGCGAACCGCATTTCTACAAACGGCATGGAAATCCCAATTAGTTTTATTCCCAATACAAAAATACCAACCGAAAATAGAATATGAACCAAAAACCTGATAGAGGGTTTTAATCCTTTCAAATCATCCATTAAACTCAAAATGGACACGCCGACGGCGATCGCCAGCATTTTGCAAAACAAGATGCTGACATCGCCCCACAAAGCCAAACTCGCAATATAAGCAACGATAAATCCGACACCGCCGATTCTCGCGGTTGGATTGACGTGCGAGCTGCGGGTGTTCGGCACATCCATAATCCCTTTCCACAGACAAAAGCGTCGCATCCCATAAACGGCGATAAACGAAAGAAAAAAGCTCAGTAAATAGATTAACATTTCAGATACCATTGGACGGTTTTGTTAATCCCTTCTTTTAAGGTGAATGGCGGCTGCCACCCGTATGCTGAACAAAAAGCGGTATTATCCATACAATATTCATCAAATAGTCGTTTTTCAACCGACCGAATGGACTTTTTTAGGTGACCTGCGATTGTCCAACAGAATCGAGGCAACGGCCAAGACAGCCGGTATCCGTTCATTTCCAGAGAAATCAGATTATACAGCTCAGACGAAGAGATCGTTTCAGCATCGGTAATATTAAAAACCGACACGGTCGATTCATTCGCTGTCTTATCTTCTAAAACCGTTCTAATCGCATCCACGACATTTTCGACATAGACAAAGCTGCGTTTATTATGGGCTGAGCCTAAGGGCAACGGATATCGTTTTTTCGCGGCTTTCAATAAAGCCAATATGTTGCCTTTATTTCCCGGCCCATACACCATCGGCAATCTCAAAATAATTAATTTTGCCAAAGTTTGATTCTCAAATAAACGAATCAGCGCTTGCTCGGCCTCATACTTGCTTATCCCATAGGGGTCTTGAGGATCCGGTTGAATCGATTCATTGTATCGCCCAGGGTTCTCGCCATACACCTTTACGGAACTAATAAATACAAAACATTTTATGTTTCGCTCTAAAGATTCCTTAGCTAACTGCGTCACATACTCCACGTTCACACTCCGAAATTCATCCAGGGGATTCTTGCTTGTATCTTTCATTTGGTGTACCCGGGCAGCGAGATGCACGACTGCATCCACTTGTGACAATTCCGATATCGACCGGCAAAAATCGGTTACCCCTAATGCCGACAACGTCTCTTTACTACTATCCGGCCGGATAAGGCAAGTAGGACGTATAGTATGCTCCATCATCTTTTTCACAAGGTTTGTTCCGATAAACCCGCCGGCGCCTGTAATGATGACTTTCATCGCTGAATAAATTGCTTGATCTTAAGCCCCTTAAAAAATAAATACTTGAGCAGGCTGAACCGACCTCCGTTTTCCCGGATTGCACGTTTCATTTCTGATGTAATAATTACTGTGCTGGAAATCCCCGAATTGCTAATCCCCGCATTTCGCATCCGCATCATCATACGCGGTATGTAGAGCGACCGGACCCGATGTTTTTCTAAAAAGCGGTACATCAATTCCACATCCGCCGCAATCTTAAAATCCAATCGGTAGTATCCGTATTTTTCAAACAACTCCCGTCTGCAATAAAATGTCGGATGAGCAGGCGTCCAACTTTTTTCAAATAAGCCGCTCTCGAAGGGTTTAGAAATCCAGGTACGGGTAGTTTTAGTTGCGGTCTCGCGATCGACGTAGATCAGGTTTCCATAGCTGCACTCAATAGAGGTATTCTCAAATTCTTTTACAATATCGGCGATGACATCAGGGTCATAGAGGGCGTCATCTGAATTGACTATTCCCACAATATCGCCACTGGCAAACCTAATACCCTTGTTCAGCGCATCGTACATTCCGCGGTCAGGTTCAGATATCACGTACTCAATTTTGTTCCCATACGATTTTATAATATCCAATGTTCCGTCGGTCGATCCCCCGTCAATGACGATATACTCGACATTGGCATACGATTGGGCTAAGACCGATTCTATTGCCTGGCTAATAAATTGTTTATTATTAAATACGACTGTGATAACCGACACCTTTGTCGACACTTTGATTTATTCCTCTATACAGTTTTTATAAATACCAATGTACGTCTCTACAATTCTTTCCCATTGGTAAGCCTCTTTTACAAACCCCTGGGCTTTTTTTCCGGCCACTTCGAGATCTTCCGTGTTTAAACATAAATACGATGAAATCGCTTCTGCCATTTGATTTTCATCTCGGGGCACAACTCTTCCAAAGCTTTCTTCAAGTCCATAAACTCCACATGCAGGGGTCACAACCACAGGTGTACCGGCAGCTAGTGCTTCCAACACAACAAGTCCAAATCCCTCTGAAATAGACGGCAAAACAAATACAGCCGCTTCTTCTAAAAGTTGTTGTTTATATGCCCCCTGAACAAGCCCAAGAAAATCAATTTTATTTTCTATGCCTAATTTTTGACATTGTATCACCAATTCTTTCTTCATTCCGCCATCAGGTCCGGCTAAAACAAGTCGGTATTGCGGAAATCTTGCAAGTACTGACGGAAAAGCGTCTATCAACAAAGGAATTCCTTTAATAACGTGCAACCTTCCCAAAAATAGGATATAGGGCTTTTTATTGATCGGCCTGCTTATAGGGAGGCTCACACCGTTCACTATTACTTGGGAAGAAATATCGGGAACCCATTTTTTCGCAGTTTCATTTTCCTTGTCTGACAAAACAAAGACTTTCTTTGCCCGCTTTAAAATTCCTTTTTGAAACAGGAGAAAAAAAACCTTCTTTTTCACCCTTTTTTGCTTTAAATAACCGAGGTCTAGTTCGCCATGTGTGGATATCACATAGGGCTTTTTTAAAAAACTTGCGAATAGCGCAGCGATAACCCCCGGGAAATGCCATAATTCATGAATATGCACAATTTGAGATCGGGATACCTCCGTCCATAAAACCAATATCAGTTTAAAAGAAAAGCCAACCCACGCTCGACTAAGAAAGTTTCTTTTCACAAGGATGATATTTTTTAATTTTGAGGAAATTTGATCAGTATCAGGATCAGTTGTAGTACAAACCCTTAACTGAATATCGGTCTCTTTTTCTATTAAGCTGCCCATAGCTTCTATCACACCGGTAGGACCGCCCCACTGAATCGATAAACTAGGGCATACGAATAACAGTTGCATTTATCTAATCTCCCAAAGATACTTTACTTTTAATAGAGGTTTCCGTTTGCGGGTGGAGTTTACTTTTTCGAACTGAATAGTAGGCCAAAAACCCATAAAGAAATCCAATATAAGGAAACGCAAGTGGAATCGCACAAAAAATAGTGACTGTTATAACTACTGACATCATTAAAAATGCTCTAATATTTGATGCAAAAAAGCGTTTAAGCAAAAACCACAAGACAATCGGAAAGATAAGTCCGACAAATCCCATTTCAAATAAAGCGGCTCCATATCCGCTCATAACCTTATCAGTTATTCCATTAAACAGTAAAGATTGTTGTATATAAGTAGGGTAATAAATTAAATTTTCAGATAGATATGCCGCGTACGAGGAAAACCCGTTAGGGATAAGAAAATTCTGTAATGCCCCTAAAACGGAAAAAAAAACATGAAAAAAACGAGCAGATCCGCTCATGTCTTTTATAAACAAGAATTGAGGATCCGTAATAAGCAAGTTTACTATTTTGTACATTCGAGTATGAACTAAAAAAGGCGTCAACCATACAAAAGAAAATGAAAGCATTAATAGCCCTAAAACCAATCTTTTAATTGAAAAAAAGAAACATATATACAAAATGCCCCAGATCATTAATAAAATTACTATTGTGCCAGATTTGGCAAAAATCAAAATTTGAATCAATAGTAACATTTGATAAAAAACCATTTTTTTTGGCTTATATAAGTAACAAATAAACATTAAAAATAGACACATTATCCCATAAGTCGTAGGTTCGGGAGCAAGGCCAACCACACCTCTTCCAGAACTAGTGTTTATTCTGGGCAGTAAAAACGATAAAAAATCTTTGATAAGAAATGTTTGGATAAACCCTACACAAAAGAGAATATAGATTGACCATTTTAGATAAACTTCTTTAAATCCTTCCTGACACCTCATCATCAAATAAACTGCTGCTGGAATAAAAAACATACTAATGTAGCTAATGGCATTTCTTGCAGAGCCCATCCCCCATTTACTTATGGAAACCAAAAACAGAGAAAATAAGAATCCGAAACCAAGAACGATGATAGGTCGAGAGAGTATTTTTTGGGGATAAATTAGAAAAATCAGAATGGCTAGTCCTAGCGTCGTAGGTTGTATATCCGTAAACGATACAATTTTAATAAAAGGAAAAAAAACAGAGAAAATAAATAGCCCAAATAAGAAATTTGTTACCCGCTTATTAAAAGCCCCCCTATCCAGCAAATTACTCATGAAAATAAACGTCGTCGTATATCGTCAATTTTTTTAGGAGGTAATATACTTTTTATCCCTCTGTTTAACCAATTTTGTGTTGGGGTTTCGACTACTGCCATACTCATGGTTTTATCAGGGCATATTTTATTAAAAGAATTCTCTTCAAAAAGGGTGCCGGTATTCTTT
>CAMDBA010000001.1 GCA_945888995.1 bacterium UBP8_UBA817 | reverse complement strand
ATCATTTTGAGTCAGTCTCCCGACTAAATCATGATCCAAAAATACACTTAAAATTCGGGTCATTATCGTTCTTTAAGATCCAATCTGAGGCCCAGGGTAGTTAGAACGGCTAATACTTTGCCAATATGGCAAGTGGGTTTTCCCTTTTCAAGGTCAATAATGAATCGGATTCCGGTACCGGATGTTAATGACAACTCCCTCTGAGTAATGCCAATTTCTTTCCTCCGGGCGCGTACCCATTTTCCAATATCTTCGGCTGTATTGATCATTCATTTCTCCAAAAGTTACTGATCGGTAATAATAGAAGATCTTTTTGAAGAAAACAACCATAAAATTCCCGATCAGGAATAATTCAAGCGCTGACGATAAGAATGGAGATTGATATTCCCGATCGGGAATGTATTGTTTAATAGCTAAAATAAAATCATTGTAAAAATAGCGTATATTAAGAGAGCTGGCCGGGAAAAACTGGACAGGGCGTTAAGTGGAAAACTTCTTTAAACTGAAAGTAAGAAGGCGTAACAAAAATGGCAAAAAAACAACGACGGAATCACGGAGCAGGGTTTTGAGCCAAGGTGGCATTAGATAGCGATGAAGGAAGAGGAAACACTGCCAGCATTAAGTGAACGATACCAGGTTCACCCGACGCAGATCTCTGAATGGAAGAAGCACAGGTTATCGATCGTACCGCAAAGCGAGGTGTGGGCGACCGATATCACCTATATCCCAATGGCAAAAGCTGGGCCCAAATCGAAGATGAATTTTTGAACTAACTCCACCTGATGCACGATAATCACGCCAACGTATTGAAATTCGACGAATCAAACGGATTGGACGGGCTGAGTTTCGGATAAATCGCCCGGTCTTTTTTAATATCGTCGATCATATTACTGAGGCGACCCATTTCATGATGCAGGTCATTGGAATTTTCTTTCTTTTGCCCGCCGTGAAGCTCCAGTACCGTAATACCCTTATTGTCGATAATCCGGATCGGAATCTGTTGGGCCCGGTACCCGAAGGCCTGAAAGGCGTTAAATTCGGGATTTTGAGGGTTTCGAAGTCCAACGATAAAGTGGTAGCGGTTATTGGTGCTCAAATCTTGTTGAGAGGGCTCTGCGATGCCTTTCGGATGACTATGATAGACGCCATAATAATCCAGCCCATGTTTGGCAAAAAAATCATGTGCCCGCAAAACATCGTCTTGTGTAATCGCAAACGTGTCGGTTTTATTGTACAAATGCTGGTTATACACGGGCATGACGGCTTTGATGGTAAAGTCTTTTCCGCCGAGAAACCCGCCGGATTCCTGAGGCAGGTTTTCCAGGGTTTGCCGGATGATCATTTCATAGTGACGTTGGGTAATAGTAAAGATCAGCTCGCTCATAATTGCCATCCTTGGAGACGCGCGGTTTGCACTAAAAGCGCCAGGACTGTGCGGTTGTGAAAGATGGGAATATTTTCCCGAAGCCGTACCGTATAACCGCAATCGCCGTGAAGATCCCCGCCTTTTAAGAAATTGCCGATGGGGTATTGTTGGCAGAGCCGAGGCCGATTCTTATAGTCCGTACATTTATTCTCGGCGGAAAGACAGTTGCATTGAAAATGATCGATGCCGCCTGAAGTCGTCATCTGAGGAATAAATCGTGAATAATACGGCTTTTCTTGCGCGGCTTTTTGGAATAATTCGGGGTGGTTAAGCGCTTTACCTTTGTTATAAAGCATCAGATAGCGGCAACAATTCCCGGAATGCTGACATGCCCCCGCAATATAAAATAACTCCGTCCGAAGCCACTCCCACAATATGTCTTGCAGCCGTTGACTGCGGATCACATACACATTGAATAAAAATGCCGTATAAAGCAGGTAAATTTTGATTCGATGGGGATGGACAGAGTAGAACGTTGCTTCGAGTTCGTTCAATGGCACACGCTTTCTTAGGTAGGGGACGATGGCCGTATTTGCTTGATAATGAGTGTGTCGGCATCCAGATCTACGTCTAATTGCCGTCCGATAAAGGCAGAAAAATCCAGCCCTAGCGAAAGGTCTCCTATCGGAAGAATCGTGCCTTCCGGTACTCTAAGCGCTCCCAGGCGCATCGTTTTGAGGGCTTTGAGTCCTTCTGGAACCTGGGAAAAAATAGTGTTGAATTCAATAACCATCGAAGTTAGGCTCTTGTGGTAATCGATTCGAAGATAGATTCTTTCATCGTGCCTAGAATTTCTTTAATACCGGCTCCGGAGACGGAGAGCATTGATGCGAGCTGATCCGCAGAAAACGGGCGTTGCTCCGCTGTACCCTGAATTTCAACGAACTGGCCGCTTTCAGTCATGACGATATTCATATCCACTTCCGCGACACAATCTTCTTCGTAGCACAGATCCAGCAGAACCGTGTCATTAACGACCCCGATACTGACCGCAGCAAGAAGCTCGCGGATTGGATTTTGCCGGAGTTTACCGTTTTGTTGTAAATATTTAACGGCATCCCACATGGCAACCATGCCGCCGGTAATCGCCGCTGTACGGGTTCCACCATCCGCCTGAATGACGTCCGCATCAATGTGAATCGTGCGCTCTCCTAGCATCGACATATCGACAACCGAGCGTAGTGACCGGCCGATCAGGCGTTGAATTTCATTGGTTCTGCCGGACGGCTTTCCTTTATTGACTTCACGTTGGTAGCGGGAATTCGTGGCGCCAGGCAACATCGCATATTCGGCCGTGATCCAGCCTTTGCCGCTATCCCGCATAAACGGGGGTACTTTTTCTTCGATACAGGCAGTACAAATGACTTTGGTGTCGCCGAAGCATACAAGCACGGAGCCAGGTGCATATTTCGTATATTGGCGGGTAATTTGGATCGGTCTGAGAGTGTTAGGGGAGCGTCTATCCGAGCGGTTCATAAAAAGGGTCTTCTTTCTGTTTGCTTTTTTCGATGAGATGACGGCCATCTTCGATGCCTTTTTCGACTTTAATCAGGTTTTTCTGCATTTTAGTGACGAGAAGCTGAAGGTTAGCCAGGATATAATCGGCATATTCTTTCGCGCCGTCTTTGATTTTTTCGGCTTCTACATGAGCCTGAGCCAAAAGGTCTTCCATCTGCTCGGGAACCCGTCCTGGAATAGCGGAATCGGACTTGGTTTTTTGAGCCTCTTCTTTTCTGGATTGATCAACCGAGCGCTTTACAATACTACCGTTGCTTTTGAGCACCAGGCGAAGCTTGTCGACTAATGAAAGAATTTTTTTTTCTTCCAGCATGATTTTATCCGTCAGTGGAATTCGTTTTCCTTCGAGAATCGTGGCTTCCAGGGAGTCTAGTAATCCCATTAATTCATTCATAATTTCTCCTTCAGAGCGGTTTGAACAGTCGGGGGAACAAATTGCGTCACGTCACCGTTATACATGGCGACTTGTTTGACGAGACTAGAGCTTAAATACGAATACTTATGATCTGTCATTAAAAATACTGTATCAAAGGTGGGAAGTAAACTCCGGTTTGTCAGCGCCATTTGGAACTCAAAATCGAAGTCGGAAACAGCGCGAAGCCCTCTGACCACGGTGAAGATTTTCTTCTTTTTTGAAAAGTCGATCAAAAGCCCCTGAAAGCCTTCGATAATAATATTGGGTTGATCATCGAAAACTTGACGAATCAGACAAATCCGTTCTTCTAATGAAAAAAGCGAAGATTTATCCGGATTCTGGATAACGGCGATATGCACTTCATCAAAAATACGCACCGCACGCTGAACAATATCCATATGCCCATACGTAATCGGATCAAAACTACCGGCGTAAATCGCTTTTTTCATACTTTAAAAAGGGTCAATTTGGTGTCTCCGTAGCTATGCTCAGAACTGGTGATGTGTGGGAATAAAGACGCGATCTTGTAGGCTCGGTGGTGCTCGCATAAGGCAATTCCGGTAGACTTCAGCATACCAAATTCAAATATGTGATTCAACGTTTCTTCGTATAAGTCATGCCGCTCATAGGGGGGATCGATAAAAATAAGATCGAATACCAGATCGTTTTTCTTCAAAAATCGGTAACTCTCAGACCGAAATACTTTAAAAGAGCCGTCGATTTTTTTGAGATTTTCGGATAAGATTTTAGTCTCTTTGTCTACAAAAACCGCATGAGAAGCGCCCCGAGACAGCGCTTCGATCCCCAGCGATCCCGTGCCGCAGAATAAATCCAGCACGACGGCATCCGGCACCTGAAATTGCACAATGCCGAACATCGCCTCTTTGACCCGGTCTTGCGTGGGTCTGAGGGCGGGATCTTTGGGATATAAGAGGGATTTTCCTCGATATTTGCCCGAGATAATACGCATTAGTTGAGCTTATGATAGTACACAATATTCTGGTGAGCGAGGGACTGCTTCCTTAATAAGGCATGTTCAGGCCTGGTAAGGTTAGGATCTGCGTCCAATAATTCGGTCGCGCATTTTCTAGCAAGCAGTAACGTCGCTTCGTCTTTTACTAGGTCGGCAATTTGCAGGTCCGGCAATCCTGCCTGCCGGGTCCCGAGCATATCTCCCGGCCCACGAATCGCCAAATCATGCTCGGCAAGCTTAAATCCGCATGTCGTCTCGACCATGGCCTGAAGCCGTTTTTTGCTATTAAGAGATTTAGGCGCAGTGACCAAAAAGCAATACGAGGCATGTCCACCCCGGCCGATCCGTCCCCGCAGCTGATGGAGCTGAGAGAGTCCGAATCGCTCGGCATGATGAATGATCATTGTGGTGGCATTGGGCACATCGATGCCGACTTCAATGACGGTCGTCGCAACCAAGATTTGTATCTGATTTTGCTTGAATTGGTCCATAATATCCGCCTTTTCAGCAGCCGACATGCGGCCGTGAATCAGCCCGACTTTATACTGAAGGAAGACCTCGGATTGCAATTCCAGATGCCCGTCTATGGCGGATTTGAGATCTAGTTTTTCGGATTCTTCGACTAGAGGGTACACCACGAATACCTGATGCCCGACCGATAATTGTGTCTCGCAAAAGCGATAACAATCCGGAAGTTGCGAATGCCGGATACAGCGGGTCTGAGCCGGAATTCTACCGGGTGGTAATTCGTCCATAATCGATTTTTCGAGATCACCGAAGCTGGTGAGCAGCAGTGATCTTGGAATCGGTGTCGCCGTCATAAATAGGCAATGCGGATTATATCCTTTGGCTTTCAATTTGAGCCGTTGGATAACCCCGAATCGATGCTGTTCATCGATCACAACCAGACCGATATCCGGAATCTCGACAGGATCTTCCAGGAGCGCGTGAGTGCCGACGACAATGCCGCCGCCTTCTTGCCGAAGAGTGTCGAGCGCCGCCCGCCGCTCTTTTACTTTTTGCTTACCTTTGAGAAGCGTGATCGGGATTCCTAGGTGGCCCAAGTGTTTTTTGAGCTTATAAAAATGTTGCTCGGCCAAAATCTCCGTCGGGGCCATCAGAATGCCTTTTTTTTCGGTTTCAATTGCGCAAAGCAGGGCAAAAATCGCGACATCGGTTTTGCCAGCTCCGACATCGCCTTGGATGAGACGGTTCATCATCTTCGGTTTTTCAATGTCGAACCGGATGTCTTTAATTGCCCGCTGCTGAGCGCCCGTAAGTGTGTAAGGAAGGTTGGCGATATAAGTATCGATAAGTGGGCCCTGGGTTATCAAGGGCTCTGCCGTGACATCTTCGGCTAAGAGGTGTTTTCTTTGGAGCACCGCTAATTGCAGATACAAAAATTCATCGAATACGAGCCGTCTTTTGGCATGAATGTAGGCTTGTCGAGACGCAGGAAAGTGAATGTTTTGAATACAAAAGGCCAGGGGTGCTAATTCAAACTGCTTGCGAGTCGTGTCGGGCAGTGGGTCTTTGAGGTGCGGTAGGTACTGGCTTAATAATGACGCGGATAATTTTCGCAGGCTTGATTGAAACAGTCCGGCGGTTAACGGGTAGCTGGGCAATACCTTGCCGAGCTTGTCAGCACGATCTTTTGGAGAAAATAAGATGTCTGTTTCGGCCACTGTCATCTGTGTTTCCTGCGCATAGGAATTAACCTCAATCTTGCCATTAAGGACGATATCCAGGCCAATTTTGAGTGTTTTTTTCAAAAACCCTTGATTAAACCATACAACGCTCAGTCGGCCGGTTTCGTCTTCAATCGTGCCTTTTAAGATCGACAATCCGGGCCGGGGGATTTGTTCGGTGAGATGTCGCAATTTGCCTACTACGGTTTGGGATTCACCCAGGTTAATCGCCGAGAGTTTTGGCAAGTTCCGCCGGTCTTCGTACCCGCGAGGAAACGCATAAAGAAAGTCTCTGACGGTCGAGCACGATAATTTTTCAAGCCGTTTTGCAATGGACGGCCCGATCCCTTTTAGCAGCTGAAGGGGCGTATCGAGGGGGTCTTGACTAAGGACGGTGTTATTTTTCATACGGATCTATCCTAGAATGATACCAACCCCTATAATCTAGCATAAAAAAAGAAAGTGGAGACCCTATGGGCCCGGTTGCCCTTTTTTACGACACTTTTAAACATAGTGATCAGGCATTTTGGGAGGCGGCACTGTCTGCGAATGGGGACGATAGGTATGTCGTCGTGCCGAATACGCGTGCCAAAATCGAAGCGTATTATGCCTTATCGCACTACGCGGCTCCGGACCGTCGGGATTTGCCGGACGTTTTGAGCCTTGATGATCTGATTTTAATGACCATGCCCTATGCGCCGCGTGACATGAAAGGCGTCTCCAAGCTTATTTTAGCTAAATTAATCGATGATCTGACCTGTGACGCCGAAACAAAGGCGTTTTTACAAACCAAAGGTGCCCTAAATAAAGTCTACCGTCTGATTACCATCCATTTGCAAGCAGGTCTGGATATGGATCGCTTGCCGGTCGGACCACGGTTTGCGGCGTTAAATCCGGTTTTGAAACGCTATCTCCGAATCCGAGAGTCTTTGGGATGGAAGGATATGAGTGACTTATTTAGGCTCGCTGAAAAATCCGGATTTTCAATGCTTAGGCCGATGGCGCAGGGTCATGACCTCTTTTTATGGGGATTCGGACAAACCTCTCCGATCAAAGAGCGATGCCTATTGGCCTTGATCGGGTTTTCCCGCCAAAGCGCGGTGCATCTGAGCTACCAGGCAGACGAGCCTGCCTCGCAGGCCGTTCACTCTTTTTATATGAAAATGGCGGGACTTTCGCCCTCATTGCGGCCAGGACAAAAAAGCCACGAGCCCCGTGTTGCAAAATTGCTGATCGCGCAAAGCATGAAATCTGAGATAACCGATCTTGCGCGTCTGATTAGAGCACAATGTGATGAGAATCCGGCGTATTTTGCCGATGACATTGCGTTAGTTGTGCCGGAAGACGGGGCGTATCGTGCGTCGATCCAGCAAGTATTTGCCCATTACGGCCTTCCTGTTTACCTTCCCGAACGGCCAGCATTGTCCAAATCCGCAGTGGCGCTTTTTGTGGTGAATTTTTTGAAGCTGGCGTCGGGTCGTTTTGAAAACGCATTACTGATCCGGTTTTTACGTTCCCCTTTTGTTCAGAGCGTCATCGATCCGGCCTCAGGAGCACTTCACCCGATCTACCCCGATGACATTGCCTCGATCTCGGCTGAATTTAATCAGGTAGCCACCCTTGAGGATTGGATGCAGCATTGGCAAAAGAAGCAAGTCTTGTTGCAGGACCTTCTTAACCGTGAGGATGAACCGGATCCGGGAATGGCTTCGCAGATCGACGCCATGGCCGCCCAAACCCGAGGTCTCGAAATTATCGCAGGCTATCTCGACACATGCCGACAGCTGAAATCGTTGCCGGAGTTTGTAGAGCATATCCGGACGATGTTAGAACGGTTTCAATTTGTAAGTCATCTCAAAGATGGGTTCGGTTCCCGGCTGACAGGTCACTCACTTCAGGAGATATCTGCTTATCACGCGTTATTTGACGTTTTGGACACATTTTTGAGCTTAGACCCGGTCTTATATGAAAATGCCTTTAAAATGCCCGAGGCGGCGAGCCATTTGATGACATTGTTTAAGCAAACCGCCGTTCCTTTTTCGGGACGGACAGACGGTATCATAGTCGTCTCTCCGTCGGATGCGGGGTTGGTGCGTCGCCCTATTGTCTGGGTGATGGGGTTTTTGGAAGACTGCTGGCCGGGATCGTTTATGTCGGATACCGATGCCGTGCTTTTTGAAGGCGCCGTCGACTCCCGGCAGCCCTATAACGATGCGCGGTACCAATTTTTAAAATTGACCGCCCATGCCAAAACCCTTGGTATCTCCTATCCTCGGCAACGTGGAACCGAAGAACTGCTTCCGTCTCATTTTTTGAGTCTTCTTGATGCAGCCGATATTCGGCTGGAACCGGAAGTCGTGTCGCCCGATCTGCTTTATTGCCACGATGAATGGGCAGTGGCCTGCGGCAGGGAATTAAGAGAGCAGGGAGACTCTCCGTTATTATCCCGGAACGAAAATGAGTGTCAGATTCAATCACGCATGAACGCGTATAGTCGAAATCAGACCTTTTATAGAGAAAATAAGCCTTTTTTTAATTCTAATATTTTATCGTACCTATCGGAAAAATATAGCGATTATTCTTTTTCGGTGACGCAATTGCAGACCTACCAGGAATGTCCGCACCGTTATTTTTTTCGCTATCTTTTATCAGAAGTGCCGCCTGCCGAAAAAGACCAGGATATTTCAGCCGCTATTTGGGGAATTCTGGTTCATGAAATTTTGTATCATTATCACATGCGTCTAAAAAACCGTGAAAGCGGCTTTGGTCATTCCAGAGACTTATTGTTTCAGGTGGCCCAAAGTATTTTTGCTAAATATGATGGTGGGACCTATGAGTGGGAATTGCGCCGTCTCTCCCTCTTGGGTTCCGAAGACCGCCCCGGCCTCTTAGACCTGTACCTAAGAGACGAGTCTGAAAATCCGCTTCCCCTGACTCCATGGCATTTGGAGTTGCCCTTCGGATCGGTGCCGGATGCGGGTGAGGAAGAGTTGTTGTTTGAGAACGGTGTTTTGATTCACTCTCAAAGCGGGAATATCCGTCTGCGTGGGAAAATCGATATGCTTCTCAAAGATCCGGACAGCGCGTTTATGGCGGTATTGGATTATAAGACCGGAAGTCGGCAATACTTCCCGGTCGATTGTAAAGAGTTCCGGCATTTGCAGCTTCCGGTTTATTCGTTGGTGGCCAAAGAACTCTGGCCGGAAAACCCATTGGCGGCCGCATTTATTTTTTATGTGAAAGGTCATGATTTAATCGGAAAGAAGCTTCTCTGCCTCGCATCGGAGGCCAAGTCTGTATTTAATGTCGGTCGTACTCGCCCGGCTGAGCTGGACGGCGCCTATTTTAGTCGCCTTAAGACCTATCTTGTTCAATTAAAACAAGCCATTATTCATGGTTTCTTTAATGTTCATCCGGTGCCGGAGTTGGGCGGAAGTCCGACTTTGCGAAGCCCGATATGCCGAAGCTGTGGCTATAAATCGGTCTGTCCATACGAAGGGCGGTATTCCAATGGCTAAACCCAATTTCACAGCGTCTCAATCAAAAGCATTGAGATTAGATGCGAATATTTTTGTGGAAGCAGGAGCAGGATCCGGTAAAACGACGGTATTGGTCCATCGTCTTTTAGATATTTTGCTTTCCAATCCTCATTTGGATGTCAGTCAGGTGGTGGCCATTACCTTTACCCGAAAAGCGGCTTCTGAAATGAAGGCGCGCCTCCGCCATGAGATCGAAAAAGTGGCCGATGACATCGGGCATGATCGGTATCAGTCTCTCATTCGGTCGTTCGGTCAAATCCAGATTTCGACGATTCACGGATTTTGCTCGGCGATATTGCGCCGATTTCCCATCGAGGCCCGGTTGGATCCCTCATTTGCCGTATTAGAGGAAGACGTGGCTTCTATGATGCGGCGTCAGGCCATGCGCGATGCCATCCGACAGCTTCAGCGCCAGGAGTCTCCGGCCTTAAAAACCTATTTATTATCCCACTCAGCCCGTCAATTAAGAGAAGATTTGGACGCATTGTTTCACGTGAAACGTGCAATCGCACCATGGATGTCAAAATACGCCATGGAGCCGATCGAGGACATTCTGGCCGTCTTCGGCCCTATGGCGCCTGACGAGAAAGGCCTTGCCGCAAAATCGGTGTCGCTTTTAGCCGCGTTGGGCGAGATATTTGCGGTATATCTGGCACGGTATGAGGATTTGAAAATCCAGCAGGGCGGTCTGGATTCGGACGATTTGATCGAAAAAGCCTCCGCACTTTTATCCGAATCCGAGGTCGTGAAACAGTATTATCAATCCCATTTTGCCTACATCATGGTGGATGAATTTCAAGACACGGATCGGCTACAATGGGCCCTGGTTCTGAATCTAATTAAGAGCCAGGCGCTATCCGCCGATCGAAAGCTATTTTTAGTCGGTGATATGAAGCAATCGATATACTCGTTCAGAAGTGCGGAGCCGGCGTTATTTATGGCCGCGAGAGATCAGTTTGAGCTGGCCAATACCACGTCGGAAGTGGTCTTAATGAACGAGAATTTCAGGTCTCACCCGATGATTCTGGAGTTTATAAATGAGCTCTTCCGATGCTTATTCGATCCCGAGTCCTACCGACCATTAATTGCGTCCGGTTTTGTATCCGCTTCTGCCTCCGTGCAGTTTGCGCTATTTGAAGAAAGCGAAAAGCATCATCAGTATGACTGGATGGCGGGGCAAATTCTCCGGCTCAAAACGGATAACCCGGATCTTGCCTTCAGCGACGTTGCCATTTTGTGCCGTACCAAGCGCCATTTAGAGATCATTCGTCATGCGCTCAATGCCCAAGGGATTCCCGCCGAAGTCTACTCGGGACAAGGTTTTTTTAGAAAATCTGAAGTGCTGGATCTGTATCATTTGGTGAAGGCGATTTTGAGCCCTTATCAGAATTTGAATTGGATCGGCGTTCTGAAGTCTCCCTTGTTCGGACTTTCGGAAGAGGGGATTTTAGCGCTCTATCAGGCCTGTCATGAACCTAAATTAGTAGACAAATTAAATCGACTTGCCACCAGCTTACCCCAGGACCTTCAGGCCCAAGGCTTTTCCGAATCAGACGTACCTTTGATTTTGGACGCGGCTATAAAAATCGGTGAGTGGGTACGGTCGAAGCATTTGCAGCCTCTGGCGGATTTGGTGGAAAGCGCCTTGAGGCAGACCGGCGCCGATGTGGTGTATCTGTCTCAGCCTGAAGGCGAGCGTAAATGGGCCAATATCCAAAAACTCATTGCCAAGCTCAGAACCATTCTTGAAATTGAATATGCGGATTGGTCGGATGTTGAAGAAATCTTGGATCATCATCTTGCTCAGACCGCGCTGGAGGCTGAGGAGACTCTGACCTCCGAATCGGATAAAGTCCAGATTCTGACGATTCATGCCTCAAAAGGCCTGGAGTTTCCTGTTGTAATGATGTCGGACCTCGATCAAAAGTTTAATTTCCCCTTTATGCAGCGCATTGTGGTTGCCGATGAGGTCGGAATTGGCCTGAGCTTGAAAGGCGATACTAAAAATGTGATACGGGAGGCGGTATTAAAGCGATGTGGTGATCAGCTAATCGACGAGGAAAAGCGCATTTTTTATGTTGCATGTACCCGCGCCAAAACCCATCTCTTCTTATCAGCACGGCAACGTAAACGGCCGACAGAGCACTCATTTTTAGGCTTTCTTCAGTCGGTATTCGACTTTGATGACGGGAAGATGTCGTCTCGTGAATCCAGCTTGGTTTATCCATTTTATACCAGTCCTCTTGTCGGAATCTCTCAGCGGGAGAGTGGGGCTCCAGAAGAAATAGTATCTCCTAGTTTAAAATTCAGCATAAATCGGCCTTGCTCCGCCCGGCGTATCCGGTATATGACGGTGTCAGATTTGGAGCTGTACTTAGAGTGTCCCCGTAAATATGCACTAAAATCGTTTCAGCAAGTTTCTGCTGAAGCGACTACCCGACTCTCATCGTCTGCCTTAGACGCTGCCTTATTTGGCGATATTGTGCACCGGTTATTTCAGGCCAAAATGCTAAGTCTGGAACTCACCCCGGATTCAGACCTTATTTCATCTTATATTACGCAGATCGCTGGGCTAAAATGGCAGGATGATTTGTCCCTGATTGCCGAGATTCAAACCCATCTTGATCGCTTTTCTAAGTCAGATATTCTGGCCAGGTCTCGGCAGGCCGAGGCTTTTACCGAATTTCCTCTGAACCTTAAAATCGACTCACTTCTGATTATCGGGCGGATGGACCTCGTTTTGAAGTCACCGGGTAAACTGGAAATCGTGGACTATAAGACAGGCTTTCTTGAAGCTGATAACTCAGAAAAAATAGAAAAAGCCTATAAATTTCAGCTTGGCGTCTATGTTTTAGCCCTTAAAGAGCGGCATCCGGAGCTCACTTCGCCACCGATTGCGACCTTGTATTTTACTCGTACAGGACATCATGTCACCTATACCTTTACGGATTCTGAGCTGGCAGATATCTCTACTCTCATTTCCCGGATTGCGAAAGCGCTTGAAGTCGACTTAGAATGGATAGCGCCGCCGCTTGCCTTGTGCGAATCCTGTCATGTTTATAAATTCAATACCGATTGCCCCACAACGGCGCGGTTTTTAGAGGGAGTCTAAAATGTCGAACGAACAGAAAAAAATGCTTGTTATCGGGGCGCTCATATTTTTAATCGGCGGGCTTTTCGGATTATATCAATTATATTTTAAGCCTTTGGATAGCGGAGAATTGAAATTGATTAAGGTCAAAGCCGGGGCGGATATGCCGACCCCTCCGGTCTCTTTGGTGATGGTGCATGTCGCGGGTGCGGTTCGTGATCCAGGGGTCTATAATATCCCGGCAGGCACCCGGGGAATGGATGTGATTCGCATCGCGGGCGGGCTAGCCGACCATGCAGATTTGGATAAAGTGAATTTAGCTCAAAAAGTGCGTGATGGTCAGCGTATTTTTGTTCCATTTTTGAAGGTGAAATCGGCCCAGCGGTCTGACTCGGATCCGGTTGCCGATGCCTATCCCGTTTCGTCGGTGTCAGCCGGTGGTGTAATTAATTTAAATACGGCCACGAAAGCAGAATTGGTTCAGCTTCCAGGTGTTGGCCCTGCAATGGCTGACCGGATTTTATTATATAAATCTCAACATGTATCATTCTCGAAGGTGGAGGAGTTATTAGAAATTCCCGGCATTGGTCCAAAGAAATTCGAGAAATTGAAGAATTTACTTTCTTTATAAAACCATTTTTTAGATTTCTAACCAATGCTATACTCTTGGGATGACTAAAGCACTTGTTCTCTCTATCGTGAATCAAAAAGGCGGAGTCGGAAAAACGACAACTGCGATTAATTTAGCCTCATTCTTGAGCGAAAATGGTCACAAAACCCTGATTGTCGATATGGATTCCCAATCCAATGCGACATCGGGAATTGGTTTAAACCAATCTCAGATTAAAGCAAATATTTATGATTTGTTATTGGATAGCGATACGCTAGAGGAGGCGCTTTATCCGACGCCTTTTGATAATCTTCACATCGTTCCCGCTACCCGTGATCTGGCCGGGGCCGAAGTCGAAATGGTGCACCTTGTTTCACGTGAAACGCTGCTCTCACGTAAAATCGAGATTCTAAAGACTTTCTATGATTTTATTATTATCGATTGTCCACCGTCGCTTGGGCTTTTGACATTGAATGCATTAGTGGCCTCGGATAAAGCGGTCGTTCCGGTTCAGTGCGAATACTTTGCGCTCGAAGGGGTCGCCAGTCTTTTGAATACGATCAGGCTCATTCAGGATAATTTAAATCCCAATCTTGAGATTTTAGGGATTTTGCTGACCATGTTTGATCGCCGGACTGCCATTAATAAATTGGTGGCAGAAAATACGAGATCTTATTTTAAAGAACTTGTTTTCGATACCATCATTCCCCGAAACACTCGGCTGACGGAAGCGCCTAGCCATGGACTTCCCATTGCCTTATATAATCCCACTTCCAAGGGATCACTTGCTTATTTCAATCTTACAAAGGAGGTTTTGGCCCGTGTCAAATAACGCCACAAGATTAGGTAAAGGATTAGAAGCTTTAATTCCCCGGACCGTTTTAGCCTCCGGCCGAACCATTATGAACATTGCGATCGGAGACATTCGCCCCGGTATTTACCAGCCGAGACGAGAATTTTCATCCGAATCATTAGCGTCATTAGCCGAATCTATTCAGAAATTCGGACTCAATCAGCCAATTTTGGTTAGGCGTCAATCGGGCCACTACGAAATCGTGGCCGGTGAGCGCCGATATCGCGCATGCCAGCTCGCCAACATGGATACGGTGCCTGCTATCGTGAAGGATTTATCCGATAAAGAGACCTTGCAGTTAGCGCTGATCGAAAATCTTCAACGTGAGGACCTCAACCCTATGGAAATCGCACAGGGGTATGCACGGTTAATTGATGAATTTCAGCTTACTCATCAGGAAATCGCGCAGTTATTTGGCAAAAATAGATCGACGGTATCTAATACCTTGCGACTGTTGAATTTACCTCAGATTATCAAAGACTCATTGGTCGCCGGCGAGTTGACTGAAGGTCACGCCCGGACCCTGCTATCACTCAAAACCGAAGCGGAAATGATTGAGTATTATAATCAGATTATTACCCATAAACTCAACGTTCGGGACTTAGAGAAAATGGTCTCGAAAAAGCCAAAAAAATCAAAGCATGATCGGCTTTATTTCAAAGAAATCGAAAACATGTTTGCACAAAAATACGCCATGCCGGTACGTATTAACGGAACCCGGGAGACCGGAAAAATCGAGCTGAAGTATAAAACTGCCGATGAATTCGCAAAGATTATGAGATTATTGGAAGAGTCAAACTCATAGCATCAATATAATATAGACGTTGTAGTAGTTCTTTTGGACGAGGAGCCCATATCAATGAAGAATCTGTTTTTAGCGATTTTTATCGGATTATTAGGTCTGTCGAATTTAGTGTTTGCCTTAGGAACCTCTGTCGGGGTTATTGAGATTCCGGTTAATCCGGATATCGTGTATAAGAGTTCCTTTCGGGCGTATACGGATGCTGAGGCGATTTCGATTCAGCTGCAGAATTGGAATATAGACTATCAGGGTAATTCAGTGTCGGATATGAAAGAACCGTTCTCCGGAACCTGGATCACGATTCCGAAAACCGTAAAGAAAGCCAAAAAAGGGGACAATTTTATTGATGCGCCGTACACGATTCTAATTCCTGCCGAGCCTAAAAAAGAATATATGGTAAAGCTATTAGTCGGGGAAGCGGACATCAGTAAGCCAAACCAAATGTCGATTTCGGTCGGTATTGGAATTCCGGTTTACGTCTGGCCGATGGGGTTGCCGGCAGCGAAGGTAAGCGTGTCAGACGTTTCTTATAATAAGGGGGCACTTAACGCGGCAATTTCTAATCCGGGACCGCTTCATGTTCGTCCAAGTGTGGATGTCGAGGTTTTTAAAGCCGTCGGTGTATGGCCCTTCCAAGGAAAAGAATCGGTTTATTCAGGTGAATTCACTCGATATTGGCCGGTTCTTGCCAATGCAAAACGCCTCTATATAAAGCAAGTGAGCCTCGAAAAAGGACACTATAACGCCGTTTTTAAATCCTCCGACGGAATTGATGGTCAGACCGAATTTGAATTTGACGTGGTGCAATAAAATAGTTGCTACCCCTCTTTTTCGCGTGTTATAATCACGCTAATCTTTTGAGCTCAGAAGCGGGCTGCGATCGAAAAAAAATAAATTTTTACCATTCTTTCAAGAGTTAGGCGACACCATTGAGTTCAGAAACCCTTAAACAATTTGCCAATATTAAAGTCATGGGTATTGGCGGCGGCGGTAGTAATGCGGTTAACCGGATGATCGGTTCCGCACTAAATGGCGTAGAATTTTGGGTTGTGAATACGGATATTCAGGCCATTAACGTTAGCTTAGCTGAAAATAAACTCCAAATCGGAACCAAATTAACCAAAGGCCTCGGCGGAGGCGCTGTTCCCGCTGTCGGTGAACAAGCGGCCAAAGAAAGCAAAGAAGATATTGAATCTGCGCTCGAAGGTGCGGATATGGTGTTTATCACTGCCGGTATGGGCGGGGGGACCGGTACGGGCGCTGCTCCTGTGGTAGCTAAAATAGCCAAAGATATGGGCGCACTGACAATCGCGGTTGTCACAAAGCCGTTTCGTTTTGAAGGTCCGGTTCGTGCCCGTCAGGGTGAAGAAGGGATCGATAAGCTTCGCGAACAAGTCGATGCGTTGATTGTTATTCCTAACGACAAGCTTTTACAGGTGGTCGAACGGATGACTTCAATGGTCGAAGCCTTCAAAATTGCAGATGATGTTTTGCGCCAAGGTGTTCAGGGTATCGCCGATTTGATCACAATTCCAGGATTAATCAATCTTGATTTCGCAGACGTTAAAACTATTATGAGAGATTCCGGATCCGCTATGATGGGGATCGGCCGGGCAACGGGTGAAAACCGTGCAATCGAAGCCGCAGAACAAGCGGTTTCCTCCCCACTTTTGGAAGAAACCATTGATGGTGCAACCGGGGTAATTTTAAACATTACCGGAGGTGAAAATATGTCGCTTCATGAAGTGCATAATGCGGCTGATGTTATTTATTCCGCTGTGGATCCGGAGGCCAACATCTTATTCGGTTCGGTGATTGACGAGCGTCTCCACGATGAAATTGTGGTCACGGTCATCGCCACCGGGTTTAAGCGCACCAGCAGGTACGGGCATTATCATAAACCGGAAGCGGCATTTACCGAGCCTGCCGAATCTGAGCAGCCGGAAGAAGTCCATTATACCAAGAAAGAAAAAGAGGTTATTTCTCCTCCGTCTGCTGACCTGGATGATATTGATAATCTCGATGTGCCCGCCTTCTTGAGAAACTTAAGCTAAGCTCGTTTTTTAGGCTACTGAGGCGGTTCATGGCCATTCTTTCTGTTATTAAACGGCTTTTTTTTATAAGTCTGCTGACCGTATGCATTTTAGGCATGCTTACAGCCGCCTCATTGGCCTTGCCTCAGGTTTATTGGAATACGGTATACCGGGACGTCAATACCGATATGCTAATCCGTGATGGAATTGTTCTGGTTCCGGTTCGGGATTTAGGCGTGATCTTAGGTACACCCGTGAGCTATAATCGTAAAGATCTCTCCTACGAATTTGATTTTAATGGGCGCCATTGCATTGTTGAGGTGAATTCCGCCGAATATTGGATTGATGAAAATCAATTTGTATTTAGCGAGCCGACGCAGACCATTGATACAAGTTTATACCTGCCGCTCCAGGAGTTTTGTAATACCATTGGAATTGGATATGAGTTAAAAGCCAATCGTCTTAATTTAACCTTCAAGCCGGAAGTGCGCTCTAACCCTGTAGGCGGTGCGGTCAAAAATGCCTTGATTGCCACCACCGGCGACCGGTATGCAAAACTCTCGGATAGTGTATTACCGCGCTTTGACCTAGCACGGCCACCCGTATTAATGGTCGGTCCGACGACATATCCGTTGAAGGGAAAGCTCCGATATAACCAAGACCGGATGTTCGTGGATATGACGGATGTTTTAATTGGCGAAGGCTATAAAGTCAGTGCGTCAAAAGATGCGATGAGCTTTGCAAGAAATGGGATTACCGTGACATTTTCGCTCAAGACTAACACGGTGACCATTCGATCGTTGCAAGGCGTTTTTACTAAAACCAATCAGAATCCGGCTATTAAAGTCGGTCTTTCCTGTTATATTCCTTTATCGGATGTGGTGTCTGTTTTTGACTATGCGCTGAGTTATGATGCGTCAAAACATATTATTCAACTCTTACCTAAAATTCAGTCTGTTTCGGTAAATAAGCAAGCCGGTCTCTATACACTATATATTAAGTCATCTACTCAGCTTTCCAGGCCGCCTTCGATCACAAAAACGCCCGGGAAAATACGCATTGATTTGCCTTTTACCTATAATGCCGTTCAGGCCTCGCAAGTAGCGGTTTCTGAGTCGATATTGACCCGTATTAAGGTGGAAACCCGTAAAAACGCAACTCAGGTGGTCTTGGATATGTCACGTTCGTGCCAGATAAAGCAGCGCATGACCCCCGACGGAGTTTATATGACATTTTTTCCATTTTTAACCGCGATTGAAGAGACAAAAATCAACAATGGCGCTGAAATATTACTCGCTGTAAACGGAGACTATACCTATCAACTATCAAAAGATAAGCAGACCCAGACCCTAAATCTGCTGCTTCCGAATGTCGGAAATGGCGTTGCGTCATTTAATTCGGTATTTCTTGCCGCCAGTGTAATTAACGAAGTCTTACCGACACCGGGTGTTCAGTTGGTATTAACCGTAGGAAAACCGTTTACCTATAACTTCCAGAAAACCAAGGAGGGGCTTAAAATTCGCTTTGCCTTAGTGTCTGAAACAGCGATCTTGACCGAAGTTTCTTCGACTCCGCCTCCTGGAGGCCAAAAACTAGTGGTGATCGATGCCGGTCATGGCGGAACAGATCCTGGCGCGATTGGGGTAGCTGGTGATTTCGAAAAAGGATATACGTTGGATATTAGCCGGAGGGTGGCGGAGTTGCTGATCAAAAATTCCTATACGGTGGTCATGTCTCGTTCGGATGATAGTTATGTCGGCCTTCAGGAACGGGTTGTTTTGGCCAATATGCGTAAAGCGTCGCTTTTTGTCAGCATTCATATTAACTCATTTTCAAGTCCGGATGCGAATGGAACTGAGACGTATTATTTTAAAGCTGAAGATCTCCCTGTCTCCCAGTTTTTGCAAACGGAACTCGTCAAAGTCATCGGTGTCCGCAATAACGGTGTCAAAAAAGCCGGTTTGTATGTCCTGCGTAATTCAAAAATGCCAGCTGCCCTTGTGGAGCCTCTTTTTATTACGAACCCGTCCGAAAACCTCTTGCTTCGTGATCCTGAATTTCGTCAAAAAGTGGCGGAAGCCGTCTGTCGTGGAATTAGCGCGTATTTTGAAAGCGTGGTCCAAAAATAGCCGTATTCAGAACAAGCGACCTATTATATAATCAGTCGCTATGACTCAGATCGGTGTGTTTGACTCGGGTGTTGGTGGATTAACGGTCTTGGCAGAGCTTGTCAAAAATTTTCGCCAACAGTCGTTTACCTATTTTGGCGATACTGCCCGTGCTCCATACGGCGAAAAATCAAAAATCGATTTATTGGCCTTTAATCGCCAGATTATCGAGTTTTTACTAAAAAATCATAGCCAACTATTGGTTGTGGCCTGTAATACATCATGTGCGCTTGTGTTCGACGAAATAAAAGCCCTTTATCCTGATATCCCGATTGTCGGATTGATTGAGGCCGCAGCAGATCATGCCATATCGCTCAATCCCAAGAAAGTCATCGTCCTAGCAACGCCGGCAACCGTTGCTAGCCATTCCTACCGGGCGCAAATCACAAAACGGGGCTCAACGATTGATGTACTGGAAATCGCATGCCCGGAGTGGGTGCCCATTGTGGAAGCCGGCGAGTTAGAATCCGAGGCAGCCGATGCCGCAGTCAGAAAATACACACCGGAAATTCAGGCTTTTAAACCTGATTTGGTCATATTCGGCTGTAGCCACTATCCTTATTTCGAATCATTATTACGCCGCTATCTGGACCCAGCTATCTGCTATATTAACCCGGCCGAAAGCCTGGTCCCCGTCGTCGCTTCCCTTTTACTACAAACCCCCGCCTCACCCATCTCCGGCAAAATCGACTACTGGGTCTCCGGCGACCCCCAAAAATTTCTCACATTCCTAAACCGCTACGTCACCCTCTTCCCCCAACCCATTCACCACCACCCTTTTAACTAACCAAATCCGGATTCCCTCGAAGAGCGGAATCAGAATTAAAACCCACAACCGATTGGACCCAGTTGAAAAATGTGGTAATAATAGGCGAAACTTGTATGAAAGGGCTGAAACACATGGGAATGACCACAACAATGCTTCAAGATGACATCGGGAGGTTAGCTGCCGAAGGGAAGGCCCGTAAAGATATCGTCGAGCTATTCTACCAACGGCTCTATAACATTGTAGATCACTTAAAATTTGATATTAACAGTCTGAGAGAGAATACATTAATTAAGCTCGATGACCTAAAAGATCTCTATATGATTACCGATATGTACACGATTCAGATCGAAGAAGTCGTCGATAAAATTCTGAATGATGACTGCGAGCATATAATGATTTCCGGCGTGAACGGCAGCAAAATCTGCACCTCCTGCAACGCGAAAATCGCATAGGAGTTTTTATGGCAGAGACACCTTCTTTATCTAATTTATCTGCAACTGAGTTATTCGAGCTGCGGCAAGAGCTATATGAGAAAATGCATACGGCATTTACCGTCGAATTTGAGCCTCAGCTTCAGGATTACTATGATATTTTCTGGGATTGCCCCTTTATCGAAGAAGCGCAATGGGAAGCGCTCATTTCCGATGATGAGTTGGAAGAATACTTCGAGAACCAGTTCGCATCCTCCATTATGCATGCCTACGTACTCAAATCCGGATTGTTTTTCTGGCAACACTGCTTAGAGACGCTTTCTGAAGAATTTACCCCGTTGGAATTGGCTTATTTATCAAATTGGAATGACGCGACTTTCAGTTTCTTTACCGTAACGGATATTTCGGAAGATAAGCATGAAGTCGAACTTGAAGACCTCTTTAATGGCCAGAGGTATGTTGTATTAGACGAAGAATTGGGTGAGTTTTCCGAAATCGGTGAATTATTAGGACTGATGGTCGTCCCAATTTCCGATTCTCAGTATACCTTAGAGCCCCTTATGATGACTCCGGTCATTGGTGAGGAACAAGAAGTGCTTAGGTCACTCTTGGAACAAGAATTTGAAATGCTAAGCCTTGACGAAGGTCAGACTGTGCAAGAATTTCTAAAGAAAAATTCGATCTTCTACTATTGGCTGGAAATGGTTCTGTTTTCGAACCGTCAGCAGTTTAAAGAAGAAGGCAAATAATTTGGTGGGCGGTATAGGGATCGAACCTATGACCCCATGCTTGTAAGGCATGTGCTCTACCAGCTGAGCTAACCGCCCAAAATTGTGAAAACAATATAACACCATCCCCGCAAAAAAAGAAGCATTAATTCGTATGAGCCCACACCTGTATTTGATCTTTGGCGAAGAGGACTTTTTAGTAGAGGAAGCCGTACGCGAGTTAACCCGCCAATATGCGCATTACACCACCGAGTGGGTAGATGACGCCACCTCGATGGATGAGTTTTATCTAAAGGTAGCTACTGTAACCCTCTTCTCACCCTCTAAGATTCTTCTGTGCAAAAACCTGCATGTATTGTCCGGAAAAGTCTCAGACGCAGATTTTAAGGCCTTTCAGAAGGTGTGTGAGGCTGCCATCGACGGCGGTCACGTCTTGGTGTTATTTTGCTCCGGAAAATCTCTGGATCAGCGTCTCCGCCAAATCGGCTATCTCAAAACAGTAGCGACACTTCAGGAATACAAGTCATTTAAAGACTGGGAGCAGGATAAAGTCATGGCGTGGATGCGCCAGCGGATCGAAAACGCCGGTTATCGCATTGCGATGCCTGCACTAAGTGCCCTTGAAGAAATGGGGGGTACTAATTTGCGCCATTTAGCTGCTGAGATTGATAAACTGAAGGTCTTTATCGGGCTTCTAAGAGAAATCACGCTAGCCGATGTTCAGGCGATTTCAGCGGGCAACGGTGCGACGACCTATGCCTTTACGGAGGCATTTAAACAACGGGATGCACAGGGCGTTTTATCGGCCTATTTAAGTTTGATTGAGCATGGCGATGAGCCGATTAAAATTCTCGGTCTTCTGGCCTCTACCGTGCGCTTATACATCCAGATTTTATGGCTGCTATCTCAGCGTATGGCAATCTCGCAAGTTGCACAGACTCTTAAAAAGAATCCCTACTATATTGAGAAGCTTGCAACGGTCATTCGTAAAAAATATACGCTGGAAGATCTGAAGTCAGCCTTATATCTGCTCAATGCCCAAGATGTCGGCATCAAGTCCGGCAGATTTCAATCAAAATTAGCCTTAGAGGTCGCCCTTTTGCGCATTTGCGGACGGGTAGCCGCATAATCTAAGACGATTTAAGCGATCTAATATTGTTTTGAAGGACTTTTTTGGCGTCAGGAGAGAGTTCTTTAAGCTTACTTTTCTCAACATACGAAATGGCTTCGGTTTTATCTGAACGGGCCAGAGCATAGATCTTCAAAAGCTCGGTCATTAAAGTGGATTGCAGTGTAAATTGAGGATCGATCTCATCGTATTTCTCAATCTTATTATCCGGTAATGACGGATTGAGCGCAGTAAAGAACGTATAATCAAAAACCCGCTCGAAATCTTTGACCCGAGTCGTGTCGCTGAGTGCGGAATTCGCCGCGACATCGGACAAGTAGAGAGACGCAAGGAAAGTATCAAACGGTGTAATTTCATTTAACGATAGTGACTGATTACCGGAAACGGCTGTATCTTCAACCAATTTAAAGAGATATTTATTCTTGTTGGCTA
The DNA here is from genome assembly GCA_945888995.1 of bacterium UBP8_UBA817. Taxonomy (GTDB): domain Bacteria; phylum Margulisbacteria; class Marinamargulisbacteria; order CAMDBA01; family CAMDBA01; genus CAMDBA01. The sequence goes on along the minus strand of CAMDBA010000001.1, from coordinate 137,963 downwards.
CAACTTTAACGAGGTAGAGCGGATAGGCCCGCTTGAGTTTGACACTGTCGATCCGCCAAAGATTGCGGTCACTGTCGAAGGCAAGCTTGGTCCAGGTATAATCCGGAGCGGTAACTTTGACGCCGCTTTTGTTATATGATTCGGTTTTAAAGGCCGGTTTTTTAACGGTTTGGTTGCCGCTGACGGCCATTGTGACCCATTTATCAAACGACAAAAGGCCGCGTCCCCAAGAGAGTTCTTCTTGTTTACCGTCCTTACGTATGCCCAACACTTGCACGGTAAGACGGGTATCTTGGGTGCTAAAGAGTCCTGCTACGTTGAGCGGAGGCGTTCTTTCCAGCAACGCCTGAATATTTTCGGTTGTTGGGGAAAAAACCGTATAGCTGAGGTTAAATATCTTCGGATCTTGATTCGTAGGGACTACTTCTTGTGCGACTTTTCCACATGAAACCGTAATAAATATAAGGCCTAATAGGCTGACGGCGCTGAGCGCGTATTTAGAAAAAATGACTGCTTTTGGCATATCCTCTATTATCCTTTTGGTGCCGAAAGTGGGACTTGAACCCACACAAGATTGCTCTCACTAGACCCTGAACCTAGCGCGTCTACCAATTCCGCCATTTCGGCTTATCTATAAAATCTTTCCGATTATATACCACTTCCGGGCGAAACATAAGACCGAAATTAAAGTCCTAAAACCGAGTTAAGGGATTCGGACAATTCATCGGCCAGGACTTTAGGAATTTTTTCGGCGAAGAACTTTTCAGCTTCTTGGGCATGCTCAGGGGCAATCCATTTTTTTTGGTTGAGCATAAACGCTAACGCCGATTTATTGACCTTAACAGCCGCGCGCAAAGAGGCTGCCTTGATATTGGTCTTCATATCGTCAATGAATTCTTCTTCGGATTTCTCTTCGGCGTAATCGTCGGGTATAAAAGAACTTGTCATAGTTAATAACTTACCATGGCTGTATTCTCCCGGGATACTGCATTATTCGATTCTTTCCATTTATAGATATCCAAAGAGACTTTTTTAACAAAATTCTGAGCGATTTGGTTAGAATCAGACCGGGTGAAAATAGTCAGAATATAAGGAGCGTTCTTATACAAAATAATGCCGCTGTCATTGCGAATGCCGGTCAAAGTGCCGGTTTTGTTGGCGACTTGAACCGTGGGCGGCAGAACCCGGGGAATGCCCCAGCGGTGTTGCTGTCTGAGCATAATGCCGATCATGTCATCACTGGCTTGTTTAGAGACGATCTCACCTTTGTAGAGTTTGTACATCAGTTTATTCATATCCGACGGTTTCGAAAAATTCAGCCCTTCGGCATTGATCAGATTGTCAGTTCTAACCACGGTATCCGTGAGGCCTAAAGACCGCATTGTCTGGTTAATATTATCCATTCCGACAAGGTCAATCAACATCTTAGTCGCAGTATTATCGCTGTGAATAATCATGTTTTCCATGAGTGTCCTGATCGTATATTCTGTGCCTGGTTTGGCATAAAAAAGCTGTCCGGATCCCCAGACCTTATATTCGGGTTTCAACACCAGCTTATCCGTGAATTTAAAGCGTTCCTGTGAGATTTGACGGTACGTCTCGATCATTACCGGAACTTTAATCACACTAGCAGGGTTAAAGCGTTTTGTATCATTGATCACAAGTGTTTCACCGGTAAAAATATCGGTATACGCCACACTGACATTAGCTTTAATCGGCAAAATGTTTTTTTCAAGAAGCTGTCTTAACGGCATCATCTGACTGGACGTTCCCGACGTTGCATTGGTATTAAAATATCCCAAAATGCCGACAATTAAGCTCAAATAAACCACGACACGCATCATGTTTTTAGTCACTGCTTGCATCCTAAAATGATAGATTGAGCTTGGCTAAATAGTCGGTAAGTGTCAGCCCGTTGTATTTAAATTGTGCTGCACCAAAAGGTCCGATAGCGGCAAGGGCCATGCAGTCGGGGTTAAAGAATTCTGTTGCCATTGCCTGTACATCCTGTGCGGTTACTTCATCAATTTTGGTAAGCATTTCATCCAGCGGATAAACCCGGCCGTAATACATCTTAGATCGGGCAATCCAACTCATCCAACTGGAAGAGCGCTCGAGGCTGAGGGCAAGATTTCCCTTCAGATTGTCTTTGGCTTTCTGCAGTTCGTGAGGCGATACCGGCTTGGTTTTGAGAGAATTGATTTCTTGAGAAATAATTTTGAGTGTCTGAGGAAATTTCTTTTTATTAATGCCACCGTAAATCGTAAATAAACCGCTATTTTTATAAAAAGATGGATAAGAATACACCGCGTAGGCATAGCCTTTTTTCTCGCGGATTTTCTGAAAGAGCCGAGAGCTCATCGCTCCACCTAGAATGGTGTTTAAAACCGACAATTTAAAATGATCAGGATGGTCATGGGCAATCCCTTGCCCGCCGATGCAAAAATGAATTTGCTCGGTTTTTTTAAGTTGAAATTTAACCGCTGAAGACGGCTTAGGTATTTCGATCAGATCATCAAAACTCGTCACATTGACCTTTGGAAGATCAAAGGCTTTTTCAATCTTCTCGATGAGTTTTCCTTCGGCAGGTAGATTTCCCGCCATCGAAATAATCAGATTTTTAGGGTTGAAATAATGGTTTTTAAAGTCCCGTAAATTGGATTGGTTAATGCGATCCAAGCTCTCTTTTGTGCCAATAATAGGGAGCCCGAGCTTGTGTTTGTCCCAAATGAGGTTCGCAAAAATATCGTGGATATTCTCGTCCGGCGTGTCCTCATACATATTGATTTCTTCTAGAACAACCTGCTTTTCTGTTTGGATATCTTCTTCGGTCAGTGTGGAGTTGATAAACAAATCCGTCAGCAGATCAAAGCCTTTATTAAAATGACCGGGTAAAACCGTAATGTAGTAAGCGGTATATTCTTTAGACGTATGGGCATTCATTCTACCGCCCATACTATCGAGTATTTCCGCGATCTTTTTAGCCGATTTACCGGGCGTGCCTTTAAAAGACATATGCTCCAGAAAGTGGGCAATCCCATTGAGCTCTACCGGCTCTTGGGAGAGGGAAACCATGGCATATACGCCCATACTCACCGAAGTGGCAGCCGGATCATGCCGAAGCAATAACCGGAAGCCGCTCTTTAAGGTGAGGTCTTTCATTTCGATAAATCGTCCACATTCACAGGTTCAAGGTTAATTCTATTCTGAGAATCAACTTCGCGAACACGAACGTTCAAGATCTGACCCGTCGTCAGAACATCTTCAACGTTGTTAATTCTTGAGCGTGAAAGAGTCGAGATATGAAGCAGACCTTCTTTACCCGGAAGAATCTCGGCAAAGGCGCCGAAGTTCATGATTCGGGTGATTTTAGCTTCATATTCTTCACCTGCTTCAACTTCTTTGGTTAGAAGATAAATCATGCGTTTTGCTTTATCGAGGTGTTCCTGACTTTTAGCAGAAATGCTGACTTGTCCTGTCGTGCCATCGGTAATAATAATCGTGGCCTTGGTTTCTTCCTCAATTTTACGGATCATTTTTCCACCTGGTCCGATGACGAGGCCGACTTTGGTCGGATCAATTTGGATGAACCCGATTTTCGGCGCGGTCTCGGAAAGCTCAGCCCGTGGTTGGCTGAGAACCTCGATCATTTTACCCAGAATATGAGACCGGCCTTGTTTTGCCTGATAAAGGGCTTTTTGTAGAATTTCTTCAGATAATCCGCCGACTTTGATGTCGAGCTGGAGTGCGGTGACGCCTTCAGAGGTTCCTGCGACTTTAAAGTCCATATCGCCATAGTGATCTTCTAGTCCCTGAATGTCAGATAAAATAACATAGTCGCCGTCTTCGATTAAAAGACCCATTGCGATACCCGAAACCGGTGCTTTAATCGGAACGCCGCCGTCCATCAAGGCCAACGCCCCTGAACAAACAGACGCCATTGAAGACGATCCGTTAGACTCTAAAATTTCGGAAACAATCCGAATGGTATAAGGGAAAACCGAATAGTCCGGCAGAATGCCTTTTAAGGCTCTTTCCGCTAATGCGCCGTGACCTAATTCACGTCGTCCGGTACGGCCTAAGAATCCGACTTCTCCTACCGAATATGGCGGGAAGTTGTAGTGGAAATAGTATTGCTTTCTAGAAGTTTCATTAAGGCCGTCTTCGATTTGTTCGTCGTCGGTATCTCCTAATGTGATAATACCGAGACTCTGTGTTTCACCGCGGGTAAAGAGCGCTGATCCGTGAGTGGCAGGTAGTAGGCCGACTTCGCTGTTGATCGCCCGGACTTCATCCAGTGCGCGGCCGTCTGGACGGATTTTTTTGTTGATAATGGTTTGACGGATTTGGTTCTTTTTTTCTTTTCTGAAATACGCTTTTACTTTCGACGTATTAGTCGCCTCTTCATTAACCAATTCTGCTAGAGCATCGGCTTCCAATTGCGTTAAGAAATCTTCGATTTCCTGTTTATTACCGGATTGAAGATTGGATTCGATTTTATTGCCGAGAAAAGTTTTAACGGCAGCTACTAAGTCGGTATCGATTTCTTCGGGTTCAAAAATCTTCTTGGTACGTCCGGCTCTTGCGACGAGTTCTTTTTGAAGAACAATCGATTCGCGGATAGCGGCGTGGGCTTTGCTGATCGCTTGAATAATAACTTCTTCGGAAACTTCGCTGGCGCCGGCTTCGACCATCAGAATGTGGTCATACGATCCTGCCACCACGATTTGAAGGGTGCTTCTGTCTAGTGCTTCGGCAGATGGGTTCGCAACGAGCTGCCCGTCGACTTCTGCGACAAGAGCGGCTCCGATCGGACCATTAAACGGAATATCCGAAACGGATAATGCGGAAGAGGCGGCGATAATCGCAAGAAATTCAGGAGAAAAAGTCGGATCGTAAGAAAGAACGGTCACAACGACTTGAACTTCGTTTTTCACTTCTTTCGGAAAACAAGGACGAATCGGCCGGTCAATAAGACGGGATGTCAAGGTAGCGCCGATGCTCGGACGTGCTTCACGTTTGAAGAATCCACCTGGAATTTTTCCGGCGGAATACATTTTTTCGGAGTATTCAACAGTGAGAGGGAAAAAGTCGATGTCGGTCTTGGCGTGTTTCGCCATTGTGGCGGTAGCTAAAAGGACGGTATCGCCGCATCGAACGACAACAGATCCATTCGCTTGTTTCGCCATTTTACCGGTTTCCAGAGAGATTTCTCTGTCAGCAACCGGTCCTGTGATTGTTTCTACCATAATAATATTTGAACCCTTCTGATTATAATTGACTACGGTTTTACTTAACGGTAGAGACCTTAAGTCTTAACGACGTGGTGAGCTCTTGGAACCGAGAAAGGTTTTTGCGTTTTAAGTAATTGAGAAGACGCTTTCTTTGACCGACTAACATTAACAATCCACGACGTGAGTGATGGTCTTTTTTGTGGATTTTCAAGTGCTCAACCAAAAGGTTGATTCGTGTGGTAAGAAGGGCGATTTGAACTTCAGGAGATCCGGTATCGGTCTCATGAACTTTAAATTTTTCGATAACTTCTTGTTTAATTTCTTTTTGTTCGCTGCTCATTGTGATGCTCCTATATATATTGATTTTATATTTTTAATAATTTAAACGAGAGAATGTATAGGCCCAATAAAAAGGCTATAGACGCCATTATGCTAGCATGCATTTGAGGCCAAACGCAATTCGCACCTTACAACTTTGGCAAATAATACTTTAAGACTCCTCTTTTGTCAGCTATAATTACCTTCTATTTTAATACAGAAAACCGATGATCCGGTAATGATTATATAAGCGTATATGTCTGTCATTATCTGAATATATTCGGCCCGGTGAGAAATAACGTGAGCATCCAAACGATTCTAACGGTCCCCAATCCGATTTTAAGACAGACTTGTGTTCCCGTGACCGCATTTGACGAACGGCTGGACCGGCTTTTACGGGATCTGAGGGACACTTTAGCCGACTATGGTCCTACAGGTGTCGGGCTTTCGGCGCCGCAAATCGGGATTCTGGAAAAGGTCATGATGATGTTGTATAGAGGCAGGGAAATCGTGCTGATAAACCCAGAAATTTTGACTGCCGAAGGAGCGCAGACCAAAACCGAAGGGTGCCTCAGTTGTCCGGGTGCCACCGTCAGTGTGACAAGAGCTCAAAAAATCCATGTGCAAGCGTATACTAGAAAAGGAAAGCTCATTCGATTGGTCGAACATGGTATGATGGCTCGCATTATTCAGCATGAGATGGACCATCTGAATGGAATTCTGATTCTGGATAAGCCACATTAAGGTGCAAAATTGAGGAGAAATATATGTTAATCACAGTCTTGAAATCAAAAATATCATACGCAAAATTGACACATAAACACTTATTTTATGTCGGTAGCATTACCATTGACGAAGATATTATGAAGGCGGCTAATATCCGCCCTAACGAACAAGTCCATGTTGTAAATCTGAATAACGGTGAACGGCTGACCACGTATGCGATTAAAGGGGCAGCCGGCAGCGGAATTTTTGCTCTCAACGGCCCTGCCGCACGCAAAGGCGAAATCGGAGATGATATTTTTATTATTTCCTACGCCCAGATTGACCCTGACGCTGAAGATCTCGACCCTATTTTAGTCGATCTTCAAGCCAAGAATCGCTAATCTATCGACACTGAAGAGGAATGCCCGATGACACAACAAGCAGTAAGCATATTAGACACCACCCTACGCGATGGCGAGCAAGGTGAAGGGATTTCCTTTACGGTTAAAGACAAGCTCAAAATCACCCAGCTTTTAGACAATCTCGGTGTTCAATATATCGAAGGCGGATGGCCCGGCTCGAATCCCAAGGCCGTAGAGTATTTCAATCAAGTGAAAACACTTCCGCTAAAACATGCCAAAATAGCCGCGTTCGGTAGCACCCGGCGTGCCAAAAATACGCCGGAAAACGATCCAAATTTACAGGCTTTAATCAAAGCTGAGACGCCGGTCGTCGTTATTTTCGGAAAGACCTGGGATTTCCACGTGACGCATGCCTTGAAAATCAGTTTGGAAGAAAACCTGGCGCTGATTTATGACTCGGTCGCATTTTTGAAAAGCCATGGCCGTGAAGTCATTTTTGATTCGGAACATTTTTTCGACGGATTTAAACGCAATCCGGAATATGCTTTAAAAGCAGTGTGCGCAGCCTATGAAGGAGGCGCAGACATTTTGTGCTTATGCGATACAAACGGAGGTAGTTTGCCGTCGGATATTCAGGCGGCGACGCAGACGGTCTGTCAGAAATTTGATCGGATGGTCGGAATTCATGCCCACAATGACGGCGGTATGGGAACTGCCATTTCAATCGCGGCGGTAGACGGCGGTGCGCGTCACGTTCAGGGCACCTTAAACGGATACGGCGAGCGATGCGGCAATGCAAATTTGAGTACGATCATTCCGAATCTCCTCGTTAAAAAAGGACTGTCGTGTATTTCGTACGACCATTTAAAAGAACTGACTCCGATTTCCCGTCACCTCGACGAAATCGCCAATATCAGCCACAACGATTTTCTCCCCTATGTCGGTCGCAGTGCGTTTGCGCATAAAGCGGGTGTGCATGTCAGCGCCGTGCTCAAGCATCCCGAAACCTATGAGCACATTGATCCGACATTGGTCGGAAATAGCCAGCGGATTCTCGTTTCCGAACTCTCCGGCGTGAGTAATCTTTTATACAAAGCGCAAGAATATGGCATCTCAGTCAGCGCAGATTCATCGCAATTGCCGCTGTTATTAAAAGAAATCAAAACTATGGAAAACGCCGGTTATCAATTTGAAGAAGCCGAAGCGTCGTTTGAGCTGTTGATGAAGCGGTTTTTAGAAGACTTTAAACCCATAATTGAGCTTCAAAGCTACCGGGTCATTACCGAAAAACATGGCGATGACAAAAGCCTCCTCGAAGCCACGATAAAGGCGAAGATCGCCGGGAAACTCGTCCATATCGTCGGTGAAGGAAACGGGCCGGTTAGCTCCCTCGATCATGCCCTGAGACGGTCACTTGAGCCGATTTTTCATGCCATTAAAAATGTTCATTTAGTGGACTATAAAGTCCGTGTTTTAAATTCAAAAGACGGAACCGACGCCAAGGTCCGGGTATTGATCGAATCAACGGACGGCACCCGCTCCTGGGGCACCGTCGGCGTCTCCGAAAACGTGATAGAAGCGTCGTGGAAGGCGTTAGTCGATAGTTTCGAATATAAGTTGTTAGGAGAGCCGGAACTATGAGCACCGTAAAACCGATTACACTGACACGTCACCTGGAAGGCGAGCTCGAAGTCGGCGGGATAGACTTAACCGAACTGGCTCAAACCTACGGCACGCCGCTTTATGTGCTCGATGAAGCGACCTTGCGTGACAATTGCCGGGCCTATACGGCACCCCTGTCTCAGCATTATCCGAATTATCAGGTGGTATTTGCCGGTAAAGCAGGTCTGAATAAAGGGATCTTAAACTTAATCGCCGAAGAAGGTTTGGGCGTGGATGTCGTATCTGGCGGCGAGTTATATACTGCGCTTAAAAGCGACGTCTCTCCTGACAAAATTCTATTTCACGGCAATAACAAGTCCCTTGAGGAGATCTCCATGGCGCTGGATCATCAGATCAGGATCGTCGTTGATAATGGGCAGGAGTTGAAAAACATTCAAACACTCTGCCAACAAAAAGCCTGCACCGCCAACCTTCTCGTCCGTCTCAAGCCCGAAATCGAAGCCCACACGCATGACTACATTAAAACCGGTCACATCGATTCAAAATTTGGTATTGATAAACGGGAATTAATAGACATTATTTCATTTATTGTAGACACACCTGAACTCAAGTTCCTAGGCATTCATGGGCATATCGGCTCTCAGATTTTTGATGTGGAACCATATTTGGATCTGGTTAGGATTATGGTTGGCCATTTGGTGCACATTAAATCCGAAGTTGGCGTTGAGGTTGAGGAATTAAATCTCGGCGGAGGTATCGGGATTCGCTATATCGAACAGGACGATCCACCGGCAATCGACTTATTTATCGAAAAATTAACCACCTTGCTCAAAGAAGAACTCAAAAAAGCAGGCTTAAAAGAACCTAAGTTAATCCTGGAGCCTGGCCGTTCGATTATCGGAAATGCAGGGCTGACACTCTACACAGTCGGCGCCGTTAAGCCGATTCCGGGAATCAAGGACTATGTCTTCGTCGATGGGGGCATGGCCGATAATCCGAGACCGATGCTCTACCAGGCTGAATATACCTTTGAATTGGCCAATAAAGCAGGCAAAGGCAAACCGTATACCATTGCCGGAAAGTATTGCGAATCGGGTGACGTTCTGGCGGAAGGCGTGCTGCTGCCTGAGCCAAGTGTCGGCGATGTTCTCGCAGTGTATGGAACAGGCGCTTATAATTATGCGATGGCGTCTAATTATAACCGCTGCCAACGGCCGGCAATGGTCGGCGTATTTGGCGGTCATTCGCGAGTTCTGGTTCGACGGGAAACGTATGATGATGTAATCCGATACGACCTATGACGATCACCGCTGAAATCCTGTCCAAATTATCTGGGAAATCCATATTGGATTTCCTGATCGTGTATGCAATTATCTTGCAGCTTTTGGTCTGGATGAAGCGGTCCCGGTCGTTTAGTTTAATTCCAGGTCTTTTGGTGGTTTTGTCGCTGTATGTAATCAGTCGAATTTTTGTATTGACGACACTGACGTGGGTGCTGGAAAAATTCTCAGCCGCGATTATTTTCTTGATTATTATTATTTTTCAGCCTGACATCCGTCGGTTTCTGGAGAAAATGGGACGCAGAAAAGGCCTTTCTACAGGTAATAATTCCTCGGAAATCTCACTGCCGACCATTATTAAAAAATTACTCGTTGCCGTAGAATCGTTATCGAAACAAAAAATCGGCGCGCTGATCAGCATTGAAATGCGAAATGATTTGAGCGAATACACCCTCTCAGGTGTCGTCGTGGATGCACAAATTTCGTCTGAATTAATTATCAATCTCTTCTGGCCCAATACGCCCACTCACGACGGTGCATTAATTATACGTGAAAATAAAATCCTGGCGGCAGGTTGCCTTTTGCCACTTTCTGATAGCAAGATTGTGGACCGGCGTTTAGGGACCCGGCACAGAGCGGCGATCGGATTAACCGAAATTTCGGATGCGATTGTCATCGTCATTTCGGAAGAAACCGGCACCATTTCTCTGGCTGAAAACGGCAATCTCACACGCTTCCTCAATAAAGAAGCGCTGGAAACCCGCCTCTTTGATCTTTATAGCGAGTCTCCCAAGTCTTCGTTTCTGAACCTGGATCTATCTGGCCCGTCATCGTAACGATTGGCAACCCTTTTAAAGTTAGGTATTCTAGCCAACCTATGAAAAAATATCCTGTTACACCGGTTAGCTTGATTCAAAAGAAAGCGGCGAAAGAAAAGATCGTGGTGCTAACGGCCTACGATGCATCGATGGCAGCGATTCTGGATGAAGTCGGCGTTGACGTAATTCTGGTGGGTGATTCGGTTGGAAATGTGGTCTTGGGATTTGAAAACACCGTGAGTGTGACGATGGACCATATGCTGCATCATACCCAGGCGGTTGCTCGGTCAAACCCGAAGGCGCTTCTGGTCGCAGATATGCCGTTTATGAGCTATCACACATCGGCACAGACCGCGGTCGAGAATGCCGGTCGCTTGATTCAGACCGGTGGCGCTAAGGCTGTGAAAATGGAATCGTTTGATGCCCATAGTTTGCCGTTTATTCAGGCCGTCATCGAAGCCGGGATTCCGGTCATGGGCCATATCGGATTTACTCCACAGTCCGTCTATCGGATCGGCGGGTACAAGATTCGCGGTAAAAAATCAGACGAAGCCGAAGGCATGTTGCTATTGGCCAAAGAATTAGAAAAACTTGGCGTATTTTCAATTGTGTTGGAAATGGTTCCACGTGAGCTAGCGGCATTTATTTCGTCGCAATTAGCCATTCCGACCATTGGTATCGGGGCAGGTCCCGATTGCGATGGGCAGGTTTTGGTGACGCATGATTTGCTGGGGTATCAGACCGGCGTGTCCCCTAAATTTGTAAAACGTTATGCGTCGCTATATGACGAGACCAAAAAAGCGATTTCTGAATTTAAACAAGATGTTATCAACGGACGATATCCTGATGAGGAGCACACATACTAATGGCAATCCGCGTATTTAATACTCTCTCCGGTCAAAAAGAGCCGTTTATTCCGCTTCGAGAAGGCCAGGTGTCTTTTTATGTTTGTGGTGTCACGGTGTATGATTATTGCCATATCGGACATGCCAGAGCCTACGTGGTATTTGATACTATCCGTCGATATCTGACGGCCCGAAACTACCAGGTTCGCTATGTTCAGAATTTTACTGATATTGATGACAAGATTATCCAGCGCGCCGCACTAAAAGATATGTCAGTGACGGAGCTGACCGAGACCATGATCCAGGCGTATTTTGACGATATGGATCAGCTCAATATCCAACGGGCGGATTCATACCCTCGCGCAACCGGCCATATGGCCGAGATTTTTGAAATTATTCAGTCTTTATTAGACAAAAATGCTGCATATATCACCCCGAGCGGCGACGTCTGTTATTCGGTGGAAGCCTTTCCTCCATACGGAAAATTGTCCAAAAAAATTCTCGATGACCTCGTTGCAGGTGCGCGGGTCGACGTGTCGGATCAAAAACGGAATCCTGCGGACTTTGTTCTATGGAAGCCGTCAAAACCCGGAGAACCTGCCTGGGAAAGCCCTTGGGGTGCCGGCCGGCCTGGCTGGCATATCGAATGTTCGGCTATGGCTATTCACGAATTAGGCCCGACTATCGACATCCATGGCGGCGGCGAAGATTTGATCTTCCCTCACCACGAAAATGAGATCGCCCAGTCCGAAGCGCATACCGGCCAGCCGTTCGCCAAATATTGGGTGCATAACGGATTCGTCACCATTAACGACGAAAAAATGTCCAAGTCCAAAAAGAATACCTATTCCATTCGGGAAATTTTAGGCGAGTATGCGGGCGAAGTATTGCGATTTTATCTGCTTAGATCGCATTACCGGACCCCGTTTAATTTCTCAAAAGACGGTCTCGATGAATCCTTCTCTTCTCTGACCAGGCTTCATAAAACCTTGGCGACATTTCCGGTCCACGCAGATCCTGCCGTGGATATCGCGTCGGATGCGCACCTGTCGGGATTTAATGCCCGGTTTCTGGATGCGATGAACGATGATTTTAACTTTGCAGGGGCGGTCGGTATTTTATTCGAATTGAATAAATTTATTCACAGAGAAAAGCGTGGCTCCGCATTGCTGGGAAAACTAGGTGCGATCTTAGGGTTGTTTTTCTCGGACTTATCTTCATCTTCTCCGGTTGATGAGATATCGGATGAGATCACTCAGCTTATTGATGAAAGAAATAAATCCCGCACCGAAAAAGATTTCAAAAGATCCGACGAAATCCGTGCTCAATTATTGGGGATGGGGATTCAATTGGAAGACAGTAAAGAAGGAACCCGTTGGAGCCGGATTCAGCCCGCGTAACAGATGCTGGCTTCATGCACCCCTGTTTTGTATAATGCTAGACTATAGACCCATTAAGGAGGACCGATATGACTTTAGAACTAGATATTAAATTGACCCGCGATGGGGATATGATAATTTTAACCGTATCGGGCGAGCTCGATGATTACAATGCGCCGAAGCTGAACGACACTTTTACCGATGTGATCGACAATCAGCAGGTCTTCAAACTCATCGTGAATTTAGAAGATACCACCTATGTCGATAGTGTGGGATTAGGCACCATCGCCATTGCTGCTAAAAAAGTTGCCCGTTCCAACGGTGCTTTAAATATCGTCTGTACGAAACCACAGGTCGTGAAACTTTTGGATGCGTCTGGCATGGTCAGTATGATTAAGCGTAACATCGGTCTGTTCGAAGATGTCGAACAAGCCAAAGCAAGTATGCAATAAGGACTTCACTATACCCCTTTTGGGTAACCCTCTTTAGCCTTAGAGAGGGGCAGGCTTATCAAGCGTCATGGCAAAATCTCCTTCAATAAAACGTAAATCCGCGCCCCGGCCGGAACCGTCAATAAAAGCTGAAATTAAATCGATTGTCCTATTATGTCTCGCCTTATTTTTAGGCGTGTCGGCGGCATTTCCGCAATTGACGGGATTTGTGGGTCAATTTCTGGTTCAGACTGCAGCAAAAAAAATCATCGGCTCCGGGATCTACTGGCTGCCGTTTTTTCTGTTGTGGGTCGGCCTCATTGGATTTGTCCCGTTTTTAGAGCGTAAAAGCATCATTGTTAAGCGGGCTTGCTTGGCATGTTTTCTGGCATGCTTGGTGGCGTTGGAACTCTACGGTGTGGGAACTTCCCCGATAATCGATTTTACATATGCCCAAAACGGCGGTGGCGTAGTCGGGTCGTTCCTGTTATTCGCCTTGTATAAAATCATCGGGATTTGGGGAGTGGCGATTTTACTGGGCGTGACGTGGGTATTATCCGGAATTCTCATCTTTAATTTTTCAATCAAAAAACTCTGGCAACGCTGGTGGTCCGATCAGCCTGCGAATCAGTATGCGTTTGAACCTGTATCTGACGTTCAGGTGAGTCGTTCGTTGAAGAAAAGCTTCAAATTGTTCGGAAAAAAAGAAAAGCCGGAACCGTCCCCAAAAGACGACGAACCCTCTGCTCCGACTGACCGGCCGTTTAAGCTTCCGGAATTTGACGACCTCGATGATGAGGAAGAAGAATCTGAACCTGAAGTCCCTACAGCCCGGCCGGTGTATACGCCGCCGGCGTCATTGACTTACCATAATTACGAATTCCCGCCGATCGACTTGTTGGAAAAATACGAAAATGCCGGCAGCAAAGCCAAGCAAAAAATTCAGCAACAGGAACGCGCAAAAATTTTGGAAGAAGCCTTGATGAGTTTCCAGGTGGACGCCAAAGTGGTCAATATCACGCCAGGCCCATCCGTTACCCGGTATGAACTTCAGCCCGGAGACGGCGTCAAAATTAGCAAAATCACCGCTTTATCCAAAGATATCGCCCTCAAACTCGCCGTCACCGATGTCCGTATCGAAGCGCCTATTCCCGGCAAAGCCCTGATCGGAATCGAGGTGCCAAATGTAAATGTCGAGACGGTTAATATGCGCAGGATTATCGAAAAGACCGACTTTTTTGAGCGGAAATCCAAAGTCGTCGCCGCCATCGGATTAACGATTACCGGAGAGCCGATCCTGATGGATCTAGCAAAAATGCCGCACGTTCTTATTGCCGGTGCGACGGGATCCGGAAAAAGTGTCTGTATTAATGCCATTATTCTGTCGATTTTATTACGAGCGACGCCGGAAGAAGTGAAGTTCCTGATGATCGACCCTAAAAAAGTCGAGCTCAGTATGTATGAAGGCATTCCACACCTCCTGGCACCTGTTGTCACCGATCCGCACAAGGCGGCGGCAACGCTCAAAAAATGGGCGCTTAGTGAAATGGAGAGGCGATATGAAGAATTTTCCCGGATCGGCGTGAAGCATATCGACGGCTATAACTCCCGGATCGAAGAAATTGCGTCCCTTAATCTCTCCAGTCATGAGCTGGCAAAGGCGAAGCTGGACCAATTCGTCAATCCGGATGGACAGCCTGTTGAAACATTTTTTGTGCCGCAACGGCTGCCGTACATCGTTGTCATTATCGATGAGTTGGCCGACTTGATGATGGTGGCGTCTCAGGAAGTGGAAAACACTATCTGCCGTCTGGCTCAGATGTCCCGCGCAACAGGCATTCATCTGGTGATTGCAACGCAGCGTCCTAGTGTGGATGTCGTGACGGGATTGATTAAAGCAAACGTGCCGTCCCGGGTCTCATTTTTCTTGCAATCCCAAATAGACTCACGAACGATTCTCGATATGCCTGGCGCAGAAAAGCTCCTTGGAAAAGGGGATATGCTCTATTCTCCGGTCGGTGCGCCGAAACCGGCCCGCGTCCAGGGTGTATATCTAAGTGAAAAAGAAGTGAAAAACGTCGTAGATTTCTTGAAAATTCAGGGTGAACCGGCCTATCTGAACGAGATTATCGATATCGAACCGCTTGAATCGTCCGGTGATTCGAACGAAGAGCAAGTCGACGAATTGTTTAACGAAGCCAAAGAAATTGTAAAAAACACCCAATATGCCTCGACATCCTATTTGCAGAGAAAGCTCAGAATTGGATATAACCGGGCTGCGCGTTTAATGGACGAACTGGAGAAAAAGGGGATAATTTCTCAGTATGATGGGGAAAAGAAAGGCCGAAGCGTCTTGTCGTAGAGCTTGAATTTATGCTAAGATCCTGATGGCTTAGCAGGGGTTTAAGCTTATCACTCAAAGCTTTTAAACAAGTGGGGAGACCCACTTTTTTAATTTCTATCACACTATTTTAAGGAAAAAAGATCTATGATAGTGATCGACAATTTTTTACAAGTTGCGGCTCAAATTGAGTCTGAACGAGGCGTTTCTAAAGAAGTTCTAACCTCGGCAATCGAACAGGCATTGGTTTCTGCCTGCCGCAGAAAATTCACGGAAGAAACCTTGCTGGAAGCCGTTATCAATCAAGAAACCGGCGAAGCATCCATTTACCAGCGGCTGCATATTGTTGAGTCCGTCGAAGATCCCGAGATCGAAATTGACTTAGCGGGTGCCAAAAAAGTAGATCCGACCGCTAAAGTCGGCGGAGATTTGGTGATCGATGTCACCCCGGCGGATTTCGGACGAATTGCCGCACAGACTGCGAAGCAGGTCATTATCCAACGGATTCGTGAAGCGGAAAAGAACGGGATTTATGATGAGTTTAAGGTCAAGGAAGACCAGATCATCACCGGCACCGTTCAGCGAATTGAAAACCGAAATTTTCTGATTAATCTGGGACGGACAGAAACGATCCTGGGGCCTAACGATCAGATTCCCGATGAAATATTTCATCCTAAAGACAAGATCCGACTGTATTTGGTCGCAGTAAATAAAACCCCTCGTGGGCCGTTTATTCACGTGTCGAGATCACATCCTGGACTCTTGAAGAAGTTATTCGAAGTTGAAATTCCTGAAATTCAAGATGGAATCGTCGAAATTGTCGGCGTAGCCCGTGAAGCCGGAAAGCGCTCGAAAATCGCAGTAAAAACCAATAACCCTAGCATCGGCGCGGTCGGAACATGCGTCGGACCTATGGGTGGCCGTATTCAATCGATTATCAAAGAACTCGGAAACGAAAAAATCGATATTCTCGAATATCACGAAAATCCCAGAACCTACATTTCAAATTCTCTTAAACCGGCAAAAATCTCTGAAGTCATTATCACCGACGAGAGAGAGCGAACCGCGTTAGTATCGGTGCCAAAAGATCAGTTGTCATTGGCCATAGGTAAATTCGGGATTAATGTTCGCCTGGCTGTCCGGTTGACCGGATGGAAGCTCGATATTCTGAGCGAAGAAGAATTCGCCAAACGTGCCCCTGAAATCAGGGAAAAACTTCAGTTGTCGATTGTTGAGAAAATCAAACTGGATAAAGAAAAGTTAAAGCAGGAAGAAGCTGCCCGTCTAAAGGCCATGCCGATTGAAGAACCGACGCCTGAGCCCGAAGTGATCGAGGCGATCGAGCCTGAAGTAACGCAGATTGAAGAACCTAAGATGGAATTGCCGGTTGAAGCGCCTGACATTGAACCTGTGCTTAAGGCTGTTGTTGAGCCTGTAATCGTAAAAAAATCGGTTGAAGCGCCTGAAAAAGTAGAAAAAGTTGCACCTCCGGTCGCAGCTCCTGCAGCAGTTCAAGCGCCTGCGATCGATGATTTTGCAATGGCGGCTCCGAAGCTTCCTAGAGCTCAGCCGAAACCGGTCCCTGCAAGAAAAGCGCCGGCTCCTCAACCAAAGCCGAAAGCGGCTGCGCCGAAACCGGAGAATCTGGGTCAGGTTCAGGCGGAACGGGCTCAAAAAGACGTCTTAAGTGCTCAGGAAGTGTACCTGGGTGAAGAAGTGATGGAAGAAGATGAGATCAAGCTTTCAGTCTTAGCAAAGCGATTGAATCTTACTGTTAAACAAATGGTGGAAAAGGCTAAAGCATTGGGAATTCCCGCAAAAGACGGGTCTGCCTGGGTCAGTAAGCAACAAGCCACCAAAATAAAGGAATCAATTAGCCAGTGAAAGTTCAGGATTTAGCAAAAGAGTTAGGCCGGTCTAATAAAGACTTTATCAAGTTCTTACATGAAGTTGATGTCAAAGTTAAGTCATCATCTACTAAATTAGAAGATGATGTCGTTCAGACCGTCCGTGAATTATTTAAAGGCGTTAAAAAAGACGATAAGAAAAATGCCATTTCCGATGAAGTCGGCACAATCGTTTTGAATGAACGCTCCCTCACTATTACCCAATTAGCGTCTAAATTAGGCGTTCGTCTTCCCGATATTATGAAGTGTTTGCTTCAAATGGGGCTGTC
This sequence comes from bacterium UBP8_UBA817, assembly GCA_945888995.1. Lineage (GTDB taxonomy): Bacteria > Margulisbacteria > Marinamargulisbacteria > CAMDBA01 > CAMDBA01 > CAMDBA01. The sequence continues at coordinate 120,451 of CAMDBA010000001.1, read as the reverse complement.
GTTAACCCTTAATTCCGAAATTGATGCCCAGACCGCTAAAGAAATCGCGGAAAGATTAGAAATTGATCTGGATATCGAGTCGTCGATTAAGCCGATTTCAAAGTTCTCTTCCTCGATCCGGGATCAGCTTGATCAAATGCATGAAGATGACATGGAACGCGATCCGGACGCGATGACTGATCGTGCGCCTGTTATTACCATTATGGGACACGTCGATCACGGAAAAACCCTCTTATTAGATACTATTCGTATGACCAACGTCGTGGCAAAAGAAGCTGGCGGTATTACCCAGCATATCGGGGCGTACCAGGTCGAAGTCAAAGGCCGTAAGCTGACCTTTTTAGATACTCCCGGTCACGCTGCCTTTACGACCTTGCGTGCCAGAGGCGCTCAGGTGACCGATATTGCGATTCTGGTTGTCGCGGCCGAAGAAGGCTGCAAACCTCAAACCATCGAAGCCATTCACCATGCAAAAGCGGCGGGCGTGCCGATCTTGGTAGCCCTTAATAAAGTAGATAAACCCGAAGCCGACATCGAAATGTGTAAGCAGCAATTGGCACAGCATGAGCTGGTGTCCGAAGATTGGGGTGGTACCACCATTTTTGTTCCGGTATCCGCTAAGGCAAAAAAAGGAATTGATGAACTCTTAGAGCTGATCCTCCTTCTTGCCGATACCCTTGAGCTCAAGGCTAACCATCATAATCCGGCAAAAGGCGTGGTTATCGAATCCCGCCTGTCCCGTAAAAAAGGTCCGGTTGCAACGGTATTGATTAAATCAGGCTCGCTGCGTGTCGGAGATAATTTTGTTATCGGCCATATTGCCGGAAAAGCACGGGCGCTTCTGAATGATTTGGGTAAACCCCTAACATTAGTCACGCCTGGAATGCCGGTTGAGATTATGGGTATTTCCGAAGTGCCGCGTCCGGGAGATATCCTGGAAGTGATGGCAACAGAACGTGAATGCCGTCAATTAGCCGAAGAACGCTTATTAGAGGAGAAAAATCTGAATGCCAGCGCCGGCAAAGCCATGTCCCTCGAATCTCTGTCTCAACAGATTGAAGAAGGTGGCGTACGGAAGCTGAACTTAATCGTGAAGGCCGACGTAAACGGATCGCTAGAGGCTATTTTAGCCTCGATAGCACAGATTCCAAGCGAAGACGTAGCCGTAACCGTTCTGCATTCCGCAACGGGACCTGTCAATGAAAATGACATTATGTTGGCAAAAGCCTCATCTGCGATTGTCGTAGCGTTTGCAGTCTCTGTTAATCCTGAAGCTCAGAAAATCGCCGACGAAGAAGGCATTGAGATCAAGAGATATAAAATTATTTATGACATCGTTGATGACGTTAAACTTGTTATCGAAGGTCTGTTTAAAGTCGAATTCGAAGAATATGAAACGGCTCGTGTGGAAGTCAGGCAGTTATTCAGATTCTCTCGTGTCGGCGTAATCGCAGGGTGTTATGTTACCAGCGGAACAGCTGTTCGGAACTCAAAAATGAAGATTCTACGCAACAAAAAAGAAATCTTCCGGGGTAAAATGGAATCATTAAAACGGTTCAAAGAAGACACGAAAGAAGTCGCGACCGGATTTGAATGCGGTATTGTGGCGGATGGTTTCCACGAATATGAAGAAGGCGATATCATCGTCTGCTTCGATATAAGGGAAAAGAAACGAAAGTAGGCCGACATGGCACGTATCGATCGAGTTGAAGAACTCCTTAAACGCGAGATAGTCCAGGTTATTCACCGGCAGTTGGATCCGGTGAAAGTCGGCTTTATTACGGTGACCAAGGTTGAAGTCGATAAAGACTTTTCCGTGGCCAAAGTTTTTTACAGCCAAATCGGATCCGATGAAGATAAAAAACGGACCCGTAGTTTTCTGAGCACAGCCGCAGGCTACATCAAGGGTGAAATAGGCCGGGTAATCAGGATGAAACAGATTCCCCGCGTGCGCTTTATTTTTGATGATACCATCGAAAAAGCAGCGGCTCTGGTGGCCCGAATTAACGAAATTTCCAAAGAAGATGCCGAACGCTGATCTAAGAGAGATTGGCTCTCTCTTAACAGATCCTCTTCGCAGCTTCGTGATTGTCACTCACCGTGATCCGGATTTCGATGCGATCGGGTCATGTTTGGCGATGTATCAGCAATTAAAACGTCTCTGCCGACAAGTGCTGATCTGGGTGCCGGATACGTTGCCGCTACACGCGGAATTCTTGCCGGATTCCGACGAGATTGTGACTGCGCTTCCTTCCGGATATACGTATGACACCGTGATATCATTAGATGCCTCGAATCTGGACCGCATTCGTCAGCTGGACCAGGTCAATCCAGATGCGTATTGGATTAACATCGACCATCATCAAGATAATACCTATTTTGGGCAGGCTAATTACGTGTCCGGTATGTCGTCTGTGGGCGAGTTATTGTCGTGTATTTTTAAGGAATTTGATTGGCCGATTACCGAAGACATGGCCAATTGTTTATACACCGCGATTTTATTTGATACCGGTGGATTCGCGCATAGCAATGTCTCCGCTCAGACATTTAGGTCTGCTGCGCGTCTCGTCGAATCGGGCGCAAAAACCGCTCATATTTACCATACGATGTATGAACAGTTACCCTTGGCTGCCTTTGAAGCGATCAAAGTCGGCTTGAATTCCTTAATCATCGATACTGAGCTCAGATATGGCTACTGTCTGCTGCCCGAAGTCGTTGCGCCGTTTGGTTATGAGGTCTTGGATCTTGTGCGGCGGTTGGCGGAATTGGACATCGTCTTAATTTTCCGGGAGCATTCAGCCGGGACGATAAAAATAAACCTCCGCTCCAAAACCGATTTTAACGTCGCAGATTTTGCGGCCACCTTCGGCGGCGGCGGACACCGTAAAGCAGCCGGTCTTGCCTTACCGGGAACATTGGAAACAGTATCCGGCCAGGTGGTAAATGCGCTTCGGGAGACGTTGAGCCGTAGTGTCTAACGCTGAGTCGAATGGGTTTTTACTGATCGAAAAGCCGGTCGGACCCACGTCATTTAATGCCATTCGCCGTATCCGCGGTATCACCAAAGTTAAACGGGTGGGACATGCGGGAACGTTGGATCCGTTTGCATCGGGATTGCTCATTGTGGCGCTCGGCCGAACGTTTACTCGTCAGATCGATATGTTCCAGGCGCTACCGAAACAATATCGCGTTTCGATGGTACTGGGTATGACTACGGATACCTATGATGCCTTCGGTCAACTAACTTCGCAATCTCCCGTGTCATTGTCAAAAGCACTCATTATCAAGGCGATTATGTCAAAAGTGGGGGAGTCTCATCAGGTGCCGCCGGATTTCTCCGCACGAAGAGTCGGCGGAAAGCGTTTATATGAACTGGCCAGAAAAGGCATTACCGTTGAAAAGGCCGCGACGGAAGTTCATATTTACTCGATTGCGGTCGATGCATTTATTGACGCACCGCATCCTCAGGTGATTTTTACCGTAGAGTGTTCAAAAGGAACCTATATCCGCTCACTAGTCCATGACATCGGACAGGAGCTGGGTGTCGGGGCCTACGCCAAAGATCTTGCCCGGCTCAAAATCGGCGAATTTGATGTCGCGAATGCCATTGGATATGGGGAACTTTCATTAGACACAATTCAAAAAGGATTATTTAATACCGCTCATGACTAACAACAGGATCAGAGGGCTGAAACAACAGAACATCCGTGCTTTGGGATTGGGAATGTTCGACGGCATGCACCTGGGACACGCTCAGATCCAAAACCACTGTTCGCACCTTCTGACCTTTGACCCGCATCCGGCATTAAGCCTTGGTAAAACCCCCAATCTCAAACGCCTGACCACATTACGAGAGCTTCGTTATTGGATGAAGACTCTCTTAATTCTGCCGTTCGACCGGACCTTAGCGATGCTGGAACCGTTGGAATTTCTGGACCGTTTTATCGGCGGTATCCTGAAGCCAAAGACCTTAGTCGTCGGATACGATTTCCAATTCGGAAAACAAAAAAAAGGAAATGTCGCCCTCATACGCCAATGGGCTTCTCAGCATCATATTGACGTGATCGAAGTGCCGGCCTATAGCCTGTACGGCAAGATCGTCAAAAGCTCCTTCATCCGAAAAGAACTCGAATCGGATCACTTTGACCATGCCGTAAAGCTCATGGGGCATCCGTACTTGATGATCGGCGAAGTCGTCGCAGGACAGGGAATGGGCCGCCAATTAGGATTTCCGACTGCAAATTTGAAGTTGCCTCAAAATAAACTCGTTCCTCAGTCCGGGGTGTATTCCGGATACGTTCTTCATCAGTTCGTTCAATGGCCCGCGATGATTTATATCGGTCGCAAACCCACGTTTGAGACGCGTCATCCGGTCGCAGTGGAGGTATATATTCATGGGTTCGAAGGCGATTTATATGGCCAACACTTAAAAGTATTTATCCAAGAAAAAATCCGCGGTGAAGAAAAATTCCCGAATAAAGATGCCTTAATCACCCAAATCAACCGTGATCTGATCACCGCCGGAATCATGCCCGCATGAGCACAGAAAACGAGAATTCGGTTCTGTACTTGCAAAGCGTCGATTCGACCAATGAAATGGCGAAACGCCTCGAAGCCTATGTCGAAACCGTTCCCCTCGCCATCGTGGCCGATCGGCAAACCAAAGGGCGAGGCAGCAAAGGAAGAACCTGGTATTCTGCATCGGAAGGTGGCTTGTACTTTAGCCTGCTTCTGAGACCTGCGACGTTTGATTTTGCCTTGCTGGACCTATATCATACAAAAATCGGGGAATATCTGGTTCGTCTCATTGGTGAGCTAACCGGTATTTCCGTTCAGATGGAGTGGCCGAACGATATTATCTTAGAACACAAAAAATGCGGTGGAATTCTCATCGAAACGGCAGGTGGGTCCGGAACACCGAGATTTGTAGTAGTGGGTATTGGGTTGAATTTAAATCAAGTGCGCTTTCCCAAACCATTACGTCTGATTGCTACGTCATTGCGTCAGAAAACCGGTATAATCTATGATAAACAGTCATTTATAGATGCTTTAGTAAAGGAGTTAAGCTATGTTTTTGAGAGGAATTAGAGGCGCCATCGTCTGCCAGGCCAATACCAAAGAAGATATTTTGGCCGAGACCCAATTGTTATTAGAGGAAATGATCGCGAAAAACGGACTCGAAGTACCGGATATTGCCTCGATCTTTTTTTCGATTACCCAGGATTTGAATGCGGAGTTTCCCGCTCTAGCAGCCAGAAAAATGGGATGGGTGGATACGCCACTTCTTTGTTTTAACGAAATCTCGGTTCCTGGAAGCCTGGAAAAATGCATCCGGGTTTTGGTTCACGTGAACACCGAGAAGGCACAGTCCGATATGGTCCCTGTTTACCTGAAAGACGCGAGCCGGCTCAGACCCGACCAGGCGGCAAAGCAGTCTGTTCATGCCTAGCGCGTATCGGTCTATCGGATTTGTCGGACTTGGTCTGATCGGGGGGTCGTTGGCGCGAAGAATTCGGGAAGCGACTCCCGAGGTCAAGGTGACGGCGGTTGCCCGCAGTGCAGATACGATCGTGACGGCCAAAACGATGGGCATGATCGACGCAGGCGGAACCTCTCTGGACGCCTTGGACCCCGATGTTGACTTGGTGTTTGTATGCACCCCTATAAAAGACATTCCTGCCACCGTGACCCAACTCGTTTCTAAATTCAAGCATCCCCTCCTCATCACCGATGTGGGCAGTACAAAAAAAGAAATCTGTGAGCACGCCTATGGGCTCGGCTCGTCCCAGCTCTTCATCGGCGGCCACCCAATGGCAGGTAGCGAAAAAACAGGTGTCGGTCATGCGGACGCCGGTTTATTCGACGGTAAAACCTACATCCTGGTTCCGAATCCAGACCCCCGGTACCGGGAATTTAGATCATTTATTGAATCCCTCGGGTTCCGTGTGGTCGAACTCGCCGCAGACACTCACGACCGGCTGATGGCATACGCCTCGCACGTGCCATATTTGATGTCTGGCTTAACCGTTCAGGCCACTCAGACGTTATCAAACACCGATCGTACCCTTCTCAAACAAGTCATCAGTTCCGGCTTTTATGATGTGACCCGCGTGGCCGAATCTGCACCGGAATGGGGGGCAGACGTGTGTTTTTATAATTCTAACGAAATCCTAAACGAAATCACCATCATCAAAAACCGTCTCGAAGCGCTGGAATTCTTAATCCAAACAAAAGATAGAGATGCCCTCAAGGCCTTGTTTGCCTCCGTAAAAACAAGTCGGGAATGGTTGTATCTCGATTAATACCGAACGTCGACTTCTCCCTCGTCAAACGCGTTAAAAGATTGGTAGAGCCGTTTGTGGTTGGGCCACCGATATTCCATTGCACGTAACGATGGGTTGTAGACGGCGGTATATAATGTACCAAGCCCCTGTCCGTATTCGGTCACGCGAAGCGGGGCGTATTCGAACCCGTTCACAAAAGACTCGAGTGTGATCGAAGGGTCGTAGAGCCGGTCATATAAAACTTGTTCCCGTTCGTAAGATCGACAGAACTTCGTGTACTCGGTGAGCTCAAACTCGCCCTGATGGTTCACTGAAACAGGATGATTGGTGATTTCAGGTGGGCCCATAGGCGAAATCTCCACGGTTGTAACGTGTGAATTCGCATCTAAAAGCGTCACGTTATATGCCATATGAGACGGGATTCGGCAAAGCGCAGCGATTGCCTCTTCGGTCGTTTTGCAAAATTCCAGAACATAGCGGAGGATCAGAGAGATGGCAAACCCCGCACCGATCTCATCACGTCCGCCAAATGATAGCGACCCCGCAAGTCCATGGGCATTCATGCCATCCAAAATTCCCCATAGACAATCTGTTGACCCGATGACCTCCGTATCATGCCAACGGCTCTTCAAAATAAGGCCTTCACATTTGTTAATATCGTAGTCATAATTCCGGACTAAAATTGGCTGATACCGTGTCCAGACGGCCTGGGAACATCCAGATGCAAAAGGTGTATGACAATACAAACTCAACATCCGCGCATTAAGATCTCCGCCACCGGACAGAGTGACCAAGTGCTTCCACATCGGCACGAGTTCCGGCATATAGGTCTCCAAAGCCCGGGCACACTCACGATAACTCGGACGGTTAAACTCCCCTTCTTTTAAGAACCACTGAATATAGTGAGACTTTGAGGCCTGGTAGAGGTGTTCCCATTGCTGATTCGGGTGCACTTCCGAAACAGATCGAAACCGTTTATGTAATCCTGATGTCATCACCTAACCTCCTTTAAGCCTGACACCGGGGTTGGTGTAACGGTCGACTATGGCCTGTTCTTCGAGGGTAAGGGGGCGGATTTGATAAGCCATTTTTACAGCTGAAATCCAACGCCTTGCGGCGGGAGTAAGACCAAATTTCGGCCCTAAGAGAGGTGTATTGACGAACAAAATGGCCAAATCACACCCTTTATATGCATACTCGCCTTCTTTCATTAGCCGCATTAAAAAAACCTCGTTATGGCCTACGGCCTCTTCTCGTTTTGTACTTTCTGTCTTAAGAATAAGCATGCCCTTTTCATCGAGTTGATAAACACCAGAGACTGGCGCTGAGTCGATCATCTTAAGATCATGCCCGGTATATTTATAGATTAGTTGGCCCCCGCCGCTAAGACTGGCGCGATGACGGGTGATTTTATTGAATAGTTCAGGATCAAGGTCAAACTCAACGTCTGTGTGCTCCATCAGATGAAAGAGAAAAAGCGGAAGCATGTCGGGCGCTTTTGCAGAGAAAGTCGTTAAAGCAGTGATGCCGCTGATCCGAGGGTTTAACTCTCCGAGATAAAGCTCTCCGGATTCCCGATCGATTAAATAGTCGACCTCGAAGCATCCCTTATATCCTTTTTTGTATAGGGCATTGCCAAGGCGAACCGTCATCGCTTGCGCCTGGGTCCGTATCTCATCGGAAAATAAACGAGGATTCGTATCATTGCCGCACCATCCTCCCTTAAAAGGTGTCAAAGACGGAACCCCGATCAGCTCTCCCATTAAAGGCCCTACAAACGTTCCACACCGTGTTGCACACGCTTCAATCGCAAGGCTAGAACATGAAATACGCTTCATAACTTTGACTTGAGATTCACGTTCGATATAAGTGCGATAGTGGTTATAGTCGTCTTCGTTTTGGATGAAGTAGGTGGTTTTACCCGAATCTCCGTATGCAGTTTGGACCACAAGCGCGTCACTGAGGTGGTGGATCTGGGCCAAACGTTTTAAGGTTTTATAGCTATCGACGTGAGCCAGAACATTTGGAACGCTTTTCACCCCGACTTTATTACCGAGTTGAGTGGTGACGATTTTGTTGTCTAGCATTTTTGAAATTTTATGCCCAGACATACAGCGATTTATTCCCAGTTGGGCACAGATCTCCTCGACTTCTGAGTCAAAAAACAGAAACAAGGCTTGACTCTTTTTCTCCGATTCAGGCAAACCACGGCGATCCCGGGCGATTTTTTCTATAACGGACTTATGTCCGAGCAGGTATTTCACCAACTCTTCCGAAGATCGGAACATCGTAAAGCCCTGTGTGTCGGGACAGAATACGGCTCTATTGCGAGCATCATCCACATCAATAAATGGGATAAATGTAAACCGTCGAACCCATTGATCGAAATTCATGAGATTAAAAACTGTCCCGCTGATAAAATAGAACGGCACGCGGTTCTTCGCCCAGTAGGTCTTGATTTGCCGGAAACTTTTAAGAGGAAATGGGGGTGATGATGGCATTACTTTCGACTTTCTGTTTTAAGGTGGCAAGATAGCTAGGTTTGAATACTTTTAGTCCCTCACTCGGGATATAACCGTGAATTTCGGGTGTTTGGAGGCTCATCAGATACTCAAGAATGTCCAAGGTGACGATCTGCCCTGGGACAAGAATAGGGTATCCCGGCGGGTATGGCGTGACAAATCCGGCGGATATAAGCGGAGCATCGCCAAAAGGAATAAGGAGCGCATCCTGGTCAAGAAGTATATGCTCGGTTGCGTCAGTTTGGTAGGCTTGATAATAGGCATCTCGGAGGTAGACACCTTGCCAGGACTCGGTTCCGAATGCCCGAAATGCAGAGTAGAACTTGCGACTTTGGCTTAATGCCGCGGTGTGTAGAGCGGCGGCGCTATGATCGGCGGGAGCTGTGGATAGGGTGGCGGCGATTTCACGTAAAATCCTCACCAAATACTCAGCAGATGCCTGATTAGACCCGATATTTACGATAAATAAAACCGTAAAGCGAGAGGTCTTGTTGACCTGAAGGTTGTAACGAGTAGCCAACAATTCTCTAAAACTAGGTCCTGACATGCCCGTCTTGCGAATGTCTAAGGTGATCCTCGTGGGATCGACCACAAAGTCTTGGTCCTGCCAGCGGCTAAAGAGCCTTGCGTATTCACCGGAAGGTGCCTTCACACAATCGCGTGAAAAATGAGCTTCGGGAACGAGGTCATGGTCTTCCAATAGAGTGAAATAACGCTGTAGAGTCTCGGATTCTCGAATACTGCAGCGAATTTTTGAGGCGATATAAACGGCTTTTTTAACCAGTTCAAAACCATCCAATGCGACCTGGCGCCGTCCGATATCGAGTGAAGCCAAAATCTGATAGTTCGGTGAAGTTGAAGTATGCATCCGGTAGGATTCAACAAACCGGGGAGCCTCAAAAGCATCATCTATTATATGAATCATCGATCCCTGCCGAAACGCAGAAAGAGTCTTATGAGTCGATTGTGTGACATATACGCGCAGTTTTACTTGGCTGGGATCAGGAAAAAGCGGTTGGTCCCAGGTGCTGCGTGAAGTCGGGTCGAGCTGAGAAAAGCGGGCATTCCATACGTCGAAAAAGGCTTGGTAGGCAGGGTCCTTAAACTGTTGCTTGAGCCGATTTGTCGAATTCATAGCCGTTCGGTGGTGATAAAGGGGATTAAACCCACCATAGGCAAACCAGGCCTCATCCCAGTGAAAAATAATATCCGGCTTAATTGCGAGAATTTCCATCATAAATTTTTTGACATTATAAAGAATGCCGTCAAAGGTCGAATTCGTCAGAGAGATCAGTTTTACACGTGAAAGTAGGCCTTGACGTTTTAGGTCGAGCAAGACGTCTTTGATCCGGTCACAGCTCACGGCACCGGATAAATCATGTGTGCAGATAGGATAGGATTCTAGAAAAATGGGGATAACATCGCAGAGCAAAAGACCGTAGGGAATCGATTTATGACTCTCGGATGCAAGCAATACAATGTCGCCCGGGCATAACGTCGCCTGTAACACGATCTTGTTTGCGGTGGACGTACCGTTGGTGACAAAATAGGTTTTATCGGCAGAAAAGGTTCGGGCCGCCAGCTCGATCGATTGTTTAAGGCAGCCTTTAGGATCAAGGAGGGAGTCGAGTCCCCCCAACGTAGCCGACGTCTCCGCCATAAATATATTGCGCCCGTAAAAATGAAGCATGTCCTGCGTCCATGCCGAGTCATGCAGCGAATTCGCACGGGAGATCGGTAATGCATGAAAAACCCCAGCGGGCTTGCGGCTATAGGCCTGAAGCGCGTGAAAAAACGGGGTTGAGAAACGTTCACGGATGCCGTTTAAAAGGTGAGCATGTAAATCTTGTAAAACGCTGGATGCATGGAAGACCCGGTCAAACCGACTGCGAATCGTCTCATCGAGTTGATGAGAGGCGGTTTCGGCCATATAGTAAAGATCCAGTTCCGGTCGGAGGTCGCGGAGTACTTTTCCGAGAGCCGCGGTGGAGTGAGCGAGATGGGGCGTCTCATATGCTGGTAAAAACTTGCGATAGTCCTGTGCCAGAACATGACACGTCGGATCATCGGGTCCAATATTTTCAAAAATCACACAAGCCTGAATCATCGGATTGCACATCACAGCGGTGAGGGCGTCTCCGGCGCTGGTGACAAAGATCGGTTCATACAAGAATTCGTCATGCTCGCCTTGAAGCTCGTGAAGTGTTTTTCGAAAACGTGTCTCATACGCTGAGTGATCCGTATGGACGATGAGGACCTCGAAATACGGTCTCTTGGGCCGTTCTGAAAAAGTGTCGGGAGGCGTATCGGGAGATTCCACCAGGATGGGCTTATCCAATAGTGAAAGTGGAGTAGAGAATGGGGCAAATGTCCGGTATCGGTAGGACTGAGATGACAGCATTGAGATGATATTTGTAACCAATTGCCCAAGCCTATAAATACTGTCTTGCTCATAATAGGTCGCGATTTTGTCGAGAACCTCCGGTCCGGGAAACGCCCAATAGCGTTCGATGGACCGGAGTTCGGTTAAGATCGAATCAAGGGTGTCGCTGGCGTTGAGCTCAAGCTCCTTCGCCAGCAGGTTCCATATTTCTAATCGATGATAATGTAGGTCAAACGCGTCCATATGGAACCTAACCCCAATCTTATTTTTTAATTTTTCCGGAGAAAGCAGATGTCGCTTCAGCCGGTTTTGCAACTGGCACTGCTGCACTCGAGCTCGGCGTGAGAAGCTTGTCGATGAGCTTGATATAGTCTTTTGCCGCCGTATTGTTAGGATCTAAGATCAAGATGTCTTGAAAGACGTTCTTGGATTTTTGAAGATCCTTGAGGTAGAGCAGAATGCCATATTCCGTTAAGAACGAAATATCGACAGGGTACAAACTCAACATCTTCAAAGCGACCTTTTCGGCAATGTCATACTTCTTTTGCATTCTTAATGCATAGGCCAACCGAAGGTTTCCTGAATAGTTAAGGTAGTCCAGGTTTAAAACCTGATATCCCACAGCTTCGACGTCCGCATAGCGCTCTTGGGTGCCAAGAACTACCATTTTACCTAGCTTTGGATCAAGGGAGTAAGGTAGAGCTTGGTTTGCCTTGTCATAATTTTCCAAAGCAGCTGGGTGCTTTTTGTTCTTATAATTCAAATAAGCCAGGCGAAGGTTGAGAGTGTAACCGTTGGGATAGTCCTTTGTAACAGACTCCAGGGCTTTGACCGCGTCGTCCAATTTCCCTTTTTTCTCAGCGTCATAGGATTTTAAATAAGCACCTTGGATGTCAGCTGAGCTAAGTACTGCATGGGCCGGAATACTTAGGCCCATGCCTCCGATTAATAAACATAGTATAAGATATTTCATGATTGAATAGGTCTCCTTCTAAAAATTTTCTAAAATTTCTACCAGTTGTACATGAGCATGTATGAGATCTTGTTTTGACTAAAGTCTCCCAAGATGGCCGAATTTGACATCGTATTCGATTGATACGACAGAACCGTCGACAACTGTGGCGTGATCGCATAGGTTGCGTTGATTGCGTATCCTTGTTTGACCACGTCATCGGTATTGTTCACGACAAATCCACCATTTGATACACCGTAAACTGATTCTCCGGTCCAATAGCGGACACCAAAGGTCCAAGCAGGGTTCATGTAGTACTTCATGGCAAGTTCCGCATTGTTGTAGAACCGACGTTGGCCGAGGTTGTACTCGATATTCAATTTAGGATTGAATTCAAATGATCCCGGTAAATCAAAGGCTTGAAAGTGTTTCGTATACGAGGGCGTCCCTTGGATAAGAAGAGGTCGCCCGGTTGTGAGGTTATAAAATGACGTGTAGACGTCCAAGCCTGCCGACCAGTCTTTATAGCCGTAAGAATTGTAGGTATCCCACTCACCCCCAACTAGCACCATATTGGCAAAGTCGGTCGGAGTGTTAATCCGAAGATAGCCGATCTTATAGGCGGAAGTCGGCATGTAATAGGTGTAAATGCCGAGGTAATTATGTTGAACGGCGGCACCGGTTGAGGCCAACGTAATTTGGTCAAATCCAATCTCCAAAGCGTGCTGGTCCTGACCGAAAAACCCGTAAAAGCCGCCGACGTTTGTATTTGCCTTGGCTGAGGTCGTATAGGTGCTGGGAATATAGTAAGCAGCAGTCGTCATACTCAGCGCATACGACGCAGCAGGACACCAAACAGTGGCAACGATGAGTAAGGTTGCGAGTCTAATTCCAAATTCTTTAATCATGTTTTTTCTCCTTTCGAATGATAATTGAGACGTTTTTTCGTGCTTTTTTTAGGTAGTGGTGGCCCTCCTTAATTCGCCGAAATCGCATCGAACACACTTCAGGCGTAAATAGGGATCGAGCTGAACATACGTTCGTTGCGTTTTATTCAAGAATCTGCCGTGAATCACACCTTCGATTTCCGTTTCGGAAACAAAGTAGTAGTCGGCAGATGTTTTACCGGGCCACAATAGGGCCATAAATTCCCAACAGCGTCGTTGGATCGGTGTAAGTGCCACCGAATTGGGAAGCACATCCGACCATTTCAGGCAGGGTTCCCACGACAACGGCAGTTTAGGTAGCGCCATATAGAGCATTCTGAGGTAAGGGTCAAAGCCGTCGAGGTGATAGCAATAAAATGTTCCGGAGGATTTCCCAAAGTAGAGTTTGGAGCTCTTAGTCGAGAAATAGAATGTCCCATCCTCCGCCATCGCCACTCGCATTTTGGTGCGATCGACCTTTTGACCATGCATATAAACGTCAAAGTCCAATTCGTCGTCCAAAATAAAAGTCGTGAGCTGATCATAGAATGGAAGTGTTTGAAAGGAGTGGACTACCTCTCCTTCATTCGGTCGGGCATAGGTAAAAAAACGGTCCCGATGAATATAGGCCGAAAAGCAGAACGGAATTGTCGGACTGGTTGATTCAGGTGTCATTTGGACATGAAGGTGGACATGTGGTTGGGGTGAATAGCCAGAATTTCCGCATAACCCGAGATAGGTTCCGACTTCCACATGAGTCCCTTCGCTTACCCCGATCCCCTGATAGGTGAAATGACACAATTTAACAATTTGGCCGGAGTCGTGGCGGATCAGGACAAAATTTCCCCAGTTGTTTTGGGTATCAACGGTTCCGATCGGATTATCGAGAAGAAAGTCTACTACGCGTATGACCTGCCCGCGAACGGGAGACAAGACTGGTTTTTGGTAGCAATAATAATGATCAAGCCGCGTTCCGTCGGCGGAATATGTCCGACCGTTCAGATCGGTGATCACGAAATCAACCGCATATTTCCAGAGGCCTTGATGGGTCCATTTCCCGTCAAATCCTTGCCATACGGTCCAGTTTTCATTGAACGGAAATGCAATGGCCAAATCTGGGCTGAACCGCGCGGTAACAGTCTTAAAATGATCCCTGGTTTCCTCTGGCGTCGCTTTCATGATTTGGGGGCGTTCCGAAAAGCGAACGGCACTCATCGTCGAGATAAAGGCAAGAGTGACTATCGCAAAGGGAAGCGTAAAAACCGGTATCCCGTAAGGTGCCAGAAAAACATTAGTAGCCTTGAGGACCAGTGTTGTCATACAGACGCCGATCGTGGCTATAAGGATTGAACGAAGACCGGGCACGACAAACACACCGCCTAACGCCATGGCGCTCAGCGCATAGTTAAAGCCATTAGGATCATTGAACCCGGAGGTCGGTAGTCCGCTATAAAAGCCTTGGAGAAAGGACCCGAGGATATACCCAAAAAAGCTGAGCGCAAACAATATCCGTGAAGACGCGATCAAAAGGATGGCAATCAGAGCCCCCACCATGATAGTAGGCAAGAAAAAAAGATTGCCGAGTGCGTGAAGGTAGCCGGTGAGCCAATACGGAAGAGGGCTCAGATCGGGGGCAATATAACCATGCGGTGAAGTAAGGCCCAAGACACCAAGCTGACTCATCCCCATATAAATCAGCAGCGTGGTAGCCGAAAATGGCAAACTTAAGACGGGGCAGTCTAAACACGTCGTCAAAAAGCGAGCAAGAGACAGTGTGATGATAAATGAGACAACGCCACCTATGACAAGAAGAGGCAGTGAAGTAGGTGTTACCGAAAATTTCGAGCCGATCGCCAAGCCGACCAGCAGGGGGTTGTAAATATGAAAGCCTGCGCTCGTGAATCTCTTTCTAAACCCTAAGAGCGCCGCAAAAGAATAAGCCGATAGAACCGCAATGAGCCCGCCGATACCGGCAAATGGGTTCAAAAAGCTGAGGCCAAGTAAGATAAAGCCGACAACCTTATTCTGTAAAAAAACAATCTCAGAGTAACTCTGTACAACTTTCAGGTAGAAATAATGGAGTCGTCCCAACATCGGATAAATAATAGGCATGGTTTTATTTGCAGACCTGAGCCATCGCTTCTTGAGCATCGATATTCGGGTTTCGGCTTGAGCTAAAGGCCGCGAAAAGCGGGGTGGTATGTCTTTTCATTTACATCTCCTTGAGGGGGGGCGTGGGCACATATAAAGTGTCAACTTTCACACTAAGTTCCACTCGAGCTGCCTCAGTAAACATCGATATTTCTTAATATAACACAAAGCCGCTTCTAAGTAAGCGTCCTGTCTTACGAGGGGGCAATTGGCGTAAGCCCCAATTAATGCCACAATGGAATGAAAAATATATCGCGTATGAAAAATGCTCGGATGAAAAGCGTCGGGAGCATACCCCATTCTAGAAAGAATCATTGGCGTCGTTTTTAATTAGTGCCAAAATAACAAGCTAATAATATTGGGGTCCCCGGCCAACACGTGCTTTTGGCTGGGGCGCGTAGGGGAGGAAATTTGTTGGAACGTCAATCCGGATTCAAACTCATCGATCGTATCCTGAGCCAAGATGAAGAACGCATCATCACCATTAAAAATGTCTCGCTAAACGAACCTTTCTTTACAGGCGCTTGCGAGGTCGAGCCTGAATTTCCATCGGCAATGTTGATCGAAGCGCTTCTACAGACCTCCGAAACCTTGCTTGCTCGGCAAACCCCATTCTCGGATCGACGGGCGTGTTTTTCCGGCATCGACTCCATGAGTCTTCTCAGGCCGATTTATGTCGGGGATCAGATCCGCATGGAAGTCGAAATCGCGAAGAAGAAAGACCCCCATGTCACCGTATCTGTCAAAGCCCTTGTTCAGGGACAATTGGTCTGCGAAGGAAAGTTTTTATTCGTTTTAACCCTCAAGCCATCAAAGCCGCAAATCCACCCGATGGCCTCGGTTCACCCGAGTGCCAGCCTTGGAAAAGATGTGGTGGTCGGACCGTATGCGATTATCGGCGAAGAAGTGATTATCGGAAACGGAACCGTGATCGAAGCGCACACCATGATCGAACGATGGACCCGCATCGGTGAAAATTGTCATATTTTCTTCGGATGCGTCCTAGGATCTCAAGCTCAGGATCTCAAATATAACGGTGAATCCAGCTGGGTTGTGCTGGGCGACCGGAACGTGGTCCGCGAATATGTCACGATCAACCGCGCGACCGGCAATCAGAATGTCACCAAAATCGGCTCGGACAATCTCTTCTTAACCAGCGTTCATATTTCGCATAACTGTGATATCGGCAACGACGTCATTATCACAAACCTGGTTCATTTAGGCGGACACACCGTGATCGAAGACCGCGCTGTCATTGGCGGAATGGTCGGCATTCATCAGTTTATTCGCATTGGAATGGGCTCGATGGTCGGCGGTTATTCCCGCCTTTCTCAAGACGTCCCGCCGTTTATGCTCTGCGAAGGTAATCCGGCGTATATTCGCGGTTTGAACCTTGTTGGCCTGAAGCGCCGTGGGGTGTCGTCCGATGCGATCTCCGAAATTAAACAAATCTATAAAACCATTTACCGGTCGGAAATGAATACCACCCAAGCCTTACGTGAAATTCTCCAGATGCCGTTCACCACACCCGAAGGCCTTTATTTATTAGAATTTCTCAAAAAAGAGTCCCCCCGTGGCCTGACCAAAAAGGCAATTGAAACGGAACAAGTGGTTCATGTTGAGTGGTAGATGAATGTCCTAATCGTAAGCGGGGAGATTTCCGGTGATTATTACGGATCTCTTTTAGCGGCGCAACTCAAGCGTCTTCATCCGGATCTCACCCTTTTTGCCATCGGCGGCAATAAACTTCGTGAGATTGCAGATGTTTTTGTAGCGGATATCGCATCGGCCAATGCCATCGGCGTGTGGGAACGGGTCTCTCAGATTTTATTTTATTCCACATTTTTTAAACAATTCGAGACATTTTTATCGGGGCAGAAAATGGATTATGCGATCCTGATCGATTTTCAGCATTATAATTTTCGGGTTGCCAAGCTCCTTCAAAAAGCGGGTGTCCCGATCGTGACATTTATAACCCCGAATTTTTGGATCTGGAGGGATAGAAAACATGCCAAAGCGCTTGCGGCCTACAGTGAGAAAATTATCACCATTTATCCACCCGAATACACCCTTTACAATGAGCTGGCCCCTGGAAAAGTCGAATATTTCGGCCATCCCTTAGCCGAATTAATTCAACCCCTCACTTCGACCGAACCTCGCTCAGGCAATACGTTGGTGCTGTTCCCCGGTTCCCGAAAACAGGAAATCGAGCTGCTTTTACCTAAAATGCTGGAGATAGCCCGGCAATTCGGAAACCAGATCCCGGGCGCGATCATCTATTTGCCGATTTCATCTGAAAAATTTGCTGAAAATATTTATCAAACCGTCGAAAAATATCCAGTACCCGGCCTTGAAATCTGGACCGGCGATAAAAAAGCGCTCTTCGAACGGGCCGATGTTATTTTATCAGTAACCGGGACAACCACTCTCGAAGCGGTTTTATATGGTATTCCGGTTGTAATGGTCGGCGCGCTGGCGCATCTGACTTATTTCTTAGTTCGTTATGTCTTAAGATTGCCATTAAAATATGTTTCCCTCCCCAATATCCTGGCAGGCCGTGAAGTCATCCCGGAATTTCAGCAATACGATGTCAAAGTCGCCCCTGTGCTCAAATCGCTGGTCGAGTTATCCCGCCCCGAAGCCCGGCTCACTATCCAAAACAACCTCAAAGAAATTCGCCAACTCATCGGCTCCAATAAATCCGTTTTTGAACAAGTCGCTCGGTCGATTCTCGCACACGTGAAGTAATCTTGACGGTGGATTTAAATTCGGCCATTATGCAGGCACTTTTGGCCGCTAGGCCGCACACAAGGGAGTAGTAGAGAATGTCCCAGACAGAAGAAGAAGTTCGCTTAGAAAAAATCGCACAATTACGTGAGAAAGGCATCAACCCATTTGCCTATACATTTGATAAATCTCATTCGGTAGCCGCACTCAGAACTGAGTTTGACGCGTTGAAAACCGATGAGAAAAGTGAAAAAACAGTGTCGATTGCCGGTCGGATCGTCGCCAAGCGCGGCCATGGAAAAGCGACATTCGGCAATGTGATGGACGTGACCGATCGTATTCAGTATTACGCTAATTTAGATACCTTGGGTCAAGAACAATATGACCTTTTACTTAACCTGGATGTCGGCGATATTATCGGGATTGCCGGCCACCCCTTCCGCACGAAACGGAGTGAATTATCCGTTTTTGTTACCTCATTTGTGCTCTTAACCAAGTCGATGACCCCGCTGCCCGAAAAATATCACGGTCTGCAGGACAAAGAACTTCGTTACCGGATGCGTTATGTCGACTTAATCGCCAACCCCGAAGTCCGCGAAGTCTTTAAAACCCGCTCGGACGTCGTCCGTCAGATCCGGGAGTTTTTACACAATCGTGACTATATGGAAGTCGAAACCCCTGTTCTGCACAGCATTTACGGTGGCGCTTCGGCCAAGCCTTTCGCCACTCATCACAATACCCTGGATCAAAAACTCTATCTGAGAATCGCGTTGGAGCTTCACTTAAAGCGGCTCATCGTGGGTGGATTCGAACGGGTATTTGAAATCGGCCGAGTATTTCGCAACGAAGGTGTTTCTTATAAGCATAATCCAGAATATACGTTATTGGAGCTTTACCAGGCTTATGCCGATTATTCGGATGTGATGAGTCTGACCGAAGAGTTGATTTCAGGCTTGGTATTACGCCTGACCGGTTCTTATACACTCATCTACCAAGGCCAAGAAATCGATTTCACTCCACCGTTCAAGCGGTTCACATTACGCGATGTTTTATTAGAATATGCAGGCGTGGATATGAACGACGGCACCGAAGTCCTTCAGAAAAAAGCCATCCAAATGGGTCTCGATATTTCACAAAAGCCGCTCAAAGGGCAGCTCATTAATTATATTTATGACAAAGCCGTCGAAAAGCATTTGATCCAGCCCACCTTCATTTTGGACTATCCGTGGGAGACCTCTCCGTTAGCCAAGCGAAAAAGGGATAATCCGGAATTAGTCGAACGGTTCGAGTTGATCGTGTCGACAATGGAATTAGCCAATGCCTTTAGTGAGCTCAACGATCCTCAGGACCAGTTAGATCGCTTTAACGATCAGCTAAAAGCCAAAGAATCCGGCTGGGACGAAGCTCACGAAATGGATGAAGACTTCGTGAATGCGCTGAAATATGGAATGCCTCCGACCGGTGGTTTGGGAATCGGAATCGACCGCGTGGTCATGTTATTAACGGATTCCGCATCTATTCGGGATGTCCTGTTCTTCCCTCACATGAAAGATAAAGTATAATCGTGGATGCGAAGACAAGGTTAAATTGTTATAATCTCACAATATCTTTTAATCAACCGGAGTAAGTAGTTCATGAATAAAACACTGAAGCTGAAGTTCACAGGGATTGCCGTTTTGATGATCGCGGCCTTCTTTGTCTTATATCATTTTCCGATTAAATTAGGGCTCGATTTACAAGGCGGAACCCGTCTGATTCTCGAAGCGCAAGACACCGCTCAAAATAAAGTCGATCAGGATTCGGTCGCAGGCGTCATTGAAGTCATCCGGAACCGGATCGATGGATTAGGCGTTTCTGAGCCATTGATTCAGAAAAAAGGCCAGCGCCAGATCGTCGTCGAGCTTCCCGGCGTCAAAGATCCGGACCGCGCGATTAATCTGATCGGCGCAACGGCGTTACTTGAATTTGTTGAAGCCGAATGGGCCCCGCCGGATGTCGGTAGCTTGTCTCCTGATAAATTGGCGATTCTCGCCGGACCTGATGCCAAAATCGGCAAGGTAATGGACTATGATGACAAAGGGAATGTTATCCGTGATACCCCCATTTTATTAAAGAAAACCGTATTAACTGGCGCTGATTTAAAAACCGCCGGGCCCGGTACGGACCAGCAGACAGGTCAGCTTTATGTAGATATCGAATTCACGCCTGCAGGAGCTAGAAAATTCAGCGATGTGACGTCTCGTATGGTCGGCAAACCCTTAGCGATTGTATTAGACGGTAAAATTATTTCTGCGCCCAATATCCAGGAACCGATTTCAGGTGGCCGTGCTCAGATCAGCGGCCATTTCAGTATCAAAGAAATGCAGGATCTGGTGATTAAGTTGAAAGCAGGGGCGTTGCCGGTTCCTGTCCAAGTCATTTCTAATAAAATAGTTGGCCCAACCTTGGGTAAAGACTCGATCCATAAAAGCATTGTTGCAGGGATCATCGGATTTATTTTGGTTTGTGCCTTTATGATCGGCTATTACAGGCTTCCGGGCGTGATCGCATCGGTTGCGTTGATAGTCTATCTCGTTCTTTTTGCTGCGATTTTGAAACTGATGGGTGTGACGTTAACATTGCCGGGAATTGCCGGATTTATTCTAACAATGGGGATGGCCGTTGATGCCAACGTTTTGATTTTTGAACGTATCAAAGAAGAATTGAAAGTAATGAATGCGCTGATTCCCGCGATTGATGCCGGATTCAAACGGGCATTTATCACGATTTTAGATACCAACGTGACGACCTTAATCTCAGCGGTTGTTCTCTTTTGGTTGGGAAGCGGCACAATCCGGGGGTTTGCAGTGACGCTGAGCGTCGGAACATTGATCAGTATGTTTTCAGCCATTTCCGTCACCCGTGTTTTTCTCGATGGACTCTCTCAATTCCGGCAGCAGGTATCACTATTCAAAGTGTGGAGGAAATAGGATGACCAACGTAATTAAGTTTGTTGAAAAAAGAAATCTCTGGTTTGTCATTTCGTTTACGATTATTGCCATCGGATTTGCGATGATGGTGGGGCGGGTATTTAATCAGCAACCCGCAATGAATTTCGGTATCGATTTTTCTGGCGGGACATCGATTATGCTGAAGTTTGACGAATTGCAAAAACGCTATGTCGAAGCAGAGCAGGCGCGCCACGTCAAATCAGATGTGAATTCAGATTTTATTCAGGATATTCGGGAAGTTCTCGCGGCGTTTAAGTTAGAAAATAGTTCGATTCAGCTGACCAGTGATGGCGAAGTTTTGTTGCGGACTGCCAATTTTGATAACGATAAGCGCAGTTTGATTCTGGGAAAACTTAAAGAAAAATTAGGCAATTACGAGTTGTTGGAAGTCGATGTGATCGGACCAACGATCGGGTCTGAGCTGCGTACCCAGTCTCTATGGATTATGCTGGTGGTGATGGCTGCGATGATGATTTATATTTCATGGCGGTTTGAATTTGCCTTTGGGATCGGTGCTTTGGCGGCATTGCTACATGATACGTTGATGATTTTTGCGGTTGCATCGATTTTTCATTTTGAAATTAACATTGAATTTGTGGCGGCCTTGCTCACGGTATTGGGTTATTCAACCAATGACACGATCGTCGTTTTTGACCGGGTCCGTGAAAACCTTTCATTGGCCAAAGGTCCCGTAGAGATCGGCACTTTGATTAATTCATCGATTATCCAAACCTTCCCCAGAACGATTAATACGGTTTTGACGGTACTCTTGGTATTAGTGGCACTGTTGATTTTTGGCGGGACGACTATCAAGCCGTTTGCCGGAATGCTCTTAGTGGGAATCGCGATCGGAACGTATTCGTCGATCTTCATTGCCAGCACGGTATTATATTCGGTTTTGAATCGGCCTAAAGACGCATAACCCGTCTTTTTATCATGAAATCGGGATCTTTCTTCTCTGATCTTGAAAGCCTGGTCGCCCAATTAGCCCAAATCAAACAAGATATGGTGGGCGGGGTGGTCAGGCTTTCCGATTATTTAAAAGGCATTGCGGGACGTATTTTCGGGCCCTCTCCTGAAATTCAGGATCATATCAATCGCAATAGCCAACGCCATGGCCTTGACCCCGTGATTCTCACCGAAATAATCCGTGCCGAATCGGGCTTTAACCCCAATGCCGTCTCCCCGGTAGGCGCCGTGGGTTTGATGCAGCTGATGCCTGATACCGCGAAGTGGCTCGGTGTCGACGACCCTTTTGATGTTGCCCAGAATATCGACGGTGGGGCGCGTTATTTTAAGTCTCTCTTAGTGAAGTATGATTACAGCTTAAAACTCGCTCTGGCCGCCTATAATGCAGGCCCTGGCGTGGTAGACAAGTACAAGACGATCCCGCCGTATCCAGAAACTCAGCAGTATGTAGATCGAATTATAAAATCGGTGGAGATGAAGAAGAAAGGGAAGTAGCACCCTATCCGACCAGGTCCATGCTATATTCACTTGTAAGAATTCGTCTGATATAGTTTTTAGCTGTTTTAGCCGACTATTTTTTACCAAGGCGGTAGTTACTGTAATGTTTAAACATGACATCATTATTCAAAAATACGGGGGAACCTCAGTCGGGTCTCCGGAACGCATCAAAGCTGTTGCCCAGCGTGTGGCTCAATCTGCCAAACTCTATAAGCATGTCGTCGTCGTCGTCTCGGCGATGGGTGATACCACCGATGATCTGATCGGATTAGCCAAAACCATGTCGAGCTCACCGAGTTCCCGAGAATATGACCAGCTCATTTCGACTGGTGAAAATATCTCCGCCTCGTTGTTGGCCATCGGCCTTCAGGAAATCGGGGTTCCGGCCATTTCGTTAACAGGCCCTCAAGCTGGTGTCAAAACCGAGAATATTTATTCCAGAGCCAAAATCCTTCGTGTCGATACCGGCAGAATCAAATGTGAATTGAGCGAAGGCCAGGTGGTAGTCGTCGCCGGATTTCAGGGCGCAACCGAAAATGGCGACGTCGCTACGATCGGTCGCGGCGGATCGGATACGTCGGCTGTCGTGTTGGCAGCGGCCTTAGGCGCTGAGGAATGCGAAATTTATACCGACGTAGACGGCGTCTATACTACAGACCCGAGATTGATTTCGGATGCAACGAAGCTGACCGAAATTTCGTACGACGAAATGCTCGAATTGGCCTCATTAGGGGCAAAAGTCCTGCACCCCCGATCAGTGGAATGCGCTAAAGAAAATCAAATTATACTGCATGTGCGGTCTTCGTTCAGCCAAGAGGAAGGAACCCGCGTAAAGGAGGATTCTCAGATGGAAATACAACGAGCGGTAACAGGGATTACCTTGAATCAGGAAGAAGCCAAAATCGCGATTCTGAAAGTGCCCGATCAACCGGGGATCGCCGGAAAGTTATTTACCCGCTTGGCGGATGTGAATATTAACGTCGATATGATTATCCAAAGTGTTGAGCAGGATCACATTAATAACATCACATTTACTGTAAATGCGGATGACCTGGCTCAAGCGGCGGCCATTACCCAGGCTGTAGCGGATGAACTTGGCGCTAAAGGCGTGGTCACCGATGACAATATCGCAAAGCTATCAATTGTGGGTGTCGGAATGATCTCAAAGGCTGGAATCGCTGCTCAAATGTTCGAAGTTCTCGGGGCCAAAGGCATCAATATCCAATTAATCTCGACCTCTGAAATCAAGATCTCGTGCGTCATCGAAAAGCAGTTCGCAAAAGAGGCGCTTGTATTGTTACACTCCGCGTTCGAATTAGATCAGAAAATAGGCTCGCCATCTTGATTTTGTATCTCATTACTCTCTTAATTGTTGTCTCAATTCCGGTAGAGACGGTGCTGGACTGGCTCTATGATAAAAGCTGGGGCATTCAGAAAAAACTAGCAACGGGAATTCCGGCGGTTTATGTCTCGAAGGCGCCGTTTTTGTTTGGCCTGGCCCGCCTCCTGAATTTTGCAAAAGGCTATATTTTTTTATATCTGGCGTCGGTATTTTTCGACGGGCATGCCGTAAGACTCGTCGCGATAGGGGCTATTGTCTTTCTGAATAACTGGTCTCCGCTAACAGGATTTGAAAACCGGCAGTCTTTCGGCCACGTGCTATGGGGGATCTACAGTTTTGTATTTCTGCCGCTATTTTTTATCTTTCCGATCAGTGTTGCGGTGTTATCTCTTGTGTCTAATTCTCTTTATATCGGGATGATTTCCAGTGTCCTATTTGCAATGGTTATTATTTGGATGCAGCCGCTGCCATTGGGTTATTTGTTCGTCAATTTTATCGTGTTTTTGATGGTCTTTCTGGCCTACCAGCGATATATTTTTGGCCGCCAGGATGGCTCGAATTGGTCACTTTTAACCAGTTTTCGCAATCGACGCTAAGCGCAGATCCGATCTATCTGATTGAATCCAAAATCAAGGTGATATCCGGACTTTTGGATTTTATCAGAATATGTGGTTTATCCATGGTCAGCCAATAATTAATCACCGACCCAACATATCCGAGATGACTCTTGAGTGCGAGCTCCACTTTATAGCAGGGAACCGCTTTACCATTGAATAGAATCGTTTCCATGCCAATGGCGCGGGGTGTTAACTCCACGATTTGCGATGGGGGCATAATCAGGTAAATCAGTTTTTCCGGCGTCAATGTTTCTAAAATGTCATTTAATAAATAGGGGAGCGCCTGGCTAGGGTAGGCGTTGGGCGGTAGCGGGGTCAATTGGTGAATCAACCTCCGGCTCCCAATGTTCCGGTATGTGACCATCGCGTTATTGGCCATGGTAATTTTCCATTGGAAAAACTGAGATTGCGGAATATCTTGTGTGCTTTGAGAGAGGCTCAGAAACGCATTGCTCTTAGAAAGGGTCGTGATATTTTTTTCCCGGATGCCGGGCGCATAGCGTGTGGTCGTAATTTGAATAAGCGAGGATTTATCCGCGATTTTCTTCTCAACACTGTAATCCAGATAGTAAACAAATCCGAATTTATCATACGCACTGAATTTCAGCAGATTCGGATAGTCTTTGGCCATGAGCGGACCTGAAAGAATAAAAAATAGGGTAAGTATCCAGATAATATAGGCCACAAGTATCCTCCGTAACAAAGGTTCAGATGTATTGATGCTCAATAATGTACAAATACAGTATAATACATCTGATGAGCTCAAAGAATACACTACCAACAGCTATTCAACTGCTAAAACTAATCGGTGGCAAATTACCGGTTCTAAGCGCGTATTTTTCGCCGCAATCGCCGGCATTTGAGCGCCTCAAGGGAATTTTGAAATCCCCTGATTTTTTTGAAAAAAATGAGTCGTTTGTGAATGCCAAAGAAGTCGTGACATATATTCAGTTATTGGCGTTGCTAGCTCTGAGTCTGGACCGTGGCATTCTGATTCCGTCTATTCGCCGGGTCACCGAAAAAGACGATGGTGTGACCATTATCTGGGAAGATGGGCTTAAATCTACATTTTCATGGGGATTGTATAACCGGGATACCACTGATTTTTTCAAGCTTCTAACCAATCGCGTTCTTGGCATTCCAGCACAAACCGGCCATTTTACGCCGAAGACGGCTCGGTATATTTATGTGCTGCTAGAGCAGTATCTTAAGACTATTGTTCAGGTTAAATTCAGGCTGCAAGGACTTATGTCCGCACCTGATATCGGTCTGCTGACATCGAAGACTGAAAACGACGATATCATATTTATCCTGATTTCCGGATTGCCCCCCGAGCAGCTCAATATTTTCCTGATTTATATTCAGCAGTTTTTTCCCGAAGACCTGGAAATTCCGATCGGACCCGGAAATAAAATTCAGATTTGCCCGTTATTCCAGAACTCGACATCGGACATTCAGTTTTTATTAGATAAATTATTGGTCTATTACCTATTGTACACCTCTCCGAAAATCCCGATTATCAGAGAAATTACGCGAGTCAAAACCCGGGATTTTTTAATCGAACTTCTCTCCAATCAAAAAACAAAAGCCCAGACCTTGAGCTCGGTTCAAGACATTTTGAATCAGCAGGTCACGGTGAGAGAATCTCTATATCAGCTTTTCCTGAGGCAACTAGAAAAACTCACCTAGATGAAGCGTCCATCCATTTATTTAGATCATAATGCCACGACACCGTTGCATCCCGATGTTACCAAGGCTCTTAAAAAATGGACCTCTGAATTCGGAAATCCATCTAGTTTATATGCCACCGGTCGCGATGCCAGAGAGAGAGTAGAAACCGCTCGGGATCAGCTTGCGGCATTGGTAGGCGCATTGCCTAGCGAGATCATCTTTACCGGTTCCGCGACCGAATCCAATAATCATGTATTTTACTCGGTATTGCACGAATTCTGGCGATCAGGTCATCGTGCGCATGTCGTCATATCGTCGATTGAGCATTCGTCGGTTCTGGAAATGGGGGCCGTATTACAAGGTTTCGGTGTTGATGTATCCTATGTCCGGGTTGATCGGAACGGGCGTATTGATCTGGGCCACCTGGTCTCTTGTCTTCGTCCTGATACACACTTAATCAGTGTAATGGCAGTAAATAATGAAGTCGGCGCCATTCAGCCCATTGCCGAAATCGGCCTCATTGCAAGAGAAAACGGAAGTTTATTTCACGTTGATGCCGTCCAGGCAATCGGGAAAATCCATTTTGACCTGAGTCAGATAGCGGTTGATTATGCCTCATTTTCAGGCCATAAACTTTATGCGCCGAAAGGCGTCGGGGCCTTATATATTCGGGAGTCAGCCGATATTTCCCCTCTATTTTTCGGCGGGGCCCAAGAACGGCAAATCCGTGCCGGGACAGAGAATGTACTCGGCATTACAGCGTTCGGATTAGCGGCTGAAAAGCTAAAGGATGAATGGGTGGGCATCGCGGACCGTCATCGGATCTTTCGGCGTCAATTGTGCGAAGGGCTTACTGCTATCCCGGATTGCGTGATTCATGGCCATGCTACAGAGACAGTCCCCGGCACTGTTTGTGTCTCGTTTAAAGGGGTGAGCGGCGATTCTCTGGTCATGAAGTCCGACATGGTCGGTATTTATATTTCAAGCGGATCGGCATGTTCAACAGGCTCTACGGAACCGTCTCATGTACTAATGGCCATGACTGGAGATGCCGAGCTTGCGCGAAGCACCGTTCGGTTTAGCTTTGGACGAGCGACAACACATGCTGAAATCCAGACCGTCTTAGATGTCTTGCCGTCGATGATTAAAACGCTTCGGGAGAGCCGTTAAATGCGGTTCGCTATGGCCGATAACCGGCTTGAGGCCGTGTCGTATTATCCGGCGGATTTGTGTTGCGCGTACAATAGGCTTCGGATCTACTTCAAACTGGATCCTGTTTCCGGCATCATTTTGGATTGTAAGTGGCAGTCGACTGACGATCTTGAGCCCTGTGCCGATGCCGTTGCCTTCTCTCAAAGTGTTCTGGGCGATCGTGTGCCTGAAACCGGAAATTTAACCGCACTTTTGGCCAAACATAAAATTTGATATAAGAAATTAATTCCTATATAATGACTGACAGTAAAGTACTGCCACAGTGCCTTTGCACTGATGCCGGATGAGCACTTCATATACGAGTCATAGACATTAATAGGAGGTTCAACATGGTTTTGGATTTTAGAGTGGACCTGGAAGAAGAAGCAGTCGTTCCGATTTTACGCGTTAATGGGGAGATCGATATTTATACCTGCCCAAAATTAAGCAAAGCAATGAAAGATCTGATTGATAAAGGCACTATCCGCCTGATCCTCAATCTTGAAAACGTCCAATATATTGATAGCACAGGTCTAGGCGCGATTGCCCATTCCTCGCATGTGATCGCCAAGCAAGGCGGCAAGGTCAGCGTCGTCTGTACGCGGCCCCAAGTTCGGAAGATTTTTGATGTATCCGGATTAAGTAAAAAAAATATTGATATTTTTGAAGAAGAATCCGAAGCCTTGAAGCATATTTAATTTACAAGGAGAGATTGGGAAATGGAACCTGTTCAAATTGAAATGAGTATTCCTTGTATTTCCGAATTTGTCGGAATCGTTCGGCTGGCGGTATCGGGAATCGCGACACGGATGAATTTTAATGTCGAAGATATTGAAGACATTAAGATTGCCGTTTCCGAAGCTTGTACCAATTCCGTTCAATATGCTTACGGAAAAGACAGTTCCAAGCGAATCTTTATTACCTGCAATATGTATTCGGATAAACTAGAAATTATCGTCAAAGACGAAGGCAAAGGCTTTGATGTCACAAAATCGATTCCTCACCGAATTGATGAGCCGGAGCCGGATCGCCTCGGATTAGGACTGGGGATCACATTTATTAAGAGCTTAATGGATGACGCTGATATTCAGTCCGTCATCGGCCAGGGGACAACGGTCACCATGCTAAAAGTGGCGCCCGAAGTTAAAGTGTTCGAGAAATAATGATTCCAACAGTTTTACTTCTCACGGTTATATTGGCTTCCATTTGGGTGTATTCGGATAGCAAGCGCACGAATCCCTCTTCATTTTTGCCCATTTTCTGGTTGATCTCGGTTCTGG
The DNA here is from genome assembly GCA_945888995.1 of bacterium UBP8_UBA817. Lineage (GTDB taxonomy): Bacteria > Margulisbacteria > Marinamargulisbacteria > CAMDBA01 > CAMDBA01 > CAMDBA01. The sequence continues at coordinate 91,948 of CAMDBA010000001.1, read as the reverse complement.
TGATGCCCATCATTATGATTCCCCTATATCTGGTTTTATATGTGGCGCGGAACCGATTTTTAGGCCGCTATATGCCGAAAAATCTAGGCTCAAAATTCTGTCCAAAATGCGGTGCGGACAATGCCTTGGCGACCACGGTATGTACGAGTTGCCATAATAAGTTCAGCTTATAACACCCGCTTTTGACCTCCCCTTCGCTTGTTTCGTTATATCTTCATATCCCCTTTTGCCATAAAATATGTCCGTATTGCGGATTTTATAAACTAAAATGGCGGGCTGAATCCGAGCAGGGATTTGTTGACGCACTATTGCAAGAAATCGCATATTACCGGACCTTGTTGAAGGACTTGACTGTGGCCACGGTTTTTTTTGGAGGGGGAACGCCATCCGCGATCAGCCCTGCCTCGTTTGAGCGGATTTTCGATGCGCTTAAAACCAGCTTTGTCTTTGCCGATGAGCTGGAAATGACAGTAGAGATGAACCCCGAGCGGGTTGCACCTGAGTTGCTGTCGGTTTTAAAGAGATACGGAGTCAATCGATTGAGCCTGGGCGTCCAATCTTTGGACACTGCAGAATTGGGGTTCCTAGGACGGGAACACGATCATAACCAAGTCAAAAACACCGTTTCACTTCTCTACGACAATGGGTTTGACCGGCTTAATTTCGATCTAATTTTTGCCCTGCCGGGATCAACGGTCCACAGCGTCCGGCGTAGCCTGGATGACATGATGACGCTCAGTCCGGTTCATATTTCCACCTATGCATTGACCATCGAAGAGGGCACGCCCTTCGAAAGAAAACGGGTCAATAAAGCCGATCAAGACAACGAATACCGGCAATATCAGTTTATTCGCCGCTACCTGGCGGCCAATGGGTTTATCCAATACGAGGTTTCCGCATTTGCAAAACCGGGCCATATCTGTCGGCATAATATGAATTATTGGCGGTTCGGAGATTACGTCGGATTGGGTCCGGGGGCGTTTTCGTATTTCAAAGACCGCCGCTACACCAATCCCCGGAGCCTGCAGGCCTATCTGCGTGATCCGCTCGCGTCGGCCAAACAGGCGCTTTCCGGCCCGAGTTTAGACAGGGAGACGACATTAAAAGAATATATTATCTTTAATCTCCGGCTCATAAACGGTATGCTGATTTCCGAAGTAGACGGCCGGTTTAATATAGCGTTTATGGCGCTATATTCCAGACCCGTTACCAAATTAATGGACTTAGGTCTGTTGACTGTGAAGTCCGGACGGCTCAAGGCCACGATAAAAGGCCTGTATGTATTAGATGAAATTCTAACGGAGTTTGTGTGAGTACGTTTCGCTTTGACATTATCAAGAAATCTTCCCGTTCCAGGGCCCGGGCAGGGCTACTCTATACGCCGCATGGCGTGATTGAAACACCCGTATTTATGACTGTTGGTACGCAAGGAACGGTAAAATCGCTCACCCCCGCCATGCTTGAAGAAATCGGCGCGCAGATTATTTTATCGAATACCTATCATTTAGCGCTTCGGCCGGGTGTCGACCTGATCCGAGAATTCGGCGGGCTTCACCGGTTTATGAATTGGAACCGTCCGATTTTGACCGATTCGGGTGGCTATCAGGTATTCTCACTGTCCGGTATGCGCAAAATTACCGAACAAGGCGTCACCTTTAAATCTCACCTCGATGGCTCTCCTCATTTTTTCTCCCCCGAGAAAGTCGTGGATCTTCAGGTCGGATTCGGGTCGGATATTATGATGCCCTTAGATATTTGTTCGGGATATCCTCGCACACCGGAAGACACGAATGCCGATCTCGAGATTACCTATAAATGGGCGCAACGAGCCAAAGATCATTGGGAAGCTCAATCCACTAATCAATGGCTATTCGGTATTGTACAGGGCGGTATGTATCTGGAGTTGCGTGAAAAAAGCGCTCGTCAGCTCACCGGACTTGATTTTCCGGGATACTCATTGGGCGGGCTGAGTGTTGGAGAACCTCGTGAATTAATGGAAAGCGTTTTGTCCCATACGGTTCAGTTTTTACCCGAAAATAAACCTCGATACGTGATGGGTGTCGGTCTGCCGGAGAACTTGTCCCATGCGATTGCCCAGGGGATCGATATGTTTGATTGCGTGATTCCGACCCGCTTGGCTAGGCATGGCCATGCCTTCAGCAGTCTCGGTAAAATTAACATTCGCAATCAGAAATACCAGAAAGACCAGCGCCCATTGGACCCAGCCTGCGCATGTTACACCTGCCGGTATTTTTCACGGGCGTATTTGAGGCATCTGATGGCTGCCAATGAAATATTAGGCCTCACCCTCATGAGTTACCATAACGTCTATTATCTTGTGCATTTTGTTGAGGCCATCCGGGCTCAGATTTTATCTTCGGAGGAATTATGATTATCATTTTAGGAAAATTGTTTTTAGTGATGGGATTGGTACTGGCGAATGGATTTTTTGTCGCAGCGGAATTTTCTCTCGTCGCGATTCGATCCAGCCGGGTAGAAGAACTTGTCGCTGAAGGTCGTCCTTTTGCATCGGCGGTAAGCAAGGCCATCGCGCATTTGGATACGTATTTAGCGGCTACGCAGCTCGGGATCACGATGACGTCTTTGGCGCTTGGATGGGTGGGGGAGCAGGCCATCTCTGGCATGCTGGAGCCGTTATTTGGATTTTTACCGGGAATAATGCCGCTTATTTCTGCGCATACGGTTGCGGTTGTGATTGCATTTGCCGCAATCACCGTCCTTCATATTGTCTTCGGAGAACTTGCGCCTAAAAGCCTGGCGCTTCAGCGGACCGAAGCTACCGCGTTGTTTATTGCAAAGCCGCTAGAGTTTTATTTGTGGGTATTTAGACCGGTGATTTTTGTCTTGAATGGACTGGGGATGTTTCTGATTAGAAGCGTCGGGCTGCATGCCCATTCGGAATCGCAATCCGCTTATTCTGTTGAAGAGCTTAAAATCCTGGTCAAGGCTAGCCGAAAAGCCGGCGTATTGAGCCGCTCTGAACAAGAAATCGTAGAGAGTGTTTTTCATCTCAGTGATCGCCGGACCAATAGTATTATGACGCCGAGGCCGGATATTTTCTGGCTCGATATTCAAGCGCCGCCTGAACGCTTAGCCAATCAACTCGCCAATTCCAGTTACCCTTCGTTTCCTATCGGGGACGGCAGTCTGGATAAGGTCATCGGCATTGTTGAATCCAAAGAAATTCTTCGCCAGGTCCTAATGGGTAACGCGCCTAACCTCAGATCAGTGATGCAAACTCCGTTGTTTGTCCCTGAAAGTATGCGGGTGTCCAAATTGTTGGAACTGTTTAAAAACACCAAGATTCATATGGTTTTGGTGGCCAATGAATATGGCGGCATTGAAGGCGTCGTTACCTTAAATGATGTCTTGGAAGCTATTATCGGGGACATGCCGTCGGCGCATGATGAATCTCCCCAAATTCAGGTTCAAAAAGACGGATCATGGATGATTGATGGGTTATTGAGTATCGAAGAATTTAAAGAGCTTTTTAAACTTTCCCGCTTGCCTGATGAAGAAGAATTCCAGACTGTCGGCGGCTTCATTTTGAAATTAATGGGAAGAATTCCAAAAATAGGTGATGATTTTAATTGGGGCGGCCTCTTTTTTAAGATCAAACAAATGGACCATAAACGGATCGAAAAAGTTTTGGTTAAACCGACCCGGAGATCGTAGTATTCCTGGTGAAATAAACAGATAAGGTCTTGAGAGATTTGCCGGGGGTATGATATAGTCTCCCAGCGTTATCAAGGCATATTATCTTCTTTAAGCGGGATTAGCTCAGTTGGTAGAGCGTCTGCTTGCCAAGCAGAAGGTCGCCAGTTCGAATCTGGTATCCCGCTCCAACGTTTAAATTATTTCAAAGTGTTAGGAACGAATATATGAGAGTTGTAAGTGCAAAGCGAGACGGCAATACGGTTAAGCTTGAGATTGAAACGCCATTTGATGCGATTGTTGCAGCACAGGATGGTGCATTTAAACGACTGGTTAAAAGCGCAAAAATCCCGGGATTTCGTCCAGGAAAAGCGCCTCGTTCAATTTATGAAAAATATTACGGCAAATCCAGCCTGATTCAAGAAGCGGTTTTGGATGCTGTTAACGACGCATATCAAGCAGCCGTCAGAGATCAGGATCTTAAAGTCATCGATATGCCGAAAAACGTCGATATCAGTGAATATGAAGATAACAAGCCTGTCCTATTCAAATGTGAAGTCGAAGTTGTTCCTGAAGTGAAATTAGGTAAATATACCGGAATTAAACTGAAAAAAGACGCAACCGAAGTATCAGACGATACTCTCAATGAGCAAATCACGGCGAAGCAAGAGATGTACGCCGAGTACCTTCCGGTTGAACACGAAGTTCAGGACGGCGATATTATCCGCTGTGATATTCAGGCCACCATTGACGGTGTTACCTATGAAACTTGGTCCCGTTCGAACATGGGACTCAAAGTCGGAACTGCTCAATTCGGACCCGATGTAGACAAAGAAGTCATCGGTCTTAAAAAAGGCGATTCAAAAGACATTACCTCCACATTTGCCGATGATTATTCCAATCCTGATGTGGCCGGGAAAACCGTCGCATTTTCGCTTACATTGGTGGAGGTTCTGGAGCGTAAGTTGGCCGAATTGACCCCTGAATTTATCGAAAAAGTCAGCAAGTTTAAGTCACTTGAAGAGTGGAAATCCAGCATTAGAGCCGAGCTTGAAACCAAGGCGTCACAAGCAGCCGATGAAAAGCTAAAGGCCGATTTAATGGATGCGATTTTGGCTGACATTAAGATGGACGTGCCGACCGTGTTAGTAGAGCGTGAAATTGATCATATGTTACGGCTTTTTGATCGCCAGATGCGTCAATCCGGGATGTCCTTCGAAGCCTATCTGACTTACGCAGGTAAAAAAATTGAAGAGGTCAGAGAAGAAGTTCGCGAATCCGCTGAAAAAAGAGTCAAAACAGAATTGGCTTTAGATGCAGTTGCCCAAAAAGAAAATATTGTCGTAGATGACGAGGAATTTGATGCTGAAGTGCTGAAATGGCAGCTTCCGAATGTCGCTAGCCTTGAAGACTTCAGAAAAACAGCAAGCACATTGGACGTCGAAAATATTCGGGACAGCATTCGCATTAAAAAGACCTACGATTATCTATTAGCTCAAGCCAAGATATCCTAAATAACTTTATATTCAAAGGAGATAGGTCATGACATTAATTCCAATGGTAATTGAACAAACCGGACGGGGCGAGCGCTCCTATGATATTTATTCGCGGTTGCTCAAAGAACGTATCATTTTCTTGACGGACGCCATTGACGATCATTTGGCCAATAATGTCATTGCTCAGCTTCTTTTTCTAGAAGCCGAAGACAGTGAAAAAGACGCTTACATGTACATTAATAGCCCCGGTGGTGTGGTCACTGCCGGTATGGCCATCTATGACACTATGCAATTCATCAAAACCAAAGTCTCTACGATTTGTATGGGACAAGCGGCTTCAATGGGTGCGTTGTTGTTGGCAGCGGGTGAGCCCGGTAAACGCTACGCATTACCGAATGCCCGTGTGATGATTCACCAGCCTTTAGGCGGTGCACAAGGTCAGGCAACCGATATCGAAATCCAGGCCAATGAGATCATTCGCATTAAGCGGATTCTCAACAATATTTTAGTCCACCATACAAAACAAGATATTAAAAAGATCGAAAAAGATACCGATCGTGACTTTTTCTTGAGCGCTCAAGAAGCCATTCAGTATGGACTAATCGACGAAATTATTAGTAAAAAATAATGACCTCTTCTGAAATCTCGTGTTCATTTTGCGGTAAGCCACAAGGCCAGGTTACAAAGCTTGTGGCAGGGCCTGGTATTTTCATTTGTGATGAATGTATCCAGGTTTGCAATGCCATTTTGGCGGAAGAATTGGCCCCGAAGCCGTTTGATCAGGCCACTGGCGCCCCTACCGACGACCAGCCTTTACCGACGCCCGTTGAGATTCATCAATGGTTAAACCAGTATGTCATCGGCCAGGAAAAAGCCAAGCGGGTGATTTCAGTTGCCGTTTATAACCACTACAAACGTCTCTATTCTCAATCGGCGCTCTATCCTGAGACCGAGCTGCAGAAAAGTAATATCTTATTAATCGGACCGACCGGAACCGGCAAAACCTTGTTTGCACAGACTTTGGCTCGCTTGCTTCAAGTGCCGTTTACCATCGCAGACGCCACGACGCTGACAGAGGCCGGTTATGTGGGAGAAGACGTCGAAATGGTCTTATTCAGGCTCTTGCAGGTCTCTGATAACGACGTAGAAAAGGCCCAGAAGGGAATTGTCTACATTGATGAAATCGATAAAGTTTCACGGAAATCCGAGAGCATGTCAATTACCCGTGATGTTTCCGGAGAAGGCGTCCAACAGGCCTTATTAAAAATGTTGGAAGGCACCATCGTCAACGTCCCCGTACGCGGCGGCCGGAAACATCCTCAGCAAGAATTTATCTCGATTGATACCTCTAATATTTTGTTTATCCTTGGTGGCGCATTTCACGGTATGGAAGACATTATTCGTGAGCGGATTAACGAACGCTCTTACGGCTTCCAGGTTGAAGAAGAAACGTTTAAGCAGCACAATGCAAAAGCTGATTCCATATTCGAGCAGGTTCAGTCCGAAGATTTATTTAAATATGGCTTGATCCCGGAATTAGTCGGACGTATGCCGATTATCGCACCTCTCCATCAATTGGATGCGGATGCGTTAGTAAAGATCCTGGTAGACCCTAAAAACGCGATTACAAAGCAATTTAAGAAATTAATGGCAATGGATGGCGTATCACTAGAGTTTGAGCCTGAGGCCCTTTCTTTAATCGCTAAGATTGCAATTAAACGAAAAGTCGGTGCACGTGCACTTCGGTCTATTGTCGAAGAATTAATGCTGGATTTCATGTACTCAGCCCCAAATGCCGAAAATAAAACCGTATTGATCGATTTACCGATAGTCGAAAAATACCTGGAAAATCGGGTTTCCTCCGCTATTCGTAAGCAAATCGAAGCTGAAGCTGCTGAAGAGTCCCAAGATGACCGTCCTCCGGTCTCACCTTTAACACAAGTAAACGCAAGCTAATCTCTTATACGCTTTCCGGTTTACCTTTTGGGTAAGGGGCAAGAACCCACTATTGCTCCCTGCGCTTAGTGCTCAGATAGAAATTTTTCCGCGTCAAGCGCCGCCATACAGCCTGAACCAGCTGCAGTAACCGCTTGCCGGTACTTCTTGTCCTGAACATCCCCGCATGCAAAAACCCCTTCGATATTAGTGAGCGTCGAGCCGGGTTCGGTGACGATGTAGCTGGTATTATCTAACGTAATCTGTCCGGCTAAAAATGACGTATTTGGCACATGCCCAATTGCATAGAATAATCCTGACGCCTCTACAAGACTTTCTTCTTTAGTTAGGGTATTTTGAAGTTTTACCTGAGAAAGGAGACTGTCACCTAATGCTTCGACAAGAACACTATTCCATCGGATTTCAATTTTATCGTTATTCAAAACCCGCTCTTGCATCGCTTTAGAGGCGCGAAGTTGATCTCTTCTGACCACTAGAATGACTTTGGATGCATATTTTGTCAGGAATGACGCTTCCTCTGCAGCAGAATCTCCGCCGCCGACTACAACCAATGGTTTGTTGCGAAATAAGGGAAGTGCTCCGTCACAGACCGCGCATGCAGATATCCCTTTTTGCCATAAGACGTCTTCACCTTTGACATAAAGCCGCTGAGCCGTTGCGCCTGTTGCGATAATAATGGCTTTGGAATAGTAGGTGTCGGTGTCGGTAGTGATCTTAAACGGCCGTTGCAAAAGGTCAACGGATTCCACGGTTTTAGTCAGAATCCTCGTGCCGCAATTAACCGATTGATCCCGCATATTAATCATAAGCTCGAATCCACCGATGCCGTTAGGAAATCCAGGATAATTTTCGACATCCGTGGTCGTGGTCAGCTGTCCTCCGGCTGCAACGCCGCCTGCCATCTCACCTTCGAACATTAAGGGTTCCAATCGGGCTCTTCCTGCATAAATCGCGGCCGTATGCGCGGCTGGGCCTGATCCGATAATCACGATATTTTCAATAGTTGGGTTAGACATAGACGTTCTCCTTTAGTAGGTGTTAGTGCATTTGGAAGAAATCAAGGATTTCGTCCTGGTTATTTTTATTAGGCGTGGGGCTAGCAGGAATTAACTGCGAAGGAACGGTCGAATCTTCACGTGTCGGCTCAGATCCTTTCCAGTATTTCTCAACAGTAATATCCTGACTTGGACTGACATCGGTAGCCACAAGACCCGTTTTTGAATTAATTTTACGCTCAATCAGATCGGTATTTCGTTTAAAATCTTCAGGTGGAATATTTTCCAGCGCATATTTCATGAAATCTCGCCACATATTGGCCGGAATACTGCCGCCGGTGACTTTATTCATTTTGGTATTATTGTCATTTCCTACCCAGGTTGCGCACACCAATTGTGGTACAAATCCGATGAACCACGCATCCCGGTAGTCTGACGTCGTCCCAGTTTTACCCGCCATCGGACGAGGTAATTTTGCGGCCCGTCCACTGCCATAGGTCACCACGTCTTTCATCATATCGACCAGTGCCGAAATATATTTCGGCTCGACCACTTGTTTTTCCCGGATCGCATGCTGGTAAATCGGAACGCCATTCCGGTCTTCAATCCGCAGAATGCAGGTCGGTTCTACCCGAAAGCCATTATTCGCCAATACGCCATAAGCGGACGTGAGCTCCAGCATATTGACTTCATTTGCGCCCAAAGGCAGCGATAAAACAGCTCTTAATTCGGATTCAATCCCCAATTCATGCGCAATCCTAACGACGTTATGAGGTCCCACGATATTGGTAAGCTTAATCGCCACGACATTGACGGATTCCTGCAAGGCTTTCCGAAGCGTGATCGGACCGAGAAAACTTTTTGTAAAATTTTGAGGCGAATAGGTGTTTCCATTCCCGAGATTAAAGGAAATAGGACTATCATTGATGATCGAGCCGGGAGAGAATCCTTTTTCGAGAGCGGCTAAATAAACGAAGGGTTTAAATGTGGATCCTGGCTGACGCTTGGCCTGAATACAGCGATTAAATTGACTTTCATCAAAATCCACTCCGCCTTGCATGACTTTGACATAGCCGGTTTGCGGTTCAATCGCAAGAATCGCTGCCTGAGAGTAATGTGCGGTATTGCCTCGTCTCAGTGAATCTTCGCGGTATTTTTTGACCGTGTCGGCCGCGATTAATTGGAGTTTATAATCCAGGGTCGTATAGACTTTCATGCCGGACGTAAAGGTCGCATCTTCGCCGTACAGCTGAATAAGTTTTTCAACGATATAGGATGTGAAATACGGTGCTTTAAACCGGTGCCGCTGCCGTGGCGCAAGATCTAGCTTTTCTTCATAGGCAAGCCGGGCTTCTTCTTTGGTAATCAGCCCCACCCTCTGCATCCGACCCAAGACGACTTTTTGTCGGGCCTTGGCATTTTCATAACTTTTAAATGGGCTAAAGAGCTCCGGACCTTTCAGAAGACCGACAATTAATGCGGCTTCAGGCAGAGACAGTTCTTCAGCATGTTTACCGAAGTACAATTGAGACGCGGATTCAATACCATAGGCGTTATGTCCCCAGTAGACTTGGTTGAGGTACATTTCGAAGATTTCATTTTTGGTATATTTGCGTTCTATTTGAATCGCGAGAAGAATTTCGCGTAATTTCCGGGTAATGGATTTATGTTTATTCAAGAAAATATTTCGGGCCAACTGCTGGGTTAACGTACTGCCGCCTTGGTCGAAGCTCATGGTCAGAATGTCTTTGAAAAACGCTCTGAAGATACCCTTGATATTGACGCCATGATGGGAATAAAAGTCAGTATCCTCAACCGCGATAACGGTTTTTTGGATATTGGGAGAGATTTTTGATAGTGGAATATAAATGCGATTTTCTTCTTGGTGAAGGTCGGCAATAGAGGTCCCGTCGGCCGCGAATATCTTAGTGGTTTCCGCCGGAACATACGTGCTGATCGTATCGACGTCAGGCAGATCCCGAGATACAAAAAAAACTAGGAGACTCATAAAAAAAATGCATATAATGAAAAAGATGCCGCCCAAAAGCAAAGCTTTTTTAAGCAAGGTATTCATATCTCGGTGCAAAAAATTCGCAGTTTGATATGACGGCCCGTCGGATCGGCGTCTTTGTTTTTTAAATTTTGAGGATTTGAATTTCAGCTTGAACGAACCCCTTTGGTGCTGATATAGTCGTCTAGGCAAAATCAGCTTTTAGCTGCTTAGACGATATTAACATACCCCGGGGGTTTCTGAAAATTAAAGGATTCCCAAAAGCAAATGAAATACCAGCGGTGAAATTCTCGACAATAATAGACTCAATTTTATTCACTTCAAGGCGTGCTTTTTTGATGAGTGCGCTATTATATTAACGATGTAGAAAAACGGAGGAGTAAGCAGCATACATGACTCAGGATATTCAAAAATTTATGGCAGGGCTTGAGGAAGTGATTCCGGAGGTAATGGTAAAAGACCTGCTTCAAAGTAAAAAAAACTTGCGCATTAAGTTTGGTGCTGATCCCTCAGCCCCTGATTTGCATCTCGGTCATATGGTGATTTTGAACAAACTTCGGCTTCTTCAGGATATGGGGCATACTGTTTTGTTTTTAATCGGTGATTTTACTGCAATGATCGGAGATCCCACCGGGAAATCCGAGACAAGAAAACCTCTCAATAAAGAACAAATTCAGGAAAACGCGCTCACTTACCAAAAACAGGTTTTCAAGATTTTAGAACCTAATAAAACCGAAATTGTCTATAATTCTACGTGGCTTGAGTCGCTGTCTTCGACCGACATGCTCAAACTCATGGCCCATCACACCGTGGCAAGGATGTTGGAACGGGACGACTTTGAAAAGCGATTTAAATCCGGATCAGCTATTGGCCTTCATGAATTTTTGTACCCACTTCTTCAGGGGTATGATTCCGTTGTATTAGAAAATGATCTGGAAATCGGCGGAACCGACCAGAAATTCAACCTGTTAATGGGTCGTCATCTTCAAAAAGAATATGGCAAAAAGCAGCAAGCGATTGTCACTCTGCCTATTTTAGAAGGTATAAACGGGGTGCAAAAAATGAGTAAGTCGCTTGGAAATCATATCGGGATTATGGAAGACGAGCATCAGATTTACGGAAAACTGATGTCGATACCAGATTCTCTGATCTACTCATATTATAAATTATTGGCCAATCTGGATGCCATCGAACTGACCACGATTCAGCAAGAGCTGGACTTGCCTGAAACCAATCCTAAATTCTTAAAAGAAAAACTAGCCGTATTATTAGTTACAAAATTGCATTCCGAAGCAGCGGCAAAAGCGGCACAAGAGCGATTCAAAACTGTTTTTTCCAAGAAGCTCATACCCGACGATATGCCTGAAATATCAGTGCCTTCCGATGCGTCTATCCGTTTAGATATGGTAATTTCCGAGCATGTGCCTGCACTGTCAAAAAACGAGATCCGTCGTTTAATGGGACAAGGCGGTGTGTTTTTGGATGAGGAAAAAATAACCGATATTTTCTTCTCATTTTCACCTCGCGACGGGCAGGTATTGAAGGTCGGAAAGCGATTATTTTTTAAAATCATTGCCGGATGATATAGTTGAGAAAATAAGGGGGCTTTTATGAGTTTTTTTGATCATACTCAAAAGAGTGAAATTAGCGATTTGAATAAAACGATAATGGCAGGGCAAAACATGAAAAAAATCTTCACTTCTTATTTTTTAAAACTTATCCTTCTTCTTTTATTAGTCGGTAGTTGGGCGACGCCGAGCTTTGCGGATGCTGTTTCTTCAGCGTATTTAAGCTTTGTCATTGCCGATAATGCCCCGACTTCTTCTCCGTCCGCTCCGCCCGCTCCGTCCGGCACCACATCCTATGCGACTAACTTTAATAGCGATGTAATGGACACAAGCACCGCTAATCAAGTCAATCTCGCCGGAAGTCAGAATTTTCGGTTTATCCAATTGCAGAATTTCACTACTGCTGCGACTCTGGCGTTATCAAGTAATGTTGCCGATGCCTATGAAGGCACGTCCTTAAAAGTGAATTTGGATTTTGGATCAGGCCCAGCTTCTGCTAGTAATTGGGGCGCTTTCCTGATGGAAATGCAGACCCGCGGAGATACTGCTGTTTCCTTGAATCTTGCCGAGGGATCTTCTTATTCTTTCTATGCAAAAGCATTGACGGGTATGCAGATTGCGATCGGGCTTAAAGAGGCCGATGGAGATATGTGGATTTCCAATAAAGCAATGTTAAGAACAACCTACAACGCCTATCGTTTTGGTATTAATCCAACCGAATTTAAGTTAAATGTTTCGGACTCGACCGGTAACGGGATTTTCGAACCTACCCGAATCAACCAGATTTTCACCTTTATGTATAAAGACGTATTAACAGGTCAGCAAACGGTTTATATCGATAAGATTGAGCCTTCAAATGTAGCTACCGCCGATATGTCGGCGCCGGTTATGCCTCAGCTTTTAGCTGCGATTCCAACGACTGCCCGGACGACGAATACGGTGTCGACCTTTGTCGAGATTTCATCGGATACAGCGACTTTGAATATCTCAGGTGCTGCATATACCCTCCAAACCGTTTCAAGCAATGTGCTTGGCCGACGCATTATATTCACCGGATTAGCTGAAGGTACAACCACAATATCAATTCAGGCTGTTGATACCGCAAATAATAAAAGTTTTCCGCTTGTGTTCCGGATTTTAGTCGATTCGGTTAAACCTGCGAAACCGGTTGTCCGACAAGCTTCTACGACATCCAATGTGACGGTCTATACCTTCCCGGTTGAGGTCGACAATGATACGGCGTCACTGCAGGTCTATATGCAAGGTCTTGTGACCACAGCAAGCGTCTCATTATCGACCGCCAATACACCTGTTAGGACATTCATCGTCAGCAATCTTGTGTTAACTGCTTCGTCCAATATTGTAACGGTGGTCGCAGTGGACTCAGCCGGAAATGTCTCGCCGACTTCTGATGCGATTCAACTGAATGTCAAAGCTCGCGAAGTCTCTGCCTTGCCGCCGGCAAACGATCCTGGCAGCCCGGCTCGTGACTTATCGACTATCAAGCCGTACTTCGTCACAGTGCCTGCCGGCTCTCAGAATACAGATGAAGCGCCTGTGATCGGCTTCATCAATGTCTCTGATATTGTACAGAGCCCAGCAGGCCAGGTCTCATCCGGAACCAAGTTTGTAGATATTACGCTTTCCGGTAGCATCACATCGGCTACTGTGTCATTGCCGCTTCCTGATGGCGGTATAAATGAGGAACCTTGGTATTTTGATACAACGCAAAGAAAATGGGTGAAAACCGGTATTTCAAATGCCTTTATCGAAACAAAATCGGTTGTGAACGGTGCCGGAGATACGGTGTCGGCCCGCTACCTCACCTTCACCGTGAGCCACTTCTCCATCTACGGTGTGTTTGTTGCGACCGATACCAATGTACCAATTATTCTCACGCTTAGCGCCGACCGTAAGGGGGTGCAAACCGGAGATATCCTGAGTAAAAAGCCTCTTGTTACAGCCGTATTGACCGACACTCGGACCGGTGACTCAGGTATCGCAACCTGGAATATCACAGTCTGGGATGCAACATCCGGTACCGCACAGAGCAGTACTACAGGCAATGCGCTTTCAGCTGCCTCCTTGACGGTAACACATAACGTCAACACCGAACTGACTGCAGGTCATACCTACGAAATCCGCGTGACGGCATACGATGCGTCCGGATTAGCCACAACCCAAAATGTCACATCGCTGAGCGTACCATCCAGTCTGGCCATATCCGACCTCGTCAACGGTCCGAATCCATTCAATCCGAATAACGGCATCACCCGCATTCAATATCGCTTATCCGCTGATGCGGATGTCAAAATTTACATCTACTCGATTACCGGTGAGCGGATCTGGACGACATCGGTTGCCAGTGGAAGTTCCGCAGGCGGTGCAGCAGGACTCAATACCGTCAATTGGGATGGCCGGAATGATATCGGAGAAATGGTTTCCAACGGTATGTATATCGCCTATGTAATGGCTGAAAACGCTACCGGCAAAAAAGTCTCAAAGTTAAAAATCGGAGTGTTAAAATAGAGGGAGAACATGATGAATAAGATCGTACAACTTACTTTAGCACTCGTTTTAGCCGGATCGATCGGCGTCTATGCCTCGGATAATCATTTTGATTTTGCCAATATCGGTATCGGCGCACGGCCTTCCGCAATGGGGAAAAGCTTTACCGCGATTGCGAATGACAGCAGCGCCATTTTCTGGAATCCCGCAGGTCTGGCGCGGCTCAATGAAATTGACGCCAGCTTGATGATTTTCTCAGCTTTTGAAACCAATTATAAATCGGCCCAAATTGCCGCCCCGTTTATGGGCTTCACCGTTGGGTTCGGCTATATTGGCGCAAATGTGGATGGCGCGCTGAGCTCGTCATTTAATAATGCCACCGGCCTGGTTGTTCCTAGCGGATCGACATTCGGTTATCAGGGTAATGCGTTATATCTTTCGTTAGCCAAGGCGTTAAACAGCAATTTCTCGGTTGGCGTGACTTCTAAATATATTTCAGAACGCCTGGATACCAGCACAGGTAGCGGCTACGGCCTGGATGTAGGTGCGTTATATACCATGTATCCTGTGACCATCGGATTAAATATCCAGAATCTTATCTCACCGGCCATTAACTGGGATACGCCTTCACGGAGTGTGGATACCATTCCTCTGACCATTCGCGGCGGTGTCGCAGTGGCGTTATTAGACAATACATTCATTCTCTCGGTAGATGGGGATTACCGGAAAAACCGTCCCTCTCCTTTTCAGTACCATATTGGCGGTGAGTACTGGTTATATTCGTTTCTGCCATTCCGTGCCGGGATTGATTACGGCCGGATAACCTTGGGTACTGGTATTCGCCTTCAAAATTTTGTCGTAGATTTCGCGTGGTCTGCACCGGATGTCACTGGATTATATGAAGACGCGTTCAGAGTATCGTTCGGTTATAGTGTGCCGGTTGACGTTCCGATGCCACCGGTTGCGCCAACCGAGCCGGTAGCAGCGGTTCAACCTGAGCCGATTGTCGTGACCCCGACGATTATCGAAGCGCCGGTGGTGACTCCGTCCGTTGTAATCGAAGATCAGCCCATCAAAGTCGCGACCGTTAGTGAGTCTATTCCGGCGACTCCTGCCCCTGTCACTGAACCGACGCCCGCTCCTTCGATTGTAGCGGAACCGTTGAGTGTTTCTGTGACCGCGTCTGATGCGCCGAACGGCATGGTGACGCATTATGTCCTTAAAGGGGGAAAATCGGATGCCGAGTACGTCGTCGGTGTCTATGTCCGGGATGCATATGGAATGAAAGTAAAAGACCTGGTTGCGGAAAAAATCATGCCGGCCGGGGATTATCAGGTTAATTGGGATTTAACCTCTACTACAAAGAAAAAAGTTCAGGACGATGAGTATTTGATTCGGGTGGTGGTGAGCTCTGCAGAAGGCTCTTTTGTCAATGTCGTCAAAGTATTGATTAGGAACGGTCGTCTGATGCAGTAGCCTACTTCCATGGGCTACCCTCCGGAGAAGATCCGCCGAGTTAATGGCTTTGATCCCGACAAGACACCGGGCTATGGTGTTGTAACGCCTCAGGACCTCGAGAAGATTCGTCTCGCGGTCCTGAATAAAAATCTGTTGGCAGTCATGCGGCTGGTCGAAGTTCTGATTTATCAAATCCGTAACGGCTTGATTTCGGAGGGCAGCGCGAAACTAAAGATGTTCCGGTTGTTGGAGCTGATTATCTTTTTCGGATTTAGTCATCTGGGTCGGATTCAGGACCTCCTCTCAGAGCTTCAGCTCGCGTTTTTTGCGAAGTTTAAGTATAAGCTGAATTTGTTAGCCGATCTGAAGACGATGCTGACTAAATCGGTGAAAGTAGATCTGCCGGACGAAAAAATAAAAGCGATCGTCGACCTGGTCATGGAAACGTTTCTTCAAGCCGAGGATACGACGACTATTTCACCTCAAAAAGTAGACGACCTGAAAAAAATCGTAGACCAACATGTCGAAGGGTATCTCGCTAAGGCCGAGCTAAACACACTTGGTGTGAAGCAAGTCACGCCCCGGGCTGTCAAAGTCCGGTCTATCGAAGCAGCGTTTTTTGCGGTTGGCGCGTTTAGTATTCCGCGTAAACTGATCTTGGATGACGATGCCGATGAAGACGATGATGAGACGCCGCGTGTGCGAACGCCGTTGCTCTGATGGTGAGTGAGATATCATTCCCGACCGCTGCCGAGAATATGGCATTCGATGACTCGCTCCTTCATGCCTCAGACCGGTGCTTCAGGCTCTATGACTGGCAAACACCGGGACTAACCTATAGTTACAAGCAAACGCTGCCGGAAGACTTAATGGCGATTGATCATGCCAAGCGACTTACCGGAGGCGGGATTGTTTTTCACAGTCAGGGAGACTTGGTATTTAGTTGTAGCGCCGGCCTAGATGATCACTTGTTCCCAAAATCCCTTCGAGGGAAAATGGGATGGTTTTCGGATCTCTTTGCCGCGGCTTTTTCGGATTGTGGGATTGCGCTTATGCCATCAGCTGCGTCAGGGCCTCAGAATTTGGACTTCTGCAACACCTATCACAACCCATTCGAGCTCTATTATGAAAACGAAAAAATCGTGGCTCTGACGCTCAGAAAACAGCGATATCGATTTATCATTCAGGGGATTATTCATCTCTATGACAACTGCCTGACTTTTGCCGATTTACAGGCCGCCTACGGGGACTTTTTTAGTCGGGGCATTCCGGCCGAGAAGCGGTTCATTGATGAGATACGAACCGCTATCAAAGAAAGATTGTAGAGACGCGATAAATCGCGTCTCTCGTTTCCACGACGATGATTAAATAATAGAGATGCCTATGGATTCGTTTCCGACATATACCGAAAGAATCGAGCTGCCTTCGTCCATATAAAGCGGAATATACGGGTAGCTGCTTTTAATGCGGTTAATGATTTCCAGGGCTTCGCCATATAAATAATTGTAAATAACCGAAATCTGTTTGACGTAGCCGCCACGGGATTGAATTTCCCGGTCCAGTAAGTCGATCATCAGGTCGACTGCATCTTGTTTGGTTTTAGAGCATTCCAGGATCTCAAGTTCCCCGTTTTTGAGCGTCATAACGGGTTTGAGCTCAAAGAGCTTGCCCATAAACGTCATTTGAGTCGGGCTCAGATCGGATAGCTTGCCTTTATTGGCCAGAAACTGGAGCGAGTTTACGACCATCATATCGAAGATGAGCGGTAAATTTTTTGAGATCAGAAGCTGGATTTCTTTGCTGGAATTTTGTTCGTGAATTGCTTCGCCGATCAGTTGAACGAATAATCCCAGTCCGGCTCCCGTGGATTTTGAATCGATAACGACGACTTTGACTTTGTCGGCGACTTTGTGGGACGCCTGAAGTGCGATCTGGTAGGTGGCGGATAATTTGGATGATAGATGAATCGAATAAATTTCTTTAATACCTTGTTGGTGAAGTTCCAGATATTTTTTAACAAAGACATCTTCGGCAGGTGGGCTGGTCAGGGTATCGATTTCAAGCTGCTGGCTTTTATCCCAGAGTTCGCTCGGCGTAATATCGATGCCGTCCAGGTAAGTTTGTCCTTCGATGGAAATGGAGAGCGGCAAGATATGAATTGGAGCCGCGGCTTTCACTGCTTCAGATAGAAGCGCGGTACTATCGGTGACAATCGCTTTATCTCCCGACGTGATATCTGATTTTTTGCCAAATAATTTCTCTTTAATAACGTTTAAGGGAAGAAATTCTTCGCTTTGCATTTTTCGGATTTTTTTGATGAGCTCGACATCTTCTTCATCAAATAGCCGCACATTACCGGAACTTCGTTTAACGTGAGGAAGCAATCCGTATTGATCATAGTAGCGGATCGAACGATGGGTAATTCCCAATATTTTGGTGAGATGTCCAATCTTATAGAGCTTGCGTTCTTTATTTTTCATATGTAGTATCTCTCCCAATCGTTTGAAAACTCTTACGTTAGGATAGCATGTGAGAAGCTGACTAGGTAGTCAGGAAATTTAACGAAGGGTTTTGTAAAGCCTGTCACCAATACTGGAAAAGGCGTGAGAGAGCTGTTCCTCCGAGGTGCAAAATGGGAGGATTCCGATTGTTTTTGTGCCCGAAATAGAGGCGATAATCGCGGGATTATCGGCCGAAACCGCCGGGTTTTCGTTCGCAGAAGGTGAGGTGAAGAGTGTGCCGATAAAGGGAAGTCTGCGATTTTGAATAGATTCGATGGTGAGAAGCGTATGGTTGATCGCGCCAAGGCGGTTAGCGGCGACCAATAAAACGGGAAGGTTTAAGTCTTGAACAAGGTCCGCCATGAGGCCCGACTCCGAATAGGGCACATACCATCCGCCACTTCCTTCAATGATCACGTACTCAAAGCGCGTCGCGAGGGCGCGAGTCTGGTCTGAAATCCGAGCAGGATCGATGGCAACACCGGCTTCTTTCGCTGCGAGGTGGGGCGATACGGCCGGGTCAAACGCATAGGCGTACCGATCATCATGCGGATAAACCTCACCTAACCACCGATTATGCCGATCTAGATCCCACGTTTTGTCAGAGCAGCCGGTCTGAATCCATTTTTGGGTGGTCACGGTATGGCCCTTTTGCGCCAGATAGCCTGCGATCAGTGCCGTGACGGTTGATTTGCCGACGTTTGTGTCGGTGCCGGTTACAAAAATCGGGGTCATCGGCGGCCTTTCAGATAAAAAATTTGGGAGGAGCATCGAAATTGACCGTGGTCATGAAGATACTGTTTGGATAAGCGATCCAAAAACCGTGGCGTCCATAGTCCTCGATTTTTCAAGCCTGTTCCTTGTGTGCCGGTTTTTTTGATATGACGCAATAACGTGCGTAGATCCGGGTAGACCTGGGTGATGATTTCTTGCCAGATGTCGACGGTGGAAAAAAGAGGGCGAAATGCCGCTGATAACGTCTCTATGGATGCGAATTGCACGGCGCTGATTTCAATCGGGGCTTCAGAGAGCTCAGCCATGCTGGCGCTTAATTCGCAAAATGTCCCGGGTCCGTAAAGGGAGGCCGCCATTGTGCCGTTCGGTGTTAATTGGGCCGCGTATTTTTTGAAGAGAGGTGCAATGGGATGGCACCAATGAAGCGACGCATTCGAGACGATCAAGTCAAATGGCCGGTCAAACGAGACCTCACGAATATCTCCGACTTCAAAGCGGATCGCCGTGTTTTTTAAGGTTTTTTTAGCTTGTTCGATCATGGCTGCTGAAAAATCGATGGCGGTAATATCCGCTTCGGCAAACGCCTCAGCTAAACCGGCGGTCCATCTGCCGGTCCCGCACCCGAGGTCCAAAATGTGTCGGGGAGAGTCTCCGTCTAAACTCTGCCATAACCGGTCACCGACATGGGATTGCACGATGGCATAGTCATTATAGTGGGCGGCGTGTTTTGAGAAATTGGCGCGGACGCGATGGGGTGTCATGGGTTGCTCCGATAACGGGCGAGTGTGCCACAAAAATCCGGATCAACGACCACTAAGTGCCCCGCCTCCTCAAAAATATGCAGAGCGCTGCCGAGCGTTTCCGCAATTGTTTGAGCTTCTGACAGCGGCGCAATGACATCTTGTTTCCCGTGAAACAGAACCGTTTCAAATGGCGGTTTTACGTCACCTTGAATGCGGGCTTGGGCCAGATACGCCAAGCTTTGTAAGAGGGCATCTATCGGCCAGTCGATGATGTAGCGGGAGAATAACCCATTTAATGTTGCATCCGGTGGTGACGGAAGACAAGCCGTGTAGAATTTTTCCAAATAAAGCGCCTTATTTTTCGTCAGATACCGTTTAATGATGGCAGTGTCGGGATAATGCGACCGAATACCCGCGAGAAAAAGCCGGTTGATCTTCTCCGGGTGTTTCAGCGCGAATGCCTGAGCCAGAAATCCCCCCATCGAAAATCCCAGTAAGTCGATTTTTGGTGCCTGGAGATAGGCTATACGTGTGAGTAACCGCTCCTCAAAGTGCATGGTGTCGGAGGACAAAATCGTCACCATACCCGGCAATTGCACTCCGGAAAAAATCGCTTCGTCCATCGCCCATCCGGGTATCGCAATCAGAGGGATAGCGGCGGTCATGGCTGTGTGTCCCGATAGATTTGAGTCATCACATCGACCAATCGTTCCAGTACCTCAGGCGTATGCCGGTGGGTGAGTGAAAGGCGCAAACGGGCCTGTCCGCGAGGAACGGTGGGATATCGAATGGGCAATATCCAGAACCGATGAGACTTCAGCCTATCGGAGAGCCTGAGAGCGTCGGATTCATCACCCACGACAATCGGAATAATGTGCGTATCACCCAGAAGTGTGAGTCCTGTCTGAGTCAGCGCTTCTCTGAGCCAAACGGTTCGATCGATCAATTCAGTTCGTCGGAATGCTTCCGATTGAACCAGCCGGATTGCTGCCAGATTCACCGCTACAGTGGCAGGCGGTAAGGCCGTCGTATAAATAAACCCGCGGCAAGTTTGAATAAATTGATCTTTAACCGCCTGCGGACATGCCAGATACGCCCCCGCACTTCCCAGCGCCTTCCCGAATGTACCCATGATCAGATCCACGTCAGCTGACAGTCCAAGCGCCTCCACCCATCCGGCCCCGGTAGGCCCAAATAGGCCCGTCGCATGGGCTTCGTCCACTAATAATGCGCACTCATAGGTGTATTTTAAGTCGACTAATTCCGCCAGCGGTGCACGGTCTCCGTCCATACTAAAGACGGATTCGGTGACGATCATCGCGTTTTGATACTGCGGTCGGTGTTTTTCGAGCAGGATCCGAAGATGTCCAGCATCGTTATGAGCAAATCGGATGAGCTTCGCCCCGCTCATGCGCGCGCCGTCGATCAAGCTGGCATGCGCCAATTTGTCCGCAAAAATCACATCTTCCGCCCCTGTGAGGGTGTCGAGAATGCTGAGATTGGCCTGATAGCCCGAATTGAAGAGTAGCGATGCTTCTTTGTTTTTAAAGTCCGCAACCGCAGATTCCAGCTCATGAAAAAGCGACTGGTCCCCCGTTAAAAGCCGAGATCCCGTCGATCCCGTACCGTAAGTATCCAATGCCTCTTTCCCAATCGCAATCAGTTGCTCATCCCACGCATACCCGAGATAATCATTCGACGAAAAATCATCATGGGCGATGCCATGAATCAATAACTTTCCTTTTGAACGGGTTTGTTCGGGGCGAAGGTGACGTTTGGGAGGGGAGGAAAGGGTATGATCGTTTTTCGAAATATCTAGTCGCATATATTTCCAAATCATACGGTTTTCAGGTCGTTTTGGAAATGGACATTACTACACCCACCCCCTACCTCTTACGATAACGGTAGACTATATTGAAAAGAAAAGCCTTACGAATGCACCCCCACCCGGTATCACCTCCCGCGCGATGTTCGGCGGTCATGCACTTTGGATGCCGTTTTAATTTCGATTGCGAGCATAAATAAGCACGCGCCTCTCGCTCAGAGTGTGTTTATTATCGAATTTTCGCTTGAGTTCTAAGTTGGGGGGGGCGAAGTTGTGTTAGCAATTGTTGAAACCTTAGAGGTATAATGCTAAGGTTTTATTGATGTTAGCCGGTTCATTACTTTAACTAACCTTTTTTGCAACCATAAGGTTTTCGGGTGTATAGATTATGAAAACTCACAAATACAAAATTGTTTCACTCCGCGAAATCCCACCGATAGTAGTTGTAGATACCCCTGTGCGAACAGAGAGCTTGTCTCCGATGGTTGGAATTTTTCGACATTTTACGAGCGAGGCTATGACTCCAGTTGAAAATGCTCATAAATTTCTTCGGTCGAGGGCAAGTGTTTCAGATGGGTTTCAAGGTAGAATTTCACGTAATCGAGAGTTTAGCTCCCATAAGGGGAGCCCATTTGAGATTTTTTCGACTTTAGTTATTTTTGATTTACTGAGTGGAACTTCAATTAATGGTAAAGTAATGGCTTCTTTAAGAGATTTTGTATCTACTCACCATGAAGACGGCCTATTTTATTTTTTTGAAGAGCCGCGATTAAGAATGAAATTTCCTGCAGATGTAGATTGTACCTCAATAGGCGCTTCAATCCTTTTGACTGAAGGGATTGCTTCCACAGCCGTTATAAGGTCAGTGGCAGATAATGTCATTGATAATGTGAATGAGGATGGCGTTATCCAAGTCTATTTTCCTCCGAGGGGAGAACGAGAAAATAGACTTGATCCAATTGTATGTGCGAATGCGATGTATTTCGTGCATTTAGTAGGTCGGGGAGACGAAATTAAGGCGACGGAGGATTTCGTTTATAAAGTGCTTGAAGATGGAGCCTATTTAGAAGGGACCAGATATTACCCATCGCCCGATATGTTTTTATATTTTTTATCCCGTGCGGTTATGGTTTCTCCAGAACTCGGCGAAAGATTTGATCCCCTTCTAGAGGCGCGTATTGCTCAGAGAATTGGTTGTACAACCTATCCTATAGATCTTGCGGTAAGAATAATTTTATGTAGCCGTTACAAGATCTCAAATGAAGTCGATACTCGCCAGTTGCTCGAGGCCCAAGCAGGAGAAGGTAATTGGCCTGCAGATGCTTTTTTTCGATGTGCGCGTGATACCTTGTTTTTTGGAGGAGAATCGCTTACTACCGCATTTGCAGTTGCTGCATTAGAAGAGAAAAAGATATCGGGAGAATCTTTCAAGGAAGATTATGATTTTCCCAAAGCATTTCTTAACAATGAGACCGTTGGAGAATTAACGAGCTATTTAACTACCTTTATGAGTGAGCATGAATTATTCCCTGAAATGCGACCCGTATATTCTAAGCTAATCGCTACTTACCTTAAATATTGTTCTCCAGAGGGAGCCAATACGCAAGCTCTTGAAATTGCAGCAAGATATTTAACCATTTTTTATTTTCTAAATGATTATAATGATTATCACCCTCGTGAAGGTTTTAATACGCTCCTTGATGATATGTTAGGCATTTTAACAAAAAGTAGCATCGCATACCCTCCATCTCCATCTATTTTGTCTGCAGTGCAGGCGTTTAGAGATGAACTAGAGGACTATTCCAAACGAAATGGTGTAGCGCTTGCCGAATTCGATCACCAATTACATGACATGATGAAGTCTTTTTGTAAAAAATGGATAATAAAAGAGCCTGCAACTTCTGTATCGGACTATATGGAATATCGCTTTGTGGATATTGGAGTCCGGCCGTATCAAGAACTTTGGAAAATTCTGGGGATTTTTCCAATTAATTTGACCCTAGAAACTGCGACTTGTATCCAACAGATTGAAGAATTAGCCTGTGAGATTATTTATTTGATTAACGATCTTGGGTCGGAACACCAAGATAAAGTAAAGGGTAAGCCTAATCTTATTTTTGTTTACGAAGTGGAGAATGGAAAGACTAGAGATTTCTCAAAACTGGAAGTTAAATCCATTCATAGGAGAAAAGTTGAAGAATTTAAAAGTAAAATAGCAGATATCCGTAGAACCGTTTATATCGCTAACTCTAATCTTTCAAAATATTTACATTTCTTAGAAACCTGCGTGCAAGGTAATTTTGAAACCATGTTAAATGCCCGAGCAAGATATTTTATTTAAAGTTTGAGGTTCGCTAATTTTAAAAAGATTCCATAGACAACACGCTTCGTCTAGTCTTCAAATCACATTAACATATTATGTGAATGGTATTCTTGGTACGGTAGCCTTTGCCTACGTTATTATTTTCTGTGCAATTGGTCTTACTTCCTTAGTTCCGACTATGGCTTTAATTGGCTCTGTTTTTTTAGTTGCAATTGTACTCAACCGAGGGGGGTTTTATGCAGTTTCAAAATTTTCAACTATTTTTTGCATGAACTTTGGAATTTTTTATTACTCTTCAGTTTTGGGTCAACGTTCAGGTGCGCAAATGGTTTATTACGCTGCTGCTTGGTTGCCATTGGTTCTATTTGAAATAAGTCAAAAGAAGCGTATTCTCATTTGTTCCTTTCTTTCAGTTATGTGTTACATATTGCTGGAAATAACTGATTATGAGCTGTTTTCTCCTGTTTTTTTGAATCCTGTTTTTCAAAAGTTCTTCTATTTTTTGTTAATTATTACAACTTTTTTGATTAATTTTTTGGGGGTTTTATTTTTTTATATTGAGACAATGAAAGCAAAATCCCGGCTTGAAGAGGCCAATAACGAATTATCAACCGAAAAGCACCTCCTTCAAGATGCATATAATGATTTAAAAGAAAACAAACTAACCATCGAACGCCTCCAACAACAAGCCTCCTACGCCACCCTAACCCGAGGCATCGCCCACGAAATCCGCAATCCCATCGGCATGATCCTCTCCTGCTGGGAAATTGTCTCCCAAAACCTCCACCGCCCCGAAGTCGTCGCCGAGTTCTCCACTGGAATCGAAGAAAATATCGACCGCGTCCTCAATATCACCGACACCATGCTCGACTACGGACGCACCGGCGCACGCGAGAAAAAAGACCTCGATCTCAACAAAGAAATCCAAAAAACCATCGACCTCGCCAAAGCCAAAGCCGGCATCCATGGCGTCACCTTCGTCTTCGAGCCCGAAAAAATCCCGATGATTAAGGCTGATGCAACTGCCCTCTCCCAGATTTTCACTAACCTAATCCTCAACGCCATCGAGGCCATCGCCGCCACCGAACGCATCGGCACTATCACGATCCGCACGTGCACCCTCACAGACCTCGACACCCAGAAAAACAGCATCTGCATCCGAATAAAAGACACCGGCCCCGGCATTCCCAAAGACATCCAACTCAAAATTTTTGACACCTTTTACACCACGAAGCACGAAAGCCACGGACTCGGCCTCTCCATGGTCTTCAAACTCGTCGCCGATCACCATGGCGCGATCGAAGTCCTGTCAGATTCTGAGGTAGAGGCGGGGACGACGTTTGTGGTGAGGATGCCGGTATCCGCTTAATGAGAAATCTCATGCGGAATGCTAGAATGGCGCTTCCCACTTTCGAAAGTAATCATACTGATAATGAGTTTGCAGTGCGACTTTTGCATTGAATTTAGCATTGAATGTCCGTCCTCGTCCCATATTTTTGACCCTCCATTTGATAGGGTTTTATACTCTTTTTCTATCTCTGGCCCTGGTCTAGTTTTTGGGGACAAGCGCACTCGCGGATGCGTGTGAAAATAGTTCCAAAGCCTTTATCCTCTGGGATGCATAATCCACAATTGGCATGGGATAATGAACCCCAAGTTGAAATGAAAGCGGGAGCTGTTTTTCACCTGCCGGAAAATGAATTTGTGCATGGGAAAGTACACTGAGTTCCGGACAATATTGTCGAATAAAGCCACCCTCAGTGTCATAAGTTTTCGATTGCGTAATAGGATTGAAAATTCGAAAATATGGGGCTGCATCACAGCCGATTCCCGCCGCCCATTGCCACCCGCCGTTATTGGATTGAAGTTCATAATCAAGTAATTTCCAAGAGAAATATCGCTCGCCACGTTTCCAGTCGACCAATAAAATCTTAGTCAAAAACGATGCCGTCACCATGCGTAGGCGATTAGGCATCCAACCCGTTTGGTTAAGACATCGCATTGCGGCATCAATGATTGGGAATCCGGTATGGCCATTTTTAAACGCTTCAAAATATACTTCAGAAGTTGGCCATTGCATATCTCGAAATTTATTTTGATAGGGACGATCATTTACCCAAGGGTGAAAGTGGAAAATCATCTGATAAAATTCCCGCCAAATCAGTTCAGATAACCATTTTTCAGCCCCCAAAGATGGGTAAGATAATGCGACATTTACCATATCTCTAATCGAGATACACCCATGGCGCAAGTAAACCGATAATTTAGAGGTTCCTTCCTCGCCAAAAAAATCTCTTGCCTGGTCATAGTGCTGCATTTTTTCTGTAAATTGGTTAAGTCGCAATAAGCCAGCAGCTGATCCGCCCTTTAAGTCATTTTTAATGTGTTCGAAACCCGCCAATTCTAATAAAAACCCCACTTTCAAAGGGGGCTCGTCAAAAGATTTTGCGAGGTGACTCCATTTTGTAGAAAATGGGGTCAAACGATCTTCCGAAATGCTTAAGCGATCCCTCCATGCCTTGGAATAAGGCGTAAATACACCATAGGGCTTTTTCGCATTATTGAGAATTTCTTCAGGTTCGAATATAACATGGTCTCGAAATGAATGAACCGAAGCACCCATACTTTCAAGTTGTTCGGTCATGTCTGTATCTCTTGAAACGGCATAAGGAGAATAATCCCGATTAAAGTAAACTCGATCGATATTCAAAGCGCGAACTAATTCTGGGATTTCTAAGGACGGGTTTCCATATCGGATATGCAAACGACTTCCGTATTGGCGAAGCTGTGTGTCGCATTCGGCTAAAGATTCGGCTATAAATTGAACACGCCGATCGATTCCCAATGGAGGTCTGGTTTTAAGCGGAGCCAAGATGGTGTCATCAAAAATAAAACCCACATGAACTTCACTACATGCCTCTAATGCGTGACTCAACGCCGGATGATCATGCAACCGTATATCTCTTCTGATCCAAACAAAGCCTCTGGTTATTTTAGGGGCCATTTTTACTTGTTTTTGCTTACTATCAGCAACCGCGTGACATCAAATCCATTGTTTTTTAGAATGGTGATGGCTTCGTCCATTTCTTTTTCACCCAATGCCGGTGTGCGGCTCAGAATCCATGCGTATTTTCGCGCGCGATCTCCTACGACACTATACGAATAGTTGGGCCCCAACCCCAAGATCCAATAATCTCCCCAAATCGGCCGAAATCCCAAAATATCGAAGAAGCTCACACCCAGTTTGGCTTTTGATTTTGGATCCTCAATTCGAGCGACGCCAACTACTTTTTCTAGCTTTCCATTTACATAGCAACTATTTTCAACCCTCAGGGTGTTATCTGAATTTAACGAATAGGTTGCGGTAATTTCTTGGGCATCGGCTGCTTCAAAGGCATTGGGTAGCCGCGCAATTTCGTGCCATTTTCCCAAATATTTGCTCAAGTCTACCTCTTGGACCGTCACCGGATCTGATGCATAAATACAACTTACACACATCGCAAAAAGAATACTTGTAAAAAATGTGATCTTTTTCATTGGAAATCCTCTTTTGGTTCCACTCTGGCTTTAAATCCATCGTAGACCGTGTTTTTTTTGTTTATGATTCTATCATTGAAATCCTCCCGGCCCTAACGGATGAAGATTCAAAGAGCTGGCCGTGTAAGTTATGACAGAAGTCGGTAAATTTTAAGTGGAAAACCGAATAAAATCATGCGGTTTTCAAGAGACCAGAATGACCGTAATAGACCATGTTGGGAGTTCGATAGTCAAGACTCTGATGCCGACGTTTTTGTCAGCCTCAATGTGTAGTCATCGTTGAAACATAGTTTCACTTTATCACTGTTAAACTGAAAGTCTGTGAGGGAATGGGGGTTTATAAAGCCCCATTCAAAAACTTCGCCATTAAGGCTTTTTCTTCCAACGATTCAATCTCTTTAGATTTATGAATAATTGCATCCACCAACGGCTCAGCGCCACGGTGCATATCCGCATCGGTAATACGCATGGTTGCGGCAATCGGGTAGTGTGAGGCTTCGGGGAAGAAGAGATAGAGATCGTGGTACAGCAAGGTTTTGCCATGTTCTTCGGCAGATTCCCAGAGGTCATCGAATAGCTTGATGCGTTCGTAATACGGCACTTCGGTTTCGTGATTAATAGAGAGTTGTTTGATTTTAAGGGCGTTTTGGACTTTTTCCATAATAATCGATTGTTTGGACGGTTTATTCAGGTAATCGCAAGCGCCGAGTTTCATGGATTGGATGGCGATGTCGGTATCTCTAAACGCGGTGAGCATCACGACTTGGACATGCGGGTTAAGCGCGCGGATCTGAGGAATGGCTTCGTTGCCATTGAGGCGCGGCATGCGGACATCCAGCAGGACAACGTCGGTTTCAGGATGGGCTTTGAGGACGTCCAAGGCATCCAGCCCGTCTTCGGCCACCAGAATTGTAAAATTAGGCTTCAGAAAAAACTGCAACGTCCGGCGGAAATACAGCTCGTCATCAACGATTAGGACGGTTCCTTTGAGTGAGAAGCGGGCGCGAGTGTCGAAGTCGGCTTCCAGACGTTGATACTCAGCCGAATTTTGAGCTTTCATGGCCCAGATGCGGGAATGGATCAGCCGCTCGCGTTTTTCGCGTTGGCGTTCGATGACGCCGTGCTTAATGGTGTACTCAAATAAGTTAATGCTGCTTTGATACAACAGATTATCGACCCGGGTCCGGATCAGGTCGGAGAGCTGGGTGATTTCGTGCGGGGGCGTCAGATAGTCGGAAGCACAGGATTGCATGGCGTCGATGGCGACTTCGTGGGCGACTTTATCGGCCAGGACGATGACGTCATGGCAATAGGTGTCGCGTTTGATATCACGGAGAAGCTGAATCGGAGATTCTTTAATTTTAGAATCGATCAGGATAACAGCGGGTAAAAAGCAGGCATGTTCTTGCAAGGCTTTGAACAGCAGGTCTTTATTCGGCACACTAATAATCGGATAGTCGGGACCTAACAGCGGATCAAGCGCCTGTTTGAGGCGATGCTCGGGCTCAACGATAAAGGTCGCAAGGGTCATTTTTTCCATAATAGTCAGCCTCCTGTGGTATAAACCCGGCATCAATATATCTGCGCTGCTTATAATACCCAATATTGTCCGGTCTTTAAACCAATGATCCGAAAATTTCGATTAATACCATAGATTTGACACAGACCTGTCATTCCCGTGAAGACGGAAATCTAGAATTTACAACAGATTCGGAGGCGCCTTCACATCGCCCCCATTATCCATCATTCCGAACTCGACTTTCAATCGCTCAGAGCCATATTGGCGGGCTTTCGCATTCTGATGAATGGCCGCTTTGAAGACTTGTTCATTATCCCGCAGCCTGGGAGAGGCGTATTTGAGGCTGAACCCGTTTTGCTGGACGGCGGTTAATACGACATTGACGTCACTTCGAAACCGGGGCGAGACGAATCTCAACCGGGATCCGTCATTACCCACGGTAAGCTGGGCAATGGACCTATACGCCATGAGGGTGTCCGGCAGTTTGCTCAGAAAGTGATGGACGATGACAGAGTATTGGAGAAAATTCGGCGAATACAGGGTCTCTTTGAAGTCGGCATAAAGGGTGCTGTTCGGATGATCGTAATAATAGGTATAAAGCGTGTAAAACAGGGCATACCAGGCACATTCATTATCGACGGTCCGGAATTCATGGACTTCGCCGGCGGCTTTGATCAGGGCTTCGTATTGGGAGGTTGAAAATGACGAGAGTGATAATCTATCCGCATATTTGGCCGGTTTATCGCCCGCTTTTTGGTATAGAAACCCGATGGGGCCTTTGGGAACGGGGTT
This sequence comes from bacterium UBP8_UBA817, assembly GCA_945888995.1. Classification (GTDB taxonomy): domain Bacteria; phylum Margulisbacteria; class Marinamargulisbacteria; order CAMDBA01; family CAMDBA01; genus CAMDBA01. The sequence continues at coordinate 62,306 of CAMDBA010000001.1, read as the reverse complement.
GCTTAATGTCTGTTGAAGCCAAAATCCGAATGGGATGAGCAAGAGACAGAAGCCGAGTAAGGCATAATAAGGTGCTTTTTTCATCAGGAGTCCTTTACTAACTCAGCGTCGGATATCCAATCGCTGATGCGAGTCTAAATTATTTGCAAAGCCTATAGGCATCTTCTACACTAAATATACTATGAAAAAACGACTATTAGTACTAACAGGTGGCGGAGACTGTCCAGGTTTGAATACGGTGATTCGCGCAGTAGTTCGCAGTGCGTATTGTGCCGGTGGTTGGGAAGTGATCGGAAGTAAGCGAGCGTTTAATGGCGTATTGGAAGACCCTCAGGACTTGGTAACACTGGATTATCACAGTGTCTCCGGTATTCACGTCAAAGGCGGTACAATCCTCGAGACGGTGAATAAAGGCGATCCTTTTGCCTATCCGATTCAGGATGAGTCCGGAAATTGGGTGATCGTGGATCGATCCGATGATCTAATCCGGCGGCTCAACGACCTCGATATCGATGCGGTAGTGAGTATCGGCGGCGATGGATCTCAAAAAATTTCACAAAAGCTGTTTGAAAAAGGCGTGAATATCGTCGGGGTCCCCAAAACCATCGATAACGACTTATTCGCCACCGATCTGACTTTCGGATTCCAGACGGCGGTGGAGATCGCGACCGAAGCGGTGGACAAGCTGGTCACAACAGCCGAGAGTCACAATCGCGTCATGATTGCGGAAGTCATGGGACGGGATGCAGGATGGATTTGTCTGCACACTGCGGTGGCGGCGGGCGCAGAGATCGCTTTGATTCCAGAGATTCCTTACGACCTCGATAAACTTGTCGACAAAATCCAAAGTCGCGTGGTCAACAATCGCGGTTTTGCCATTATGGTCGTCGCCGAAGGCGCACGTCCCAAAGATGGCGTCGTGGTGAGCCAAAAGAGCAAAGAGATCGGCTACCAGAACGTCCGGCTCGGTGGCATTGGGTATCATTTGATGGCGGATTTACAGGATCGGATCGACATTGATATGCGCGTGACCGTGCTAGGACATGTTCAGCGTGGCGGGATTCCTGTGGCGTTTGACCGGGTTTTGGCGACTCAGTTCGGGGCGAAGGCCTTTGATCTGGTTCAGAGCGGACAGTTCGGACATATGGTGTCGTATTCTCGGTTTGCCTTTACAAGTGTGCCGATTAAAGAAGCGATTTCCTATTATAAATTTGTGACTGACGATAATTATTTACTTCAGACTGCGCGTAATATGGGCATGTGTCTGGGTGACTAACTTGTGATCGGGAAAAAGCGGCTCTTAATTGACATGAGGTCGATTAAGGGCTATCCTTTTCCCCACTTCCACTTCGTGGAGGGATGGCCGAGTGGTTAATGGTAGCAGACTGTAAATCTGCCGCGCTACGCGCTACGTTGGTTCGAATCCAGCTCCCTCCACCAATTTTTTTCCATGTACAATTTTCGCTTCGGGTCTGTAGCGTCTGCGACTATCCCCTTCGCGAGAAATTGCACATGATAAAAAATTGAGATACTTTCAATAAATTTAACATATCTCTTATAGATCGAGATTGAAATCTCGGTATAACTCTTGGCATAATGGTCACGGAGTAACGCAATGAAATGTCACTATCTTGAGGAATTCGGTTATGTGAAGGTGTGTAAGGCAAAGGGAAATGCGCCGCCGACGATTTCGGAGCTTCGGGTGCATTGTTTTCGGAGTGCTTACGACTGCCCTGTGTATAAAAGTTATATGGAACGCATGGTGCCGAAAGCGCCGGTTATTAAGCCGATTCCCGTGAAGCCATCTCCGGATGATAAGAAGAAGTTTTATATCTAAAAATTTCTCTTTATAAATGATATGAGGTAAGCCGGACTAGCCGGTGTGTCTGCGATCAGAAATAATAGGTTTTTTTCTGTCGTGGGTTTTGCTATAATTCATCTCGCCCGGCTATGTTGGTGATGGTCTATTTAATTGTGGTACCAACGCTTTAATAATGGGAGTTTCATTCCGGCAAGGCCGTGGCCGCGTCGGGTAAATTTCTATCCGGGGATTCTCCGGAACCCACATTTATAAATGGGGTGCTCACACTAAGCCACACGGCATAGCGGGGCGACAACTCAAACAATGACATTACTAAACGAAGAAAGAAGCAATCATGCCAGTTAAAATTATCGTAGGAGCCCAGTGGGGAGATGAAGGAAAAGGAAAGATTACGGATATTCTGGCAGAGAAAGTAGATCTTGTTGTCCGATACCAAGGCGGCAACAATGCCGGGCACACAGTGGTGGTCGGCGACGAAACCTTTAAACTCCATTTGATTCCATCCGGAATTCTGAACGACAAGTGCCAATGTGTCATCGGTAACGGTGTCGTGCTTGACCCGGAAGTGTTGTTCCATGAAATCGCAACACTTGAAAAACAAAACATTAAAGTGACCCCTGAAAAATTTAAGATCTCCAGCATCGCACACATCATTCTGCCCTTCCACAAGCAGCTCGATAGCATGCAGGAGACCGGTCGCGGCGATGATGCCAAAATCGGTACCACCGGACGTGGAATCGGCCCGGCGTATACCGATAAAGTCTCCCGGATGGGCGTCCGGGTGCTCGATTTATTGTCCAAAGAAACCCTCTCCAAAAAACTGCATGACCGTAACTGGCCCGCTGTTTTAGGAATTGCGGATTTAAATGTCGATGAAGTGGTTGAGACGTATTATGCCCTAGGTCAGAGGTTGAGGCCGTTTATTATAGACAGTTCCTTATTTATTAATGATGCGATTGACCAGGGCAAAACGATGATTTTAGAAGGTGCTCAGGGCACGATGCTCGACGTGGATCATGGCACATATCCTTATGTCACCTCTTCTAACCCGATTTCCGGCGGCGCATGTATCGGAGCCGGCATCGGCCCTCATAAAATCGATCAGGTCATCGGTGTGACAAAAGCCTACGTCACCCGCGTCGGAGAAGGCCCGTTCCCAACGGAATTGATCTGCGAAACCGGTGAGTTTTTACGTATCAAAGGCGCTGAATTCGGCACCACCACGAACCGCCCAAGGCGTTGTGGCTGGCTGGATTTAGTCGGATTGCGTTATGCGGTCCGGGTCAACGGCATTACCGAAATCTGTCTGACCAAGTTAGACGTTCTAGACGGCGTCGAAACCATCAAAGTCTGTACGCACTACCTGTTAAACGGCGAAAAAGTGTATCACTTTCCTCTCGACGTCGAAAAATTCTCCAAATGCGAACCTGTCTACGACGATATCAGGGGCTGGGACGAAGACATCTCCCAAATCACCGATTTCGACGCGCTCCCACTAGCCGCAAAAAACTACGTTCAATACATCTCCGAAGCCATCGGCGTCAAAATTACGTTGGTTTCTGTCGGATCTAAGCGGAACCAGACGATTCATTTATTGCAGAAGAAGGTGTAATTACCCCAACAACCCCTGCAATCTCTCATATTCCCTCACCGTCTTTGCCACAATTTCTTCAGGAAGCCCCGGCACCGGTGGGTTTTTGTCCCAGTTGGCTTCGAGGTAATCTCTGACGATTTGTTTGTCAAAACTCGGTGGAGAAATGCCCGGGAGATAGGTCTCTAATGGCCAGAACCGGGAAGAATCGGGCGTTAGTGCTTCATCGATGAGGATGAGCTGACCGTCGAGGAGTCCGAACTCGAATTTTGTGTCGGCGATAATAATCCCTTTAGATAAGGCGTAGACTCTCGCGTACTCATACAGCGCGAGGCTGGTGGATCTGAGATGGGCCGCAAGATCGGTTCCGATTTGATCAGCGACGACGTCGAATGAGACATTTTCATCATGCCCTGTCCGGGCTTTGATCGCCGGGGTGAAGATCGGCTCAGGAAGTTTGTCTGCCAGGTTTAGATCTTTAGGAAGGCGAATACCGCAGACCTCGCCCGTAGCCTGATACTCTTTCCAGCCGGTGCCGATCAGATAGCCGCGTACAACGCATTCGATTTCAATCAGGTCGGTTTTTTTGACCAGCATCGACCGTCCGGCTAACTCCGCAGCATAGGGCTGAGCCGAGGCAGGGAAGTCCGCCGTCTCAATCGAGATCATATGATTCGGTACAATGTGACCTGTCCTCTCGAACCAAAACGCTGAAACCTGTGTCAGAATTTTGCCTTTATTCGGAATCAGTGTCGGTAAAATATAATCGAATGCCGAGATCCTGTCGGACGCGACAATCAGCAATTCACTCCCGAAATCATACACGTCCCGCACTTTACCCGTCTTAAATAGTGACAATCCTGGTAATGGTTTTGAGGTCATATCGGCTCCTTATAAAAGAAATAAAATTAATATGGTTTAGACCGTTGATAAGAGGGGTATTAAACATTATGGTGGGGGGCACCGAAAAAAGGGAGCAATTATGTTGCTTCCTTTTTTTTGCCCATTTATAGGGAGACCTATTTTAGCGTTATCTTTGGACAAAGGGTAGAGGTTGTTAAATAGCCCACCCCCACCTAACCTCCCCCCTTGGTAAGGGCAGAGGGACCCCCCCCCAGCAGCGGATCTTCGGTGACTTTGTGATCCGAAAGTAAAGCCTGCCCTTGATAAGGGGAGGTTTGGTTTATCCGCAGAAGCTTTAGCGTAGGAGGGAGGGGTGAATTGAGGGCGTGAATTGAGAGGCGTGAATTGTGCCTCCCACCCTTAATTGCATAATCACATAAAACAAATTAGAATAATTTCAAAAGACCCCGGAAGGACTATCTGATATGCAACGATACCTGTGGATTTTAGCCTTACTCGCAATTTCAATTTACTCAAGTCAAGGCGCAATGCCGCTTCCTTCGCAATCTGCGGTTTATAAAAACGATGTATTAGCCAAAGTCGGCGATGAAGAAATCAGGCTCAGCCAGTTTCAGGCACGCTTAGCCGCATATCCTAAAGAATATGCGTCCATTCTGAATAACCGTGAAAACAAAGTCCGCGTCCTCAATCAAATGATCGATGAAGAAGTCCTGCTGGTTGAAGCGGATAAAAAAGGGTACGAAAAGACCCCTGAATTTAAAGAACAGCTCGATGCTCAGCGCAAACGCCTTCTCGTCGCAATTTTGCTCCGGGACAATGTCGAAAATAAAATCCGTGTGACAGATAAACAGGTTCTGGATTATTACAATAAAAACGCCGCCCGATTCAGCTCCACTGAACAACGTCGCGTCAGTCATATTCTGATCAAAACCGAAGCTGCGGCAAAAAAGGCCTTGGCAGATCTTAAACGTGGCGCGAAGTTCGCGGATGTAGCACGTAAGAGCTCGATTGATCCGTCTGCTGCCAATGGCGGGGACCTCGGATATATCACCAAAGGAGACTTTGTTCCGGCATTTGAAAATGCAGCCTTGGCCTTGACGAAGAAAAATAACCTCTCGCCTGTAGTTAAGACCACATTCGGTTATCATATTATTCAATTAGTCGATATTCGGACCCGTCCTAAAATTGCTTTCGCCAGTGTTAAAGAAGAAATCCGTAAAGGATTATTGGTCGAGGCACAAAGAAAAGTGATGGCGAATTATCTGGACAGCGTTAAAAAAACCATCAAAATTACACGTGACGTGTCTTTGATTAAGTAAACGAGGACCATTTCGAAAGCGTCATTGTGCCTCTTTTAGCGTCTTTTGCAAAACTTAATTTATCTTTATTCGTATACCGGGCAAGATCTGATGGCTACCATCCGATCTGCTCGGTTTTTCAGTTGATTTCCCTGCATGACGACCTGACAATCGAACACATTGCCGAAAAAAAACTGGTGATAACCTCATCCCGGGAAGATGTGCCGACAGGTCCCGGTAATATTATTACAAAAGCCTATCGGGCCTTTGAGGCTCAATTGTCTCATGGCCTGTCCGTTCATATCCAAAAACGCATTCCCATCGGGGGCGGCCTTGGCGGCGGAAGTTCGAATGCCGCAGTATTATTAACTTACTTGAACGGAATTGTCCCGTCTCCGTTTTCACCCCAGCGCCTAATCGGAATCGCCAAAAAAATCGGCGCGGATGTTCCGTTTTTTTTACATGGCGGCACTATGCTGGTCAGAGGGATCGGCGAAAAATTACGGCCGATTGCGCCGGGCGAGTATCGGTATTTTATTCTGATTAACCCAAATTTAACGGTACACACCGGCCCTGTGTTTAAAGCCTTCGATCAAAGCCCTGCCGCGCAAAAACGTGCGGGAAGAACACCTGTGACGTTATTGACCGAACAATTAGGCGAAAATTCTCTAAAAGATCCGTTGTTTTCTTTATATCCGATATTTGGCCAAATCGAACAAAAAGTGCGGGATCTTGGGCAGTCACTTTATTTATCCGGATCAGGAGCGACCGTCTTTATTTCGTTTAAAGCTCGTGAAGCACGGGACCGCTTTCTTCCCTCGGTTCAATCGATTTTTCCGGATTATGAGGTCATGGCGGCAGACGCGGTAGGTGGATTTTAGACATGACAAAACCGATCTTTCACACCGGCGCCAATATTGAGTTTCTAGATTCCGTTGCCGAGACGGAGTTTAACCATCCTATCGAGATATGGGTCGATAGTCTGCGTGACTTACCGAAACCCGGTCCCAGCATCAAGATTCTCCTGTTAATCGAGCCAAATTCTATTTTGGGGCTCCGTGAAAAGACCATGAAACATCACGACTATTTCGATGTGATCTTAACGTATGATGATGTATTGCTGGAGATGCTGCCGGAAAAAGCGGTGTTATTTGAATTCGGCACGACCTGGATTGCGGACCATTCATTTCCCGACAAAATCTTCGGAGTGTCGATGGTGTGTGGGTTTAAAAATTATACCGAAGGCCATAAATTACGCCACCGGATCTGGCGGGTGCAGCAATCGATCCGCATTCCAAAGACATTTTATGTGAGCAGTATGGGCGCGGGGCTTTGGTGGAAATTATTGTCGCATTTCAGGAAATCCGCCGGGTCGCCGACGCTGGGCGCGTCCAAAATGCCGCTGTTTGATACCCAGTTTCATATCGCGATCGAAAATTGCCGCGACCGATTTTATTTTTCGGAAAAGCTGCTGGATTGCCTGGTGACAAAGACAGTGCCGGTATATTGGGGATGCCCGAATATCGACCGTTATTTTAACCCGGAGGGGATAATCCAAGTCTCTTCTTGCGACGATCTGATTGAAAAGGTCTCTCGCTTAACGCCTGAAGATTATGCCAAAATGAGTCCCGCAATCGAAGAAAACTATGAGCTTGCAAAGCCGTATATTCACTATCCGCCCCGCGTGATTGCGGCGATCACTGCCCAATTGGAGGACCGGCCATGACCGCTTCGGCCTATCATAATCAGATTCTTCTTCTCAGCCCGTCGTATAATTACCAGCCGGAATTACGGCTTTTTGCGGACTGTATGCTCAGAATTCTGAATCACCGGTCGGATGTGTTTCTGGTCATTTTAGATAATCAATCGGATGCTGAAACCCAAGCCTATTTAAACACATTGTCTCATCCGCAACTGGAAGTGCGCTTGCTCGATCGGAATTACGGCAAGGCGAATGCAATGAACACCTTTATCGAAACAACGATTAGCGACCATAACTTGCCTAGAATCCTTATCTCGATTGACTCGGATATCATTTTTTCGATTAAGAGTTTGGATCTTTTGATCGAAGCTGTGGACATGATCCCGGATTCCGGACTGCTGGGAATGCGGTATACGCCGAATCTGTGTAACCCGGAGAGTAACCTCTTTTTCCGGCCCAAAAAAGTCGTCGGTACCAACGGAAAGTCATATTTGCTCAGCGTGCCGTTTCTGTGTAATGTCGCGGGGGGGCTTTTGGCACTTAGAGGCGCGGTATTGCGGGATCAGCTGCGCTATGAACTCTATCCCCACTCCACCGGGAAAGTCTATTACCCGGATGATGCTTTCTTGTATGACAAACTCAAGCGTTCAGGCTTAAAGCTCGGCTATCTCAATGGCTGCGAAGCAACCCATTTAAGATCGGCCGAGACACGGGAATATCCACTCTATGATTTCGCTACACACGCTTAGTATTATTATTCCGTTTCAATATGATACCGACGATCGGACCGAAAACCTGAACACGGTGTTGAGATACTTTCATACCTGGTTTAAAGATACAGATATTATGGTCCTGGAAACCGGTCCGTCACAGCACTTCCGGCCGGAAGAAGCGCCGACGGTGGCGCACTATCAATTTTTCCCATCGGAAGAGCCGATGCACCGAACACAATTGCTCAATATAGGCGCGTCGCTGTCTGACCGCCAGATTGTGGTGTCGTATGACACAGACGTCCTGGTTGATCCGGAAGCCCTCAAGACGGCCATATCGATGTTTCATGATGATCCTGATCTGGCGATGGTTTTTCCCTATAATGGGGTTTTTCTGGACATCGATGGTGAGACCAAAGCCCTGTTGGCGGCAACCTTTAATTTTTCGGCGGTTCCGATTCCGGCTCATCCGAAAGTCGGTGTGGTAGCCGGAGATGTGAAATGTGTTCATACTCGGGCTTTGGGCGGTCTTGTGATGTTCCGCCGGACGATATTCCAGGCATTCGGCGGTTATAATCGGCGCTTTATTTCCTGGGGATGGGAAGACAATGAAATCATGACACGATTCGCCAAATTAGGGTATTTAGCAAAACGGGTGACCGATTATCCATGCCTTCACCTTCATCACAGAAGAGGTCCGGATAGTCATTCCGGACACGCATTTTTTAAGCAAAATTATGCGGAGTTCAAGAAGGTTAAACAAATGACCCGGACCCGGCTTTTGTCCTATATCACGGCCAAATTAGGCGGGCATGATCCGAGTGCTTTGGCCAAACCGGTCTCTTTGTATGAAAAGATGCGATTATTTTTTCTGGCTCCCGAACAGCTGGTGTAATCAGGCTTGATCTTGGCCAAGCCGCCCAGGCACTGGAAATCTCCCGCACGACCTTCTATAATAACGCTAGAAAATACCAGCTTCAAATAGAGGGGGAGCGCACATGAATGCATTACGACTCACCCTATTAATGGGATTTCTGACCTTGTTTTTGGTCTTTGTCGGCCGTGTTTTAGGCGGTCCTCAAGGTATGCTGACGGCATTGATGATAGCAGCGGCGATGAATTTGGGCACGTATTGGTTTAGCGATAAGCTGATTTTGTCGATGTACCGGGCCAGGGAAGTCACCTCACAAGACGATCCTCAACTCCTGGCTATGGTCCGCGTCCTGGCCAAGAAAGCCTCGCTTCCGATGCCGAAAGTCTATGTGATTCCCGACTATTCTCCCAATGCGTTTGCGACCGGCCGTGACGAACATCATGCCGCCATCGCGGTCACACAAGGCATCCTGCAGCTTTTGTCTCAGGAAGAGCTGGCCGGCGTGATCGGGCATGAACTCGGCCATATTCGCAACCAGGACATGTTAATCGGCACAATCGCCGCCACATTTGCAGGGGCCATTTCGATGTTAGCCAATATGGCGCAGTGGAACATGATTTTCAGGGGCAGCCGAGACAACGGCAACGAGTCCGGTCCATCCGGCATTCTTATGATGATTTTCGCGCCGATTGCCGCCTCGTTAATTCAGATGGCGATTTCACGGTCGAGGGAATACTTGGCCGATGAAACGGGCGCAAGATTATGTCAGAATCCTTTATATCTGGCATCGGCCCTCAGAAAATTACACGAAGGCGTGGCGCAAGTCCCGTTGACCCAAGCGCCACCTGCGACCGCACATTTATTTATCGTGTTCCCGTTCAGCCCGTCCGGTATGCTCAATCTCTTTAGCACCCATCCACCGGTAGAAGAAAGAATCAGACGTTTAGAAGCACTCTCAACGAAAGGAAAATCGGCATGATTATTATCACGGGAGGCGCCGGATTGATCGGCAGTGCAATGGCCTGGAAATTGAACCAGGAGGGGATTACCGACATTTGGATTGTAGACAATCTCAATACCACCGAAAAATGGAAAAATCTCGTTCCGCTCAAATACCGGGAATATATTCATAAAGACGATTTTCTCAAACTCGTTGAACGGGATGAGCTTCCTCAAACCACAACCGCGATTATTCATATGGGCGCATGTTCAGCCACGACCGAGCTGGATATGGACTACCTATTTCACAATAATGTTCACTATACATGTCAGTTAGCCAAGTGGTGTGCGGATCACCATGCCCGCTTTATCTACGCTAGCAGCGCCGCTACTTATGGAAACGGTGAGTTGGGTTTCAGCGATATGATGGATATCTCGCCGCTGCGCCCGATTAACCGTTATGGCTATTCAAAGCAGTTTTTTGATCTCTGGGCCCGGGATAATGATTTACTGGACAAGATTGTCGGCCTGAAGTTCTTTAATGTTTTTGGTCCGAATGAATACCACAAACAAGATATGCGCAGCGTCGTGTGTAAAGCCTACCAGCAAATTTTTGATACCCAACGCCTCTCTTTATTTAAATCTTACCTTCCCGATTATGCCGACGGGGAACAAATGCGAGACTTCGTGTATATCAAGGATTGCGTGGACGTCATGTGGTGGCTTCTGCAGCATCCCAGGGTCAACGGCCTCTACAATGTCGGCACCAGTCATGCCCGGAGTTGGAATGACTTGGCGCGCGCGATTTTTAAAGCCTTGGAGTTGCCCGCTCAAATTGACTACATCGAGATGCCTGAAGGTCTCAAAAGGCAATATCAATACTACACCAAGGCTGATATGACAAAATTGAACCAGCAAGGCTATACCGGGTCTTTCCTGTCATTGGAAGATGGGGTCTATGACTATGTGACCGAATATCTGGATAAGGCTGATCGGAAATTAGGGGATTAAAGGCTTTCTTGCTATTCCTCTGACTCCGGCTGCTCCTTTGGAATAGAGAACGAGAAGGTAGAACCGACTTTATGTTGGCTCTCCACCCAGATTTTTCCGCGATGCAGCTCGACGAGTTCTCTGACGATTGAAAGACCGAGCCCGATTCCTTCGTATTTACGGGTTGAGGAATAGTCGACCTGTTGGAACTTATCGAAAATAATCTCTTTTTCTTCGTCTAGTAATCCGATGCCGGTGTCTTTGACCGAAAAGTGGAGGGAATCCTCGACGTCTTTGCATGAGACGGTGATATGTCCGGTTTCGGTGAATTTGATAGCATTTGAGATCAGGTTCACAAAAATTCTGCGAAGTTTTTCGATGTCGGCCATCATAACCAGGTCCGGATCGATGCTCATAATCTGGAGCTCCAGATGCTTGGTGTGAACCAATGGGAAAAACGAAGCGGCGATGTTTTCCAAAAATTCATGAACTTTGACTGAGGAATACAGCAGTTTGACCTTTCCGGCTTCGATGCGGGAGAGATCCAGAAGATCATTAATCAGATTTTTGAGTGTAATGGCGCTGTTGAGCGAAATATCGAGGTACTCTTTTTGCTGATCGTTAATAGGTCCTGCGGTACCGCGATAAATCAGATCGATAAATCCGATCACCGCCGTCAACGGCGTACGTAATTCATGCGAAACCGTTCGTAAAAATCCTTCGCGAAGCTCTTCTAATTCCCGTTCTCGGGTAATGTCCCTGAGTATCGTGATAACGCCGATATTCTGATCATTTTTGTTTTTGGCCAGATTGGAGGTCAGAAGATAAATCTTATTTTTGCCTTTGTCTTTATGCATCCGGACTTCACGGGTGATATAAGGCTTGGCGTGTTGAAGCTGCTCTTTAATAAAGTTGAGAAGTTCCTGATTATTAATGCATTCCAGGATAAATTTGCCGAGATTTTCCTGCATCGAGAAGTTAAACATTTCCTCGGCTCTCTGGTTGGCCAGGATAAGCCGGTTTTGGGAGTCGGTGACGATAATACCTTCTGGGAGGTTCGCGATAATGGCCTCCGACCGATTTTTTTCATAAATAACGTTCGCACTGGACTCTTTTAAGCTCGTTACCATTTGGTTAAACATTGAAGACAACTCCCCGATCTCATCGTGAGAGAGAATCGGCACTTTTTGTTCCAGGTCGCCTTTGGTCACTTTCTGGATAACCTCCATCAGAATATCGAGCGACGCTGTGATTTTGCCGACAATGACTGAATAAATAGTCATGATGAGCCCCATCACCAGCATCAGAATAATCACGGTTCCAATAATAATGTTACGCTTGGCGATAAAAATATCTTCAGCGGTAATGATAACCGCGACATACAGAGACGGATTCAGATCGAGCCGTTCAAAAATGACTTTATATGATTTGTGATCGATATCAATACTGCCCGTCAAGGGACTTGGAGTTCCGTCGATAGGGTAGGCATTCATGAGCCGGATGACTTGATTTTTGATTTCTTTGTTTTCAGTTAAAAGCTGGGTGGATGTAACGATCTCGGTGTAAGGAGAATTCTTGAAAAATCCATGGTAAATAATGGCGATTTCAGATTTGTACTTACTTTTAATGTCGATCAAAAACGCATCGTTAATTGGGAATTCGGAAATGACGGGATAGTAATAGCCATGATTTTTGAGCGGCGTGACGGCGACGATGTCCGTATCAAGAACCCGATCGCCTTCCTGGTTAATCATATATTGAATCTTAGACTTCCCCGAATATCCTGTGCTGATCAAATCGGCATAAAGATCTCGTTTTTGGTAGGGAATATCTTTGAGGGTCCAGTAAATCTTAGTGCGATCTTGGGCCAATGCTTGAATCAGAATCGATTTAACGCCGGACAGGACTTTTTGATTGTGAATTTTATCCACATTTTTCTTCATATCTGCGACTAGTTGTGTATAAAATTGAGATTTGTGAAGACGTTCTTCGATGCTTTTGTGAACAAAAAGACGATGCTTTTCGAGCTGATCCGCCAGCCGTTTTTCGATGGTGTCAGAGATAAACGCAATCGCGCCCAACATCGAAATAAGTGTCATGAACGTGGTAATAATAATGAACGGCAGGAGGATTTGAGTCCTGAGGTTGGCTCTTTTAGTAAGCGGGCTAAAAGAAAAGAACTGCCGAATTCGATCGATCAACGGCGGTTCCTCATTGCAAGCTGGTACACCAAAATTCCGGTCGCGACAGAGACGTTAAGAGACTCGGTTTTGCCGAACATTTCAATATTGATACCTTGGTCGATCAGTTTGCTGATACCATGGGAGACCCCTTTATGTTCGTTTCCGATGACCAATATGAGTGGGAAATTCGGTTCGATGTCCCCTAGTTTTTCACCCCGGTGAACTTCAGCGGAATACACCCAAAATCCGATGGCCTTCAGCTTTTCGAGGCTTCTGGATAAGTTGGTGACTTTGACTAACGGAATATACTGAGTAGCCCCCGACGCGACTTTTAAGACTCCCGGTGTAAATTGGCAGTTCCGGTCTTTCGGATACAATATCGCATTCACGCCCAATGCTTCGCATGTCCGGATAATCGCCCCGAAATTATAGGGGTCTTCAATATGATCCACCACGACAATAAACGGATAATCCGCAGGGTTAGCCAGAATGGATTCCAGTTGCGGCGCTTCTTTGGCATGTTGGTACGCAAAGACGCCCTGGGTCTGGGTTTGGTTGGTGATTTTGGCGAATTGCTCGGAGCTCAAAATCTGGGTTTTGATTTTTTTACTGTGGGCAAGCCGGACGATATATTGAATTTCCTGATCCTGCTGGAGCTTATGATCGACCAGAATCCGGTCAATTTTAGCATCAGATTTAACGGCTTCCAGAACCGCGTGTTTTCCTTTAACAGTGAGCATTAAGAACCTCCGTGATGACGGTTAATCCGTCGGTTAATTCGGGTTTAGTGATAATAAGCGGCGGCATGATTCGGATAACGTTGTCAAAAACGCCGCATGAAATGACGATGACCTGGCGGGCCAGCGCCTCGGATAAGACGGTTTTGAGTAAGGCTGTATGCGGTTCTTTGGTGATTCGGTCGGAGACCAGCTCGATGCCGATCATCAGGCCTTTGCCACGAATATCACCGACATAAGGATGGTCTTTTAGCGCGGCTTTTAAAAACGTCAGTGCATACTCGCCTAGCTCGGAAATACCGGGCAAGCAGTCACCGACCACGTCAATGGAGGCCAAAGCCGCAGCGCATGTAACTGGGTTTGACCCGTAGGTGCCGCCATGCGAGCCAGTGGTCCATTGTTCCATCAGGGCTTTGCGGGCCACGCAAGCCCCGAGCGGCATTCCTGAGGCGATGCCTTTGGCCAGTGCGATGATGTCCGGCTTGAGTCCGGCTTCCTGAAACATAAACCAGTGTCCGGTTCGTCCGAATCCTGTCTGAATTTCATCCAGGATGACCAGAATGTTTTTTTGACGACAAAGCGATTCCAGCTTTTGTAAAAAAGCGGCAGGAGCGCTTACATAACCACCCTCACCGAGCATCGGTTCGATTACAACGGCGGCAATATCGTCATCCAACGTCGAAAAATAGGCTTCCAGGTCGGCGATGTACTGACGTTCGGCCGTAGCGGAATCTGCCGATGAATGCCGATAGAGATTCGGATAAGGGAGGACTTTAATGCCTGGTATTAGCGGTTCATAGTTTTCACGGTATTTTTCTTTGGATGTGGTCAGGGACAATGCGCCCAAAGTTCGGCCGTGAAATCCACCGGAAAAAACCAGCAATTTAGATTTTTTAGTGACATATTTGGCGAGTTTCATGGAAGCTTCGATGGCCTCGGTACCGCTTTGGCAGAAAAAAACGCTGGTCAGATCCGCACCTAATAATTCCCCGAGTTTTTCCGCGAGTCTAATCGGCGGTTCATAATACACAATCCCGATACAGGCATGAATTAAGGTCGCGGCTTGCGCCTGAATAGCCTCAACGACTTTGGGATGACAATGTCCGGTAGCCGTCACCGCAATCCCTGCGGCAAGGTCTAAATACGCCGTGTCATCTAAGCCATAGAGATAACATCCGCTGCCGGATTTGACCTCTAGACTGGTGTAGTGCCCAATAACAGGGGACAAAACTGCGCTGGCGCGTTGGAGTAGGTCGGACATGGTGAACTGGATTCTCTCTTTCTCTTTTGTAGTATCACTATAACAAAAATTTAGGCATGTGGATGGGCTTTTTTGTAGGATTTCAGAAGTTTTTCTTTAGAAATATGGGTGTAAATCTGAGTCGTTGAAAGACTCGAATGCCCCAATAAATCCTGAACGATTCGTAAATCCGCGCCTCCGTTTAATAAATCAGTCGCAAAGGAATGTCGTAGTGTATGCGGCGTAATGGATTTGCCGGTATACAGAGATCCTGAACGAACCCTTAGTATACGCTGGATACTGCGAGACGTCAGTCGATTTCCTCGTTGATTTAAAAATAAGGCGTCGGTAGGTTCTGTGAGCCATTCGGGTCGTGCGCTGTTGATATATCGGATTAGCACGTCTTTGGCGATCCCACCGAATAAAACGATGCGCTCTTTTTTTCCTTTTCCGAGAACTTTAATCTCGTCATTTTCGAAGTCGACGTCATCGATATCCAGTGCGACAAGCTCGGAAACCCGAAGCCCGGAACTATACAGAAGTTCAAAAATAGCGCGGTCTCTCAACCCTGCGGATTCACTGGTGTCGATCTGACTTAGAAAACGGGCCATTTCATCTTTGAGTAAAAACTGCGGTAATTTAGGTTTGAGTTTCGGGATGATAAGAAATTCCCAAGGATTATGCGTCACGTTTTTGTGTGCGGACAGATATCGCCAAAACGACCGCATGGTCGCGATCATCCTGGCAATCGTCTTCCGGCTATACCCTTTTGACTCAAGAAAATATAAGTAAGTCTTGCATTCCGGATGAGAAAGCTGTTCCCATTCAGGGATGGTAGCGCTGTGCTCCCCAAAAGTTCTTAGATCCCGCTTGTAGCTGCTAATCGTATGGGTGGAATACTGACGTTCTTGCTCTAAAAACGTTAAAAAACGGGTATAGGCTGCAAGAAAACTAGGTGTCACTGAGATATTTGGCTCGATTTTCATCCGTGAGCTCAACGCGTTTCCCGAATTCCACGACCCAACATGTGCGAGTCGCGTCTTTTCGGGTGTCGACATGCAAAAACTTCTCGGTAAAATTAATGCCGATTCCCTTGAATTCAGGGATTTCTTCTGCAATTTTAAACGCTTTGGCTACTTCCATATTATCGATGGTAACATCGGCCGCAATTCCCTGAGAGTGGTAGCTTTTGCGGTGTCCGAGGGCTTCTTTGGCTTCGGGGCAGATGTACCCTTTTAAGATATTTACCCGGTTGCCGGATTTGGTGCGCAAAAGCTCAAGACCGCCGACAAGCCCGAGGCTGACTTTGATCTTATTTTGGCAGTTTCCGCATTTGCATAAGAAATCTTTATTGGAAAAATGATCGGAAATGCGGTTGGATTTTTTAGGTTTTTTTGTTCGCTTGTTAATGGGAGGATCCTTTCCTGAAGCGTGTACTTATAGTCGAATAAGGCTTCTTTTTAAAGTAACCAGATTATACTCAATTAAAATGGACTTATAAAGATGCATCTTTTTTAACGACGATATTCAGGTTGGAGATAGCGTGTTTAGTCGGCTTTATCATCCTGCCGGTAGAAGGTCAGGGCGGTTTTTACTTCCTGGATATCCTGCCAGGTCAGCCATTTAGGTGCGCCTTTGCTTTTATCCTGATTACGTAAAAGATAAGACGGATGAAACAGCGGCATAATATAGAGCTCGTCCGTCATGTAGTCGACGCTGGCCCGGTACCACTTGCCGCGAACTTTTGAGATACTGAGGCTTTCTTCCAGAACGGTTTTGAGGGACGGTGCGCCTAAAAGCAGGATGATTTTAGGTTTAACGATCTGAATCTGCCGAAGAAGATATGGCTTGCACGCCTCGATTTCACTGGGGAACGGGGTTCTGTTTTGAGGGGGTCGGCATTTAACCACATTGCTGATGTAGACTTCTTTTTCACGATCGATATTAACGGATTCTAGAATCTTGGTCAGGAGCTGACCCGCCTTCCCGACAAAGGGTCGCCCTTCAACATCTTCCTGCTGACCGGGGCCTTCGCCGATGATCATCAGATCGCATGGAACAGGCCCGTATCCGACCACAACCTGGGTACGGGTATCAGCTAGTCCACAGCGAACACAGCTGCGGCAGGTTTGGTAGAGGGTATCATAGTCCAGTGAATCAAACTCAGTTTTGGCATTAAGATCTAACATGGGGGTATCTTTCTATGAAACAATAAGAAAACTAATATCGATAGAGTCCACAGAATGCGTCAGGCTCCCGCAGGAAATCCGATCGACCGGCAACTCCCGATAGGCATGAATCGTATCCAATGTAATATTGCCGGAAACTTCGATAGCGGCTGTGTATCCGCGTTCCCGACAGATTTCAACGGCTTGAGAGACAAGCGCTGTGTCAAAATTATCCAGCAGAATAATGTCGGCGTGCCCCAGCGGCAACTGACGAAGCTGTTCTAGTGTTTCGATTTCTATTTCGATGAGAATATCCTGTGATTTTGCCTTTTGATTTGAAAGCAAGGTGTCTAACTCACCGAGTTGGCCGGTCTGTTCCAGGTGACGTAAATGATTTTCTTTGATCAGCACCATAGTCGAGAGATTTTCTCGGTGATTATGTCCGCCCCCCGCGATCACGGCTTTGCGTTCCAGGAACCGCAATAACGGTGTCGTTTTTCGGGTATCCAGAAGTTGGATGCGGTCATTTCCCAGTGCTTTTTTATAGCGCGCGGTTTTGGTCGCAATACCGGAGAGATGTTGTAGAAGGTTTAGAAGAACACGTTCAGCCTTCAATAACGCGGATAGCGGTCCTTCGATAGAGGTGATGACAGATTGATTACTGAACGTTTCTCCGTCCGATATAAAGTGAGTGATTGTCACAGGCACGCCTAGCACGGTAAAAATTCGATCAATAATATCCGCACCAAAAAAAATGCCGGATTCTTTGGCGATTAAGTGACCTTTTGAAACCGGATCCAACCAAGGGCCTACTACGAGCGCTGTCGTAAGGTCTTCTGACGGGCAGTCTTCAGACAACGCCGCCTTTAAGAGAAGGTCAAGATTTGAAACAAGGTCATTCGTAATCATTGTGACCGATTATAGAGGAAAAAGGGCCGGTTTGTCGAAAAAAATCGAATTTTTAGAATGGTTACGCAAGACTCTTGAATAAATAAGGCGTCGGAAGTACCCTTTTCTTATATATAAGTACGCCAATATGCCGTGAAGGAAGCGCTAAGAGCATGAAAGTTGCCGTTATCCAGATGAATAGTACGTCGGATAAATCTGCTAATTTGGAACAGGCCATTCGCCTGGCGAATGAAGCTGCTCGGGCAGAGGCAAAATTTCTGCTATTTCCCGAAACCTTTAATTTCCGAAGTGAAGGCAACCCGATTGATCTGGAAACCGTCGCGGAATCAGTCTCAGGACCTTCCATCGTACTTATGCAGGCGATCGCCTCGGAGCATAAACTGTGGATATTGGCCGGCAGTATAGCCGAAAAATCGGACCAGGAACAAAAATATTACAATACCTCGGTTTTAATTGATCCACAGGGCCAAAATCAGGCCATTTATCGGAAAATGCATCTCTATGATGCCGTTCTTGCTCAAGCGACTATGCAGGAATCCAAGCATTATCTATCCGGATCACAACCGGTTTTAGGAACAGTCGATACGACGACAGTCGGCCTGTCTATTTGTTATGACCTCCGGTTTCCCGAACTCTACCGTCACTATTCATCCAAAGGTGCTATGGCCTTATGCGCGCCCTCATCCTTTACAACCCCGACCGGCAAAAAACATTGGGAAGTCCTTTTGCGTGCACGGGCGATCGAGAATCAATGCTACGTTCTTGCGCCGAATCAATCCGGCATCGGATCGGGCAGAGTCCCGACTTGGGGAAATAGCATGATCGTCAATCCGGAAGGCGTCATTCTAGCCCGGGCGTCGGAAATGGGCGCTGAAATTTTATATGCTGACTTGGATTTCGAGGCACTCTCTGCTCTGAGACAGAGTTTCCCCTGCTTGCAGCATCGTCGGTTTTAAGCGGTCCGCCGAGACCAATAAAATACCCCGATCCCAACCGTAATCATGGTCATACAGAGTAGTTGCCCGAGTGTAACCCCCGGTAAAATGAACCCGATCTGAACATCCGGTTCTCTGAAAAATTCAATGCAGAACCGCCCGATTCCATATAAGACAAGGTAGCAGGCGAAGAGTTGCCCGGGTTTGAATCGTGCGTAACGATATAAAAGAACTAAAATATAAAACAGGGCGAGTCCCTCATAGGCGGCTTCATAAAGCTGCGACGGATGACGGGGAAGCGGACCGCCTGACGGGAAAATCATGCCCCATGGTGCAGTGGTTACCCTGCCGTAAAGCTCGCCATTGATAAAATTACCGATGCGCCCCAGCCCAAGGCCGATCGTGGAGCTAAGCCCCAGTAGGTCCAATAATCCTAAGAATGGTTTTTTGGCACGTTTTGAAAAAAGATAACAGGCAATCACACATCCGATGGCTGCGCCATGATACGACATCCCACCATGCCAATAAGACAAGACTTCCAATGGGTGCTGAAGGTAAAACACGGCGTCATAAAAGACAATGTACCCGAGCCTGCCGCCCAGTAAGATCCCGATCATTAGAGACGTGACCAGAGAAAAAATATCATCCCGTGACATCGTATAAGTGGTGCGAAGTGATTTCCATACCACGGCTAATCCCAGGCTGATGCCCAGAATATACATCATCCCATACCAGCGGATTTGCAGGGGACCGAGGTGGAGTAAGATGGGGTCGATATGGGGGTAGGTGAGCATGGATTTGACGATACTATGGGAAGGGGGTGAGGGTCAATTTATTCGGAAAATTGATTTCCCCGTTCTTTCAACCATGAAATCTGGTTCCAAAAAGATCTCAAAGCAGCTAGTCTTAGAAGTAAATAATCGGTATTTCAGGCACGGTGCCGGACTCGGTAAAATAATAAAGGTGCCAGAGTCATTCGATGTACTCTGGCATTTTCTAAGCAAAAGACTATGACCCCTTTTCACGGAGGTCACCGGTTTTGGCTATCGTGAAGTTGTTATTTAATGATTTAGTGGCGGGGACGACCGGGCTCGAAGGCTTCGTTGATCCTGCGGATCAAGCCGCCCAGCCTACGTTGCTGACGTTCAGGCATTATTGCCTTCACTTTTCCTCCCTACTCGGTCGGCGCAACTTCGGTTTCGTCGGCTTAAGGCCTCCTCACAGCGCCCTCCCGGAGGTCACCGGTTTTGGCTATCGTGAAGTTGTTATTTAATGATTTAGTGGCGGGGACGACCGGGCTCGAACCGGCGACCTCCTGCGTGACAGGCAGGCGTTCTAACCAACTGAACTACGTCCCCAAGCTGGTAAGTGCTAAGCATTATAGGGACGAATTTGAAGTTTGTAAATTCTGTGTTGTGGAAAATTTGCTGTGATATACTAGAATCTATGTTAAATCGACTGAAATCGCTGAATGTTCAGCTTATTTTTGCCGCTATATTCGGGGTCGGAATCGGGGCGATCTTAAATGTGAAAGATGTGCCGCAAGAAGCCTCGATCCTGTATTTATCCGGGCTTGCTGGCACGGTTTTTGTTGCACTGTTGAAGATGGTGCTGATTCCGTTGGTGTTCTTATCGATTAGCGTCGGTGTTTCCAGTCTTAAAGCGCATGTGAATATGGGTAAGATCTGGCGCTGGACGTTCGGGTATTTTGTATTTTCGATGGCGCTGGCGATTGCGACTGGGATGGTGCTCGTCCATATTTTTAAGCCGGGTGTCGGTGCGGATCTATCGTTATTTACGTCAGCGATGGCGTCCCATCAGAGCCCGACGGCCGACGTTGGGAATTTTCTGCATACGTTTATTGTCACGTTATTCCAAAATCCGATTGCCGCCATGGCGGAAGGGAAAATTTTCCCCGTGGTGATTTTTGCGATTTTTCTGGGTGTGGCGCTGATTCATGCGCCGAATGTTGAGCGGTTAATCACGCTTTTACAAGAGGCGTTGGAAGTGGTCATGAAACTGGTCCAATTTATTATGCGAGTGGCGCCGATCGGGATTATGGGGTTATTAATTACATTGGTTGCGACCCAGAATATGGCCTTATTTCAACAGCTCGGTCTGTTTATGGGCGTGGTCATTTTTGGCACACTTTTTCATGGGTTTGTGAACCTGCCGATATTTTTGAAGCTCACCGCGAATATTAATTTATTTTCTTACTGGGGCGATTTGCAGCGCCCGCTTTTAACTGCATTTTCAACGAGCTCGAGCTCAGCGACTTTACCCACTTCACTAGATACCGTCCAAAACCGGATGGGCGTGGACAAGAGCGTGGCCGGGTTTGTTTTGCCGCTGGGCGCAACGGTCAATATGGATGGAACGGCCTTATACGAAGCCGTTGCGGCCTTATTTATTGCCAATCTGGTAGGGATGCACCTGAGTTTGACGCATCAATTGGTTATCTGTGCGATGGCGATGGTCGCGGCGGTCGGTGCGCCAGGGATTCCGTCGGCAGGGATGGTCACCATGATTATGGTGCTTCAATCGGTGGGTTTGCCCGTCGAGGCAGTTGCGATATTGTTGCCGATTGACCGGATATTAGACACGGTTCGGACCACAGTGAATGTCGAAGGTGATATTGTCGGGGCACTAGCCGTGAATAAATGGATCGGCGCTTCTGAAAAATCGGCTGCATAACCGAACTCATATATTGATCGCCATTTAGAACTCTCTGATTTGCGCTACTTCCTGTAATGCGTCATTTTGGTTAAAATACCCGTCATGAAAACCCTCTATTTATATGAAGATCCCGCATATCGCCGTTTTTTGCCTTTAACTGCAACACGGCCGATTTTTAAACTCTTATTAGGCACTGAAACGCTATTGGATCGGGTACTCCGTCAATTTCCGGCCGCAGATGTGCAATTGGTGAGCCGGGATAATTTGGCAGACAAGCTGCAGATGATGCGGCTGACACAACCTGTAAGCGCAGACGAATCCGAGGCTGTTTTTTTTCTAAATGGTCGGGTCGTATGGACCTCAGCGTTAGCCAGACGGATTGAACGGACCTATCAGGCCGGGCAGGATTGTATCTTCAGTTATCAAAACGAAATTGTTGCGGTGTATTCGACAGCAAAAAATATTAACGCCATTCTAACTTCGGTGTCTCAAGCACTTCTCACAGACATAGATTTAAAAAACACATTAGAACAAGCAGTGATTCAGGAAGTTGACGACGTGCTGATGCTATCTGAATTATGGGATTTAATTTGCTTTAATGCCGATGTCATCACCTCCGATTGTATGGAGCTCGCCTGGATGGGGGTTACGAAAGGCCGTCTGGCCCCGTATGTCCGGATCGAATCCGACGACGCCGTATTTATTGATAGCGGCACGGTAGTAGAAGATTTTGTTTTAATTAATGCGTCTTCAGGGCCGGTCTATATCGGAAAAGATGTCTACATCGAAGCGCATAGCCGCTTGGAAGGACCGTTATTTATCGGTGCCGGATCCCGTGTGAATGGCGGAACTCGGATCAAGTCGTCATCCATCGGACCCGGCTGTAAAGTCGGCGGTGAAATCACCAATTCGGTGATGATCGGCTATTCAAATAAAGGCCACGAAGGATTCCTAGGCCATTCTTATCTAGGAGAATGGGTGAATCTCGGAGCCCATACCACAACGTCCAATCTTAAAAATACGTACGGTCCGGTCATGCTGGATACCGGCACCGAGCGCAGGTGCTCCGGCCAGACATTTCTCGGTTCAATTATCGCAGACCATGTTAAAGTCGGTATCGGAACATTGCTCAATACCGGCACGATTATCGATGTCGGCGCGAATCTGGTCGGCACCACGCTTCATCCGAAATATGTTCCGGCATTCAGCTGGGGAGAAGCGGGACAGTATACGCGATATGAATTGCCAAAATTTTTAACCGTTACCGAAGTCGTGATGGCGCGCCGGGGTCTCAAGCTGACTCAGGCAGACCGCGATATTCTGACCGGCCTTTATCCCACACAATAAACTTAAGTTAAGGAGACCCCTGATGTCACAAAATCTGACCCAAACCCAAGCCTTTGCGCGCCTGGCCGAATTGGCAGCCCGCCCGGTTTCTTTGAAAGACAGCCTCAATGCTCAGCGCATTAAAGAATATGTCCGCCACAATGGCCCCTTAGAATTTTCATTTGCGACGGCATTGGTAGATACGCCTGTTCTGGACGCACTTCAAAAATTATCTGACGAGCAGGACGTGATCGGAAAGTACAAACGTCTTTTAGCGGGCGACCTCGTCAACGTCGGAGAGAAAAGAAAAGTGCTGCACCACCAGACCCGGTCACTATCCGACCGCGGCATGTACGGGGAAGAACAACAAAAAATCGCCGCATTTTGTGAAAAAGTGCATTCAAAACAACTAATCGGCTATACCGGAAAACCCTTCACTCACGTCGTCCAAATCGGGATCGGCGGATCAGATCTCGGGCCGCGCGCGATGTACATCGCACTTGAGCGCCATGTAAAATCCTTAAAGGGCACACTTCCATTAACCGCGTCATTTATTGCGAATGTGGATCCGGATGATGCGAATCATGTCCTGAGTTCAGTTGATTTTGAAACCACGTTATTTATCGTCGTTTCCAAAAGCGGCACCACCCAGGAGACCCTCACCAACCTGGCGTTCGTCAAACAACGCGCTAAAGACTCCGGCCTCACCGATGTCGATCTTAAAAAGCATTTTATCGCGGTGACGGGAAAAGGCAGCCCGATGGATGATCCGTCTGCATATCTGGCGTCATTTTATATTGATGACAATATCGGTGGCCGTTATTCCTCAACCAGCGCAGTAGGCGGCGCGGTGTTATCGCTGGCATTCGGCGCGGATGTTTTCGAGTCATTTTTACAAGGTGCAGGCGTGATGGATCAATGCGCGCTGGATCCTAATATTTATGGAAATATCGCATTGTTGTCGGCGTTGATCGGATTGTGGGAACGGAACTTCTTAGGGTTTTCATCCAAAGGGGTGATCCCATATTGTGAAGCCCTAAGCCGCTTCCCCGCTCATTTGCAGCAGCTTGATTGCGAGAGCAATGGCAAGCGCGTGAATATGGCCTTCGACGCCATCGATTATGAAACAGGTCCTGTGATTTTCGGAGAGCCCGGAACGAACGGACAGCATTCATTTTTTCAGAAACTTCATCAGGGAACGGATGTCATTCCGTTACAATTTATTGCGTTTAAAAAGCCTCAAATTGCATCGGACATCACCACGTTCGGCTCTTCCAGTCAGGACAAACTGATCGCCAACCTCGTGGCCCAAATGGTGGCCTTGGCGGTCGGAAAAGACGATGTAAACTTGAATAAACAATTTCCCGGCAACCGGCCCTCGACACTTCTGATTGCCGAGCAGCTGACACCTGCCGTTTTGGGCGCGTTGCTTGCCTTTTACGAAAACGTCGTGATGTTTCAAGGATTTTTGTGGCATATTAATTCATTCGATCAGGAAGGGGTTCAACTTGGAAAAGTGTTGACCCAGCAGCTATTGGCAGATTCTTCGGACCGTGATCCGGTCTTAGTTGCGCTGCAATCATTAATTAAGGATTAAATTGGCCTCATCTCCTTCATTCGTTCACCTTCACTGCCATACGCATTATTCATTGCTTGACGGGGCTATTCAGATCCCGGATCTGTTAGACCGCTGCGTCGAGTACGATATGCCCGGCTGCGCCATGACGGACAACGGGGTAATGTTTGGTGCGATTGAGTTTTATCTCAAAGCCAAAGCTCGGAATCTCAATCCCATTATCGGCTGTGAAATGTTTCTGGCGAATGATATTTCTCTCAGAGAACGGGGATGGAACCGTCTTATCCTTCTATGCCAGAATTATGAGGGATATCAGAATTTAATTGAACTGGTCACCATTTCCAACCTAAAAGGCTTTTATTACAAACCGCGAATCGATATCGATCACCTGTCCCGATACGGAAAAGGCCTGGTGGCAATTTCTCCGGGAATGCGAGGCCCTGTGGCAGCATCCCTCAGGTCGGGCAATAAAGACGCTGCGACGGAATTTGCCGTTCAATTAAAAGAAATCTATCAAGACCGGTTTTTCTTGGGCATTCAGGCGTTAGATATGCCGTTCGAAGATATGCTCAGAGAAGAAAGTGTCGAGTTGGGACGTGAGTTATCGATTCCAATTGTGGCGACGAACGATGTGTATTATCTCCAGGAAGACCGCGCGTTTTTGCGAAATATTTTGAACTGCATCCAGATGGGCAAAAAAGTAGAAGACGACACGCGCTTCAGAACCCAGGGGCAAGAACAATATTTTAAAACGTCCGAACAGATGATCGAGGCTTTCAAAGACTACCCGGAAGCGATTGCCAATACCGTGGCCATTGCCAAGAGCTGCAAGCTTGAAATCGAAACCGAGCAAGTCAAACTTCCGTATTTTGAATGTCCGAATAATCAGACAAGTGAAGAATATCTTCAGACACTAGTCGACGAAGGCATTCAGAAAAAATACGGTGGCGTGACGGATGAACTTCAAGAACGGGTTCGATTTGAAATGAATATCATCAATAAGATGAATTATGCACCCTACTTTTTGATTATTCATGATTTTTTAAATTTTGCCAAAAGTAACGGGATTCCTTGCGGACCCGGTCGGGGATCTGCGGCAGGATCAATTGTGGCCTATGCCCTCGATATTACCCAGATTGACCCGATTCGATATAAACTGCTTTTTGAACGATTCCTGAATCCGGAACGGGTCTCCATGCCGGATATTGATTTGGATTTTTGTATCCGACGCCGCAACGAGGTCATCGATTACATTGTCCAAAAATATGGGTCGGACCACGTGGCGCAGATTATCACCTTTGGAACAATGAATGCCCGTGGGGTTATAAGGGATGTAGGCCGTGTGTTGAATGTTCCCCTCAGTGACGTGGATCGCATCGCGAAATTAATCCCTGCCCATCCCGGCACTCAGACTTCGATAGATCAAGCGCTCACGATGGTCCCGGAACTAAAGAAACTCTACGACGGCTCTGAAGAAATTAAGCAATTACTCGATATCGGCAGTAGTTTGGAAGGATTTGCCCGTCATACATCTACCCATGCAGCCGGTGTGGTGATTTCACGCGATCCGTTGTCCAAAGTCGTGCCACTCGTCACCAATGAAGGCCAGTCCGCCACGCAATATCCGATGAACGATCTCGAAAAAATCGGATTGCTCAAAATGGATATTTTGGGACTGCGTAACCTGACCGTCATCGATGACGCCGAAAAACTCATCCGAAACGCCACTGGTAAACCGTTTAGCGTGGCTAAGCTTCCGGTCGATGATCCTGCGACTTATCAACTCTTGTGTGAAGGCCATACAAGCGGGGTATTCCAGCTAGAAAGCCGGGGAATGCGGACACTGATCAAAGACCTGGCGCCGACGGTATTCGAAGACATTATCGCGTTATTGGCGCTTTATCGTCCGGGTCCGTTGGGATCGGGGATGGTAAGTGAGTTTATCTCTAATAAATCCGGCCAGACGCAGGTGAAGTACGAGCTGACTCAGTTAGAGCCGATTCTCAAAGAAACCTACGGGCTGATTGTATATCAAGAACAGGTTATGCAGATCGCAAGTACGATTGGCGGATTTTCTCTGGGCCAATCGGACATGTTGCGCCGGGCCATGGGAAAAAAGAAAAAAGAAGAAATGGACCGGCTCAGGGACGAGTTCTTACAAGGCGCTGCCGAGAACGACGTGCCAAAAGCAACCGCAGGTAAAATTTTCGACTTATGCTATAAATTCGCGGAGTACGGGTTTAACAAATCTCATAGTGCGGCTTACGCCCTTATTTCATATCACACGGCGTATCTGAAAGCCAATTATCCGCGGGAATATCTGACGGCGCTCCTCTCCAGTGTGCTCGGCACTTCCGATAAGACGTCGCTTTATATTCAGGAATGTCGACGGATGAATATCAATGTATTGCCGCCGGACGTGAATCATTCGCAAGCGGATTTTTCCATTGAAGGGGATGATATCCGGTTCGGTCTAAAAGCCATCAAAAACGTGGGTGAAGGTGCCATTGAGAGTATCGTTCAAAACCGTGAAGAAAACGGCCCATATACCAGTATCGAAGATTTTTGTGTACGAGTCGACATGAAGCAGGTGAACAAACGCGTCATCGAATCGTTGGTAAAATGCGGTGCGATGGATAGTCTGGGACCCCGTGAAGTCTTAATGGGTAGTTATGAAGGCTCGGTCGAATCCGCTCAGATTATGCTCAAAGAGCGAAGTAACGGCCAAATCGGATTATTCGGAGACGTGTCGTTGAGCCCGAGCTTGCCTGCGCATGAAGATTTTGAAGTGCCGTATTTGTCGGTTCAGGATAAATTGAGAATGGAAAAAGAACTGCTGGGACTCTATATTTCCGGTCATCCCTTAGATCCGATTCGGGATATGCTGGAAAAATATACCCATAATTCCGAAAGCTTAACCGCTGAGCTGGAAGGTCAATCTATCGTCGTTGCTGGACTCTTAACCAATTGCCGCCGGATTATTACCAAAACAAAACGGGAAATGGTCTCCGCGATTCTTGAAGACCTGGTTGGGGAGATTCCGGTAATTTTGTTTCAGAATAAATCGTTCGAAAAATTAGCGCCGTTTTTTATAGATGACCAGACGGTCTATCTGAAAGGCCGGGTAAAAGCGGGGCAGGATGAGATTTCGCTGATGTGTGAAGATATCGGGATTATCGACAGTACCCAGCACGCAAAATCCCTGCATATCGATGTAGAAGGCCTGGGTGACAGAGACGTTCTTTCTGACATTAAGTTGCTTTGTCGGCAGTTCAAAGGTAATATACCGCTATATTTTCACGTGGGGGCACAAAAAGTCCTCTCCCACAAAAAATTCTGGATTTCCCAGGATGCACAGCTCTCACTAGAGCAATTGGTTGGATCCGGACATATATGGATGAGCTCATGAACTATCAATTTTTACACACCTTAGAATCAATTATTGCCAGCCGTACGACGGATGCGACGGATACGTCCTACACATCAAAACTGATGGCATCCGGCCTCGACCGTATTTTGAAAAAAATAGGGGAAGAATCGGGAGAAGTCATTATTGCGGGCAAGAATCAGGATGCTGAAGAAATCAAAAATGAAACCTCGGACTTAGTGTTTCATCTATTGGTTTTTTTGCGCCAGCAAGGCCTCTCATTCCAAGACATCGTAGATCACCTTGAAAAACGTCATCAGGCCCGTCAGTCTCCGTCGTAACCGATTAGTCGGTGTCGCGGTTTTCTGTCTTTTTGCCGTTTCATTTTTTATTAATGAACCTGTTTTTCCTGCAATCAGGCTAGAGGTTCTCCAGCCTCTTCCGAATGCACTGGTTTCCGGTCAGTCCGTACGCGTATCGGGTAGGGCTCTGGGGGCAAGGCAGCTCTATGTGAATGGCACTCCCGTAGCGCTTAATCACAGCGATTTCTCATGCGACATTCAGGTCCCACCGGGCCGGTCGGTGATTCATGTTTTATCACAAGATTTAGACAGCCGGGCCCAGGTCCAGAGCGCAATACCGATTTTTTCGACTCAGACGTTTCCCGATTTGAGCAATCACTGGGCTAAGTCCGAAATCGAGCGATTTGTAACATTTTTCCAGACCTATGATACGGTGAGGACCTATTTTCTGCCGGATATGCCAGTGACACGAGCTGAAGTGGCATGGTTTCTGGCAAAAGCCCGGACGCTTCCCATTCAATATGCAGATCTTTCTCGTCTGGCAGATGTGTCGGACACGTATTGGGGGCTGCCTTATATTCAGTCGGTATTAAAGTCAGGTCTTCTTCAGACAATCGGAAAGCGTAAATTTATTCCTGAAGGATTGGTAAATCGCGTAGAAGTGGCTCAGATCATGGTGCAATGCGTCCAGCCTCCCGGTTGGGAAACTGCGATTGCGTCACTTGATCCTGCTGTCGTAATAAAACTAGCCTGTAAATATAATCTAGTTCCGGCTTATTGGGCGTCGGATGCTAAGTATAACGCCCTTTCTAGCCGAGCGGATGTGATCTGGGCGTTATCAAAATTACCAGAAGTCGAGATGCAATATGCCGCATACTATCCCGGCCTTGATCGGACTCCGGGGCCGGTCAAGGTTGCACAGTCCTCAATATCGGTGCCGACCAATAATCTGATGATCGATTCTGCTTGGGCTAATCCGGATAAAGCGACTTATTCCGCATCTCTCGTGACATTGTATGTTAAGGTCAAGGACGGCGTCCAAACAGCTGGGGTAATGGTTGATTTGTCAGATTTAGGCCGTTTGGATAATTTTGAGTTAAATGATCAGGGTCTTTGGGGAGATGAGATTGCCGGAGATGGTATGTATTCAGGTCAGGTAATTATCTCGCCTAATGCCGGACTGGGAGAAAAAGAACTCACTGTTCGCGTTATAGATTCTACAGGTAAGCGAAGTACAGCTTTTATCGGAATAACAGTCGCCATACTGGAAGCCAAAGTGTCGTCACGTAGAAACGCGTTAAAGCTAGTCTCTGGGACGTGACCCGTCGGTAGGCTTGGGCGCAGTAAGATTTGCCGAGGGATTTAGGGGCGCCATATCCCAATAACGGATTAGATCCGTCGTAATATTTTTGAAGATCGGTGCGGCAACGGTCGAGCCCCAAATCGTGGTAGACGGTGAATCCACCGTGATCAAGATCACCGCACGCGGCTTGTCAATCGGAAAGTATCCGACAAATGATGCAATATATTTTCCTGAAATATACCCGCCTGACCCGATGGTTTTTTGGGCGGTTCCGGTTTTGCCTGCAATCGTATAGCCGGGGATTTTGGTTACTATACCGGTGCCTTGTTCCACGACTTTATGCAAAATCTCGGTGATTTCATTGGCAGTTTTGGTTGAAATAATCGTTTTTTTAACGAGGGGTCTGGCTTGAAGTGTGAGATTGTTATAATCCGTTGTGTATTTAACAATCCGCGGTTGAATGTAGACCCCGCCATTTGCAACGGCGGCAACGCTGACAGCAATTTGGAGGGGCGTGGTGCTAATCCCCTGTCCGAATGAATTCATCGCATTGTCCAGAACCGTAGTGTGCTTGACACTACGGATGATCCCGGCAGCTTCCCCCGGCAATTCAATGTCAGTCGATGACCCGAATCCGAATGCCCGGATGTAGTGCTGAAATTTTTCTTTGCCGAGTTTCATCGATAAAATACTGGTCCCCACATTCAACGATTTTTCAATGATTTCGCTGACCGTACGGGCGTCGGTTTCGCCGGGTTCACGGCCATGAGCTTCTCGAATCGTCCGTTTGGAAATCATTATGCTTTTCGGGACACTTAATACGGTGTCATGGTTAAACATGCGTTCCTGAATAGCCGCGGCAACTGTGATGACTTTGAATACCGATCCCGGTTCATATAGATCGGAAATACAGCGGTTTCGGAGCTCGCCGGAAGTGAATTTTGTCCAATGGTTCGGATCAAACGCCGGATATGAGGCCATGGCCAGGATTTCACCTGTTTGAGGATCCATCACGATGGCTTGCCCACTTTGGGCGCCGGTTTTTTGCACGCCTTCTTTTAAATGTTTTTCGGTCACATACTGAATATATTCGTCGATTGTCAGAAAAATGTGTCCGCCATCATACGACGGATCGATTTTCCGGGTTCCGGAGACGATCCTATATCCCCGTGGGTCGCCTTCAACAATAATTTTCCCCGGGCTTCCGGTGAGTAAATGATCATATTCATATTCAATACCGCCGAGACCTTGATTATCAATTCCGACAAATCCCAGAACATGACTGGCGATTCCGGCTCTGGGATAGACGCGTTTCTCTTCTTTAATAAAATTAAGGCCGTCGAGCTTCAGCGCGGCTAATTTTTGCTGAGCAGGAACATCGGCTTTGCGCTTGATCCAGACAAATGGAGATTGAACATTAATATCCCGATAGATAGCGGTCCACGGACGACGGACAATAGGTGCGATCTGTTGCGAGAAAAGCCGCTTATTTTTAATTTGAGGCGGGATAGCATATACGGAGTAAGCCGGTGCCGTCATGGCGAGAGGTGTGCCGTTTCGGTCGTAGATAATCCCGCGCTTAGGCGTTAGGAGAATAATCTTTTGGAGCTGCATCTCCGCTTTTGTCTGGTAAAAATGGTGCTTATAGATCTGCATATAGGCCAGACGGCCGATAAAAAAGCTGATCGTGATCAGAAAGACAACCTGAACAAAAATGAGGCGGTATTTAATGACTTTCATGAGAGGAAATATGAATATACTTTACGTTGTGTTCGGGGACCATCTGGAGATTTCTAGAGGCGATTGATTCGATTTTATCTAGCCGTGTTTCCTGGAGAAGATGCAGCTGGAGCGCTTGATTGTCTTCTTGAAGGGCTCGGGTTTTGATGAGGAGTTTTTGCATGTTTTCATTCAAGGGCACAGTTTTAATATTGACCAGCAAGCCGATAATGGCAAAGATCGCGGCCAATGAATACATGAGAATATAAAATTTTGTTCGGGCGGGGACAGGGTTTTTCATAAAAAATTAGGATCATATTAGCATTATTCGGCTTCGGCATCTATAATTTCTTCACGTTCGGACGGTCAGGTGCGGAGGCTCCTGCGCCTAGTAAAAAAGGGTTATATCTTAATAGTTGTACTTAATCATTGAAATAAAATAGATTGACCCTGTGATGATGACAATCTGCCCTTTTGGGATAGGCGTTCCAACAGAATAGATGTGGCAGTCTACATCCGGAAGATACTCCCGGATTTTTTGAATCGGAAACGAAAATCCCGGCTCAAAATCACAATAATAAAGGGTCGTGATGCGCTTTGAGAGCACATGCAGCATGGCTTCTGCATCTTTGGTCTGGATAATGCCGATGACAAACGTGAGCGGCGTATCGGGGAAGTCTCTGTCCAAGGTTTCAATTAGCGACTGGGTGCCGGGTGCGTTATGTGCGGCATCAATAATAATGGTTTGGCCGGCTTTGTCGAGTCGCAGGTAGCGTCCCCAGATGACGGCTGTTTCAAAACCGGTTTCAGCTTTTTGAAGATCAATGTCATATAAGCCGGAGAGATATCGGATAACCGCTCGGGAAATCGCGAGATTTTCTTTCTGATACATACCTTGCATGAGGTATGTTGCGGGGATGTGTGTCAGCGGCGCAATGAACTGACAGCGCGCTGTCATCTCTATTGCTCTGGCCGAGATGACATTGTGGACACTTTTTTCTTGGGCGTCCGTGGTAATAACTGGAATCCCCGGTTTGATGATGCCCGCTTTTTCCATGGCAATTTGCTCGACGGTGTCCCCGAGAATGTTCTGATGGTCCATCCCAATTCGGGTAATGACAGATAAGATCGGGTTTACGACATTGGTGGCGTCCAGACGGCCGCCTAGCCCTGTTTCGTAGATAATAAAGTCCGGCTTGCTTTGAGAAAAATAGAGAAACGACATCACGGTTAAGAATTCAAATTCCGATAATCCGTCGGAGCCTGGCGCATCGAAAACCTGCTTATAAAGCCGACAGAATAGGTCTTGTGGTATAGGCGAGAAATTCAAACAGAGCCGTTCGGTATACTCAGAAATATGGGGTGATGTATAGGTTCCGACAGTATATCCGACAGCCATCAAGGCATTTGCGATATAAGTGACGGTTGAGCCTTTCCCGTTGGTCCCTGCGACATGAATAATCGGAGGTAAGGATTTTTCTGGGTGGCCGAACTGTGTCAGAAAATCAGATAAATAGCCAAGGTCATACCGTATTCCACGCTTGATCACACGATGGATGAGCTGATCGATAACGGTGGAATACGGCTGATTCATCGGTTATTTGAGATGCAGAAGCTGCTTTTCAATGGCTTGTTTTTCAGTCTTTAGAATTCCTTGCTGATCACGAACCCCTTGAACCACCGCTTGGGGGGCTTTTTGCAGGAATGTGTCGTTGGAAATCTTTTTGTGCAGCTCGCTTAATTCTTGCGTTACTTGCGCCAGTTCTTTTTTGAGACGGGTTTTTTCGGCGTCCACGTCAATCAGACCTGCTAGAGGAATCAAAACCTGTATTTCCCCGATAACTGCAGACGTGACTTGCTCAGCAGGATCTGTTTTATCGGTGATTTTAATATCACTGATTCTGGCTAATTTTTGAATATACGGCTGACCCCATTCCAAGGCTTTGTACTCAGCTGGATTAGGAACGACTAAGATGAGCGCGCATTCCTTGGATGGCGCAAGCCCCAGATGTTTTCTCAGGTTACGCGCTTCACGAATTACTTGAATCAACATATCCATATCGCGCTCGATCTCGGGGTTTAGGTACCGATCCAGAGGTTCAGGCCAGGTCGCAGTGATGAGCTGAGGAGAAAGGCCGGTTATTTTTCCCGATTCATTGAGCTTTTGCCAGATTTCTTCTGTGATAAACGGCATGATTGGATGCAGCATTTTTAGAATCTGAGTGAGGGAGAAAATCAGCGTTGGAAGCGAGTTTTCTTTGTTCAGTTTGCTTAGCTCAATATACCAGTCACAGAATTGATTCCATATGAAATTCCACAATAAATCCGTACTATAGGCAAAGTTCATGGTGTCAAAGTATTCATCCGATTTCTGTAGGGTCCCTGCAAGCAGACTAAGAATCCATTTCTGTGCCGGATCATCCGATAGGGCCGGTGTTTCAATATGAATCTGGCCGTCATGGTTTTCCAGAATCATATGAATGTAGCGTGAGACATTCCAGACTTTATTGGCAAAATTACGGCTGGCTTCGATTTTTTCTTTTGAAATTTTAATGTCTTGTCCGCCTAATGTAATCAGTGAGGCAAGGCTGAATCGCACGGCATCCGCCCCGAATTCATCGACAAGCTCCATCGGATCAAGCGCATTGCCCAGCGACTTACTCATTTTCTTTCCAGAAATATCCCGGACAAGCCCATGGATGAAGACCTTGGAGAAGGGGATCTCTTTCATATGAAAAAGCCCCATCGTAATCATTCGCGACACCCAAAAGGTGATAATGTCATATCCGGTGATCAGCGTGGAAGTCGGGTAAAAATCGGCCAGGTCCTGGGTTTTTTCGGGCCATCCTAAAGTCGAAAACGGCCATAACGCTGATGAAAACCAGGTGTCTAAAACGTCGGGATCTTGTTTGATGTCGGAAGACCCGCATTTCGGGCAAGATGTCGGCGCTGTTTTGGCAACGATAGGAGAGTCCGGTTCGCATTCGCAATACCAGACAGGGATCTGATGCCCCCACCAGATTTGGCGGGAAATACACCAAGGTCGGATATTTTCCATCCAGTCGAAATAGAGCTTTTCCCATCTTTTAGGGATAAATTCGATCTCAGATGTCCGAACGGCTTGGATCGCCGGATCGGTAATGTCTTTCATGTCGATAAACCATTGGTTCGATAAATACGGCTCTATAATTGTATTACAACGATAGCAATGGCCAATTGAGAGAAGGTGATCTTGGGTCCGGGTGAGAGATTTAGTGTCATCGAGACGTGCCACTAGATTCTTGCGGCACACAGCACGGTCCAGATTTTGAAATTCTAGCGGTACATTGTCATTCATGACCCCGCTTTCATCCATAATCAAGAGCGGTTCAAGCTGATGACGAGCCCCCATATCAAAGTCATTCGGATCATGCGCCGGTGTGACTTTCACGGCACCCGTTCCGAAGTCCATTGCAACCGCAGCATCAGCAATGACCGGAATCACGCGATCTGTAAGCGGAATTTTAACCTGTTTTCCGATCAAGGCTTGGTAGCGGGGATCTTCGGGATGAACCGCAATTGCCTGGTCTCCAAACATCGTTTCGGGTCTGGTCGTTGCCACAACAATGCTGCCGCTACCGTCGACTTCATCGTAGCGAATATGCCAGAGATGGCCATTGGTTTCTTCGTGAGTGACTTCGATATCCGAGAGGGCGGTCTGGCATCGTGGGCACCAGTTAATAATATATTTTCCCCGGTAAATGAGCCCCGCTTCATAAAGCTTTACAAAATGCGCAACCACCGCCTCTGCACATCCGGCATCCATCGTAAAGCGCTCATGAGTCCAATCGACTGACGCCCCTAATCGTTTAATCTGATTGGTAATGCGGGTGCCATATTCGGCCTTCCATTCCCAGACCCGCTTGATAAATCCGTCGCGGCCGAGATCAAATCGATTTTTGCCTTCTTTATTTAGTCGTTTTTCGATCACATTCTGAGTTGCGATTCCGGCATGGTCGGTCCCCGGAACCCAGAGCACCCGTTTGCCTTTTTGGCGTTGGTACCTGACGAGGATGTCTTGCAAGGTGATGTTTAGTGCATGTCCGATATGTAAAATGCCTGTGACATTCGGAGGTGGGATCACCACTGAAAAAGGATCTCCATTCCCGGACGGCTCAAATGCGTGAGCGCTTTCCCATTGCTCATAGAGCCTTGATTCGTTTTCGGCAGGACTAAATGCTTTTTCCATATCGGGACCTTTTTTGAATAATCGGAATGAGTGATTTTGAAGGTAGTATCATATCAAGAAATGGGGGGGGAGTGTAGAGTATCTCCCAACCGATTCACCTCTTCCATCACCTTCCGAAGCGACTGCCCGGTTTGTTGAGCGATCCGCTTGCAATCGTCATATTCTGCGCGAAGCTCAGATTGATCGTCGATGATCACTGCTTTGAAACGAACTGGGCCGTAAGGCGTCTCAATAATTTTTTCCGAGCGGGGCAGACTGTAGCGGCGGATGTCGGATACCCGGACGCCGAGGGTGTGCGTTTCTTTAAATAAGATCTCCAATGTTGACTCAAGCATGGCTGGCAGAATCAGCACCTTGAGCATCTGCGCCGGACGGTTTTTTTTCATTTGAATCGGGACTATCCACACATCCAATACTCCGGCATTAAATAACCGGTCAATCAGATAATCATAAATCTGCGGATTCATGTCATCGACATTGGTCTCAAGAATACAAAGCGATTCGATCTTATAGTTCATGATTAGACCCTTTTCGAGGTGATGAATGTTTCACGTGAAAAATTATTTAGTGAGCGACTTCAAATTTACCCGATTAATAGACGCGGCCATAAACCCGGCGCCAAATCCATTATCAATATTCACGACGCTCATGCCGGATGAACAGCTATTCAGCATACTCAGCAGCGGGGTAAGGCCGTTAAACGCTGTTCCGTATCCCACGCTGGTAGGCACCCCGATAAGCGGTTTATCGGTTAGGCCGGAGACTACGGTGGGGAGTGCACCTTCCATGCCTGCCACAACAATAATGACATTGGCCGCCAGAATATCATCGAGATAGGACAATAGCCTGTGTAGTCCCGCAACGCCGACATCCATAATCATCTGAACATGATTGCCCAGATATTGAGCGGTAATCGCCGCTTCTTTTGCGACGGCAAAATCGGAGGTGCCACCGGACATAATCAAAATTGTGCCGGGATA
Source organism: bacterium UBP8_UBA817 (assembly GCA_945888995.1). GTDB lineage: Bacteria > Margulisbacteria > Marinamargulisbacteria > CAMDBA01 > CAMDBA01 > CAMDBA01. The sequence continues at coordinate 25,867 of CAMDBA010000001.1, read as the reverse complement.
ACGGGGTGGATCCGGTGGCGTCGAACACACGATTCGGGCCTCGGGATAATAAATGAGTTGAGGATATAGGTCTTTTAGTTTGAGAAAGACCGCCTCGTCGATACGAGTCGCAAAAAACGGGGTGCCGGATTCCAGATACGCCCGGGTAATCTCGGCAAGATGAGGGAATGATTTATTTTGCCCGAAAACCACTTCCGGAAACCCTTTTCGTAATTCCCGGTGTGTATCCAATTTGGCAAAGTCCAGGTCATCGAACGGATAGCGTTTTAGCGCCTGAGTCGCTTGCTCGGGGGTGATGGTTTGATTGTATAGCGAGTTTAATAGCGCTTCGATCATGCTCATTTGGGATAGGCCACGGCCATGCCGACGGCATAGTCTTTGACATGTGAAATCGAGATCGAGATCGGATGGGGGAAAATTTTCAAAAGCCGTTCGGATAAAATAACCTCGGGAGAGCCGTCTTTCCGATTTGTGACGGCAATGTCCTGCCAATACGGCTTTGGCCCTTTTTTAATGACCTTTGCAACGGCTTCTTTAATCGCAAACCGGGCCGCATATCGCTGAAACTTGTTTACATGATTTTCGCAGTAGGCTATTTCATTTGGGGTGAATAATTTCTCTATAAATTTTCGGCCGTGCTTCTCTATGCCTTTGGCAATTCGATCCACTTCGATAATATCAACGCCGACCATTGATCCACTCTTTCATAACGGCAACGCCGAAAGTCGGAATAAACGTCCAGCGTTTCATCCGTTGGGGTTCAATCAGGCCGCGATAGAGCCATTCGACATGCAGTTTTTGCCAGATCTCAGGCGCGCGCGGCTTGCTGCCGGACAGTATATCAAATACACCTCCGACTCCCATACCGACACCGTAGGTCAGCTGGGTTTCAAGCGACTTCAAAAATCGTTCTTGCTTGGGAAATCCCAGGCCGACTAATACGATATCCGGTTTCTTGGCCTGGATATCCGCAATGATCGCGGCTTCTTCCTCAGGTTTGAAATACCCATGCTGTGATCCTTTAATCACGCTTTTTGGGTAGTCTTTCGCAATCACCTCGACGGCCTTCGGCAAAATATCCGGGTGCCCGCCCACTAAATAAAACGAGAAAATTCCTTTTTCCAATAACATCGTCGTCAAATCCATTCCAGTGATTTTGCTGGGCGCTTTTTTGTATAAAAATCGGCTGGCCAAGATCAATCCGCTGCCATCCGCCAGACATAAAAACGCATTTTTGATGATTGCCGAGACTTCAGGATCTTGATCGGCGCGAATCAGAATTTCAGGATTGAGCGTAATAATATAGGTGAATCCCGGCTCTGTGAGACGCTTTTGAATGGAGAAGACGACTTCATCATAGGTAATATCGGCTAAAGGATAGGAGAGGACGTCGATGGTGTTCATTTGAATCCTAACTTATTGAGATTGGCTTGCTCAATCAGCTTTGGCACTGTGAGAACAAGCTGGTTTTGATAGTGTTCATAGTTTTGCTCGATTTTTTGAAGTTTTTCGGTTAATTCGGTATAGACCGTCCCTTTTTGTCGGAGATCCACATATTCCTGGCCCAGAAACTTGGCGAGTTGTTTAACTTTATCATCATAGACAAGCGCCAGAAACGGCAAGTGATACAGGCTCGCAAATACCAACGCATGAAACCGCATCCCGATCACGAGTTTGAGCTGTGGATCAAGTGGCCCGGGATTAAGAAATATATTATTCATATCCCAGACCGACTTAATATTGCCGGGAAGACTGTGATAATAAAACGTTTTAAGTGCAGACAAATCGGTGGTTTTATGAAACTCAAGAAATGCCATATCCGCATCCAGTGTGCTGATGAAACGTTTTAGATCCTGACTCACCGCATCACTGAAGACCATAGGTCTGAATGAAAACCCGACCATAGACGCCTTCGGGTGGGGCATAAACGTATCCCCCCGATAATAAGCCAGGTCAGTCGCTAACAAGACACGATCCGGCGAAATCCCGATCCGGCGAAGCAGCGCATAAGAAAGTTTGTCCCGAACTGAAATATGCGTCATCCGTCGCATCAAAAAGGCAAAGCAGTGTTTGGAAAAAGTGGATTCTAAAGGTCCGATTCCTTGCCCGATAAGGTAGCACTCCTTTCGAAAAAGCCAGCCCAGAGTCAAAATCCCCAGATAGTAAAACAAGCTTTTTTTAGAGGTTTTATCTTGTAGGAGTCCGCCGCCGCCGAACACGATATACCGAGTACGAAGTATCGCAGTCATAAGCGACAGCATCGAGAAACGTTTAATATAGGATATTCCGTCTTGTTTGACCCGTTTGGTTGATAGGACGGTAAAAACCGGATGTTTAAAGACACTGCTGAGCAGCGTAATCGATTTTTTGGCAAGAAGCTCATCCCCGGCATTGTCGTATCCGTAATATCCGACCAGCAGTATTCGCGCAGTGGTGTTCATTTTAGGTTAAGAAAACCGGATGTTGTGCTCGCGTAACCGCTTCACAGCTTCGAGTAAGCGTTCTTTAGGCGTGGTGATCGAGATCCGGAAATATCCTTCACCGCAATCGCCATATCCCGTGCCGGGCACCACCATAATACCGGTTTTTTCCAGTAATTCGATGACAAACGATGCGGATGTGAATCCTTGAGGGACTTTTGCCCAGATATAAAACGTCGCTTTCGGTTTCGGCAGGTTCCAACCGAGCTCATTGAGCCCGTCGACGATAATGTCGCGTCGTTCCTGATAAATTTTATTTTGGCCTTGGACAAACTCTTTATAGTGAGAAAGCGCTTTGATTCCCGCGACCTGAATCGCTTTGAAAATGCCGGAATCGATGTTGGTTTTAATTTTGCCCAATGCCTGAACGGCTTGTGCATTTCCAACCGCCATGCCGATTCTCCAACCGGTCATGTTAAAAGTCTTAGATAGCGAATGAAATTCGATCGCGATTTTTTTGGCGTCTTTGAATTCCAGGATGCTTTTGGGACGGTACCCATCATAGCTCACTTCGGAATAGGCTAAATCCATACAGATCAGAATGTTGTGCTTGAGACCGAAGGCAATACACTCTTCGAGATACGCATCGCTGGCAATGGCGCCTGTCGGATTGTTCGGATAATTTAAAAAGAGAACGTTGGCTTTTTCGCAGATGTCAGCAGGAATATCGGATAAGTTAATCTGGTAGTTATTTTCTTCGTTAACCGGTAATTGGTAGGGAACGCCACCGGCAATTAACGTGGCGACTTTATAGACGGGATATCCCGGATTCGGTAGGATCGCGATGTCGCCCGGATCTAAAAACGTAAGGAAGGCATGCGCAATTCCTTCTTTGGATCCGATAAGTGAAATGACTTCCTTATCCGCATCCAACTCAACATCGAACCGGTCTTTGTACCAGTCGGCCACCGCTTGACGGAAGGGCTTGGTGCCTTCATAAGGAGGGTAAGTGTGGTTGTCAGGATTGCGAAGCGCTTCCGTCATCGCGTCCAGAATGTAATCCGGTGTCGGCAGATCGGGATCTCCAATTCCTAAATCGACAATATCGATGCCTCGTGCGCGGGCTTCCGCTTTTTTCTGGTCGATTTGGGCAAAAATATACGGGGGAATGTTTTTAATCCGTTCGGTTAACTTCATAACAGCGTCTATACTCCTTGAAAAAATTTATTGAGGGTCGGCAATGTCGATTTCGCCTGCAAAAACGGTCATTGCAGGTCCGGTCATAATAACGTGGTTGTTGGAGGACTGCCATTCGATGAACAAGTCTCCGCCGGGAAGATGGATCAATGCCTTCCGATCCAGCTTGTCTGCCAGTACGCCCGCGACCAAAGTCGCACATGCGCCGGTTCCGCAGGCCAGGGTTTCACCCGATCCGCGTTCCCAGACTTTGAGACTGGCTTCACTCCGGCTGGCCACTTCGACGAATTCGGTGTTGATCCGTTGAGGAAACGCCGGATGCCATTCGAAATGGGGGCCGATATCGGTGAGATCAATTTGAGATAAATCATCGACAAAAACAACCGCATGGGGATTCCCCATTGAAACACATGTGATTTCATAAGTGGAGCCTAATGGCCCGACTTGCAAAGGTTCTCGTACGACTTGATCGATCGGAGCGCCTGACATCGGAATACGCTGACGGGCTAAAATCGGTTCGCCCATATCGACTTCGATGGCCTCTACACGTCCGGATTTAATCACCAATGCAGGCACAATATTGCCCGCTAATGTCTCGACAGAGAACACTTCTTTCTCGATCAAGGTATTCTCATAGGCAAACTTCGCAAAACACCGGATGCCGTTGCCGCACATCTCAGGTTCCGAACCGTCTGCATTGAAAATCCGCATTTTCAGGTCCGCCGTTTCTGACTCAAGCACCAGAATCACGCCGTCTCCGCCGATCCCTAAATGGCGATCGCATAACAGCGCCGCAAGGTAGGTGAAATCAAGGGTTTCGACGCGTTGGTTGATGGCATCAATGACGATAAAATCATTACCAAGTCCATGCATTTTAGTGAAATGAAGTTTATGTTTCATATCAAAACTCCTTTTTAATTTATTCGACGATACGGCCGCCTAAGGCCCGGATTTTCTCCGGCATATTTTCATAGCCGCGCTTCAAGTGCTTGAGACCGTAAACGATGGTCTCTCCCTCAGCCGCTAACCCTGCCAGAACCAAGGCCGCACCCGCTCGCAAATCCGTAATCCGCACTTCCGCGCCCGATAACGTCTCCACACCGGAAATAAACGCATAATTTTTATCTAATTTAATATTAGCACCCATCCGCATCAGTTCATGCGCATGCATAAACCGGTTTTCGAAAATGGTTTCTTTGACCTTAGAGTTGCCTTTAACTACGCATAGCAACGACATCATTTGGGCCTGCATGTCGGTCGGGAAGCCGGGGAAGGGCTGGGTTTCAATGTCAACCGCAATAAGGTCTTTATTGCCTTTGACCTGGATGAGATTTCGTTCGCAGACAATATCAGCACCGCATTCCTTGAGTTTGCGGATCAGCGGCTCCAAGTGAGGAATCACCACATTGTGAACAGTCACGTCTCCACCGGTAATGGCCCCTGCAATCATCAATGTGCCAATTTCAACCCGATCCGGAATGACGTCATATTGAATGCCATGAAGTTTTTCAACGCCATGAATCGTGATATTCGGCGTATCAAGTCCTTCGATTTTTGCCCCGGCCTTGATCAGAAAATGACCCAAATCCGTAATTTCAGGCTCAAGCGCGGCATTCTCAATGACTGTTGTGCCTTCGGCCAGACAGGCCGCCATCATAATATTTTCAGTTGCGCCGACGGACGGAAAATCCAGATAAATGTGGGTGCCGACAAGCCTTTTGGCCTTAAGCTCCACAAACCCGTGCTCGACAAACACTTCTGCGCCTAACGCTTTGAATCCTTTTAAATGAAGGTCAATCGGACGAGATCCGATGGCACATCCGCCCGGCAGCGGAACCTTGGCTAAGCCGGTTTTGGCTAGCAACGGACCCGCCACAAAAAACGAGGCCCGCATCGCAGTGACCAATTCATACGGCGCAATATGCCGTATTTTTTTATTATTCCAAATTCGAACTGTATTATTCGGGCCGAATTCCGTGCGAACGCCGAGTGCGTTCAACATCCGGACCATCGTCACAATATCCATTAACTTCGGTACATTACGAAGCTCGGATTCACCTTCTAATAAAACGGTGGCAGCCAGAATCGGCAACGCGGCGTTTTTGGCGCCCGATGAGGTGACTTCTCCGATTAATGTTTGTCCGCCTTCGATGATCAGTTTTGACATAGGTGGCTATTGTACTGTTTGTGCCTTAAAAAATCTATGTTTAGGGCTGTTTTAAAAATACCGCTTCAAAATCCCTGGCACCATCTCATAACTCCGAATAAGTCCCACGAGTGGCGGCTCATAGCGCATCACTTGCTCAATAGTGTCAGGTGAAATACTTCCGATCGCAACATATGGAATAGACAACTTCGCCCGTGCCTCTTCTAAATAAGAAAGTCCTATACCCGCTCGTCCCGGCTTCGACGGTGTTTCCCAGAGGGGGCCCACGCTGACATAGTCCGCACCTTGAGCCTGCGCCTCCAGGCCTTGTTCCAGAGTGTGGGTGGTGCGCCCCAGTAATTTATGCGGCCCAAAGAGATTTCGCAGTGTCGTAATATCAAGGTCATCCTGCCCCGTATGAAACCCATCGGCATCCAGTAGCAAGGCAATATCTGCATAATCATTCACAATAAATGGAATACCGTATGATTTGGCGATCGGTTGGAGATGTTCTAGCTTGTTAAAGTACTCGGCTTTGTGAAGCGATTTGTCCCGCAACTGTATCAGCGAGACGCCCCAGTCCAGCCCTTGCTTGAGAACGTCAATCTGATCTGAAATGAGATATACGCCCGGTTTGATCTGAGGCCGCGCCAGCGGTAATAAAATCTCTTTTTCTAGCAAATAGCAATCGTAGCGAAGCTGATTGTAAAGCGTGTTGCCCGTGTATTCTTCTAATACTCGAAGCCCTTCTTCGACCCGTTTGAAATTAGCCTTCAAGAGCTCCAGAATCGACTTGCGCTTCGTAGGCGTTTCTTTAGCCCGCATGTCTTTCTCGGTATTCCTGATCCCCAGGTGCTCCGCAATACGGGTCTCAGATAAGTTCACCTGTTTCCGAATAGCGGCCAATTGATCTGTCTGTTTCTTGTTTAGGGTCACAAACCGCACATACTCTTCAATCACCCGAAGCCCCTCGGCAATCCGGTTTAAGTTGGCGTCTTCTATTTGGTCGTAGTGGGTTTGCATAGGGGTTCATTATGGCGTAAAATACGACATGGCTCAATCGCCAAAGTTCTTTATAGTGTGCCACCACGGCAACTCTAAAAACCACCTCAAATTCACCAAAATTTGAGCTCTCCAACCGGTCCTGTATTCCATTGTTAGTATTGATATTTGTATTGGTATTAATATTTGAAATTGGGACCCCCGCCAAAAACGTGTTTTTGGTGGGGAATAACAAGGGGGTGTAATGGTTTCGACGGGGGATATTGTGAGGCTAAAACGCGAGTCGAGGAGCTGCCCGGCCTCGTAAAAAGGCAGAAAAAAAGTAAACGACAACAACGTTACTTACGGGAACTTCGGTTCTCAAAAACTCGCTGCTTAATTAAATTTAGGTAGCCGTCGCCCTTGTCTTCGTTGATGAGACCTGGGAGGCGTAAAACTAGTCAACTAGCCGAAAAACTATGATACGGGGTTTGAAGCGAAACTTTACCGGATCTCGTAGGACGGAATCCTGTTTCTGGGAGTCCCGACTATTAAAAAATAAAACAGAAACTACACTCGTAGTGGATTAGCTTTCAGGTCCTTCGGACACCGGTTCAACTCCGGTCACCTCCACCATTTCTAAAAAATTTTGCAATCTTGGCCATTTTCGCTGCGGGTCTGTAGCTTCCGCTACTATCCCCTCCGCGAGAAATGACCAATCTCACTAAAATTTTTTGGAAATGGGTAGCATTCGAAGTAAGTGGTAACAAAAAACCTTTTCGTCGGAGTTGAACAGCCAGCTCCGCCGACCGAATAGGGAGGAAAAGTGAGCGCGACGGCGGGAACGTCAGGAGTGCAGACTTGGTCATAGCAAGGGTGCGTTGGCAGCCGCAGCAGTGACTTCAACTCCGGTCACCTCCACCAGCCTTCGCTCCTTCGGAGCTACGGCTGGCATGCCAGCTTTTACTAATGCAATCAGGGATAGTTTTCGTACATAATTTATTTGAGCGGAGGACCGGCATGCCCAATCCCACATTTTACGTACCTAATTTCAATTCCCAGGATTATCCCCATGCACTACTTATTGCATCATCTTTTGAGTTGCTTGTATTCGAGCTATCGTTTACGAGGTCCCGCTGTGCGAAGTATGTTTATAAAACAGTGACGATTAATTGAAATCTACTTAATATTTAGTCCAGTGGACGCTTTCAATTCTTGGTATCCTTGAGACGTACAAGGATTATGAAAAATTGGAGAGTTGAACGACTATTAATAAAAAACCCCAAAGCCTCAATAGAATCAAGAGGCTTTGGGGTTGAACCGAATAGGAGCGTTTTAGGCGTCTATTTCTGGTAAGAGCGGCGGTTGCGGCGCTGGCGGTAAATCGGCTAATGCCGTTTCGATCTCATCGACTTGATCATCGACCACCATCTTATCAATAGCGACGACTTCGTCATCCGAATCCAATTTAACGATACGCACACCTTGTGAAGTCCGTTTTTGAATAGAGATGTTCGCAATTTTTTGACGGCACAATGTTCCTTGTTTGGTCACGAGCATCAGCTCCATATCTTTGCTGGTAATAATCGCATCACGGATTTCATCACCCATAATGGTTTTGCGGAACCGGATAGACCGGACACCTATACCGCCTCTGCGTTGGTCTTTGAATTCACCGACTTTAATGTTCTTGCCGTAACCTTTGGAGGTGACTAGTAAGAGGTGAAGGCCTGATTCTTCATGATCGATAATATCCATACTTACCAGGTTGTCCTGCTGCTTGATATTAATTCCTTTGACACCCCGTGTACTTCTTCCCATAGGACGTACCTGTTCTTCATTAAAGCGAATAACCATCGCGGCGGAAGTCACTAATATCACATCTTTTTTACCGTTGGTTTGCTTTACCCATCTCAATTGGTCATCGTCATCAAGGTTGATTGCAATAATCGCCCGATTTTTAAGGTGGACAAATGAGCGAAGCTCCGTTTTCTTGACGATTCCTTTTTGGGTGGTCATAAATAGGAATTCATCAGAATCAAAATCTTTAACCGCAATCGTCGTCGTCACCGTTTCGTTCTCATCCAGGTTAATGAAATGCGAAATAGAGAGACCTTTGCTTTGACGGGAGGCTTCCGGAATCCGGTAAACCTTGATTTTGAATACTTTTCCTTTATTGGTAAAGCAAAGCAGATATTGATGCGTGTTGGTAACGAACAACTGTTCGATCATATCTTCTTCGCGAGTGGCCATGCTATTGATTCCCCGTCCGCCCCTTAGCTGGCTACGGAAAAGGGAGATCGGCATTCTTTTGACGAAGCCTTTTTTAGAAATTAAGACGGCGACTTGTTCTTGAGGAATCAAATCTTCGATATCCATATCATTATCGATATTTGACAATTCCGTACGGCGTTCATCTCCATATTTTTCTTTGATGGCTAGATGTTCGGCTTTAATAATTTGAAAAATACGAGGCTCACTAGTCAGGATATCTTCCAAATCAGCGATTTTTGCTTGAACGTCCCGGTATTCGTTCTCAATTTTTTCTCTCTCAAGTCCGGTTAACCTTTGGAGACGCATTTCTAGGATTGCGTTGGCTTGCCGTTCGCTTAACGTGTAGACGCTCATCAAACTTGATCGCGCTGAATCGGTGTTCGGAGACGCTTTAATTAATTCGATAATCGAATCAATATTATCCAGAGCAATCCGTAATCCTTCTAAAATATGCAGCCGGTCACGTGCTTGCAGCATATCATGCGTTGTACGGCGTATAATGACGCTTTTCCGATGTTCAATATAAGGCGCTAATATTTCTTTGATATTCAGGGTCCGTGGAATACCATTGACCAACGCCACCATATTAATTCCGAAAGAGGTTTGTAATTGGGTATGTTTGTAAAGTTGGTTGAGGATGACTTCAGACTGAGCATCTTTTTTGAGCTCAATGTAAATCCGCATCCCCTTACGGTCGGATTCGTCACGAAGATCTGAGATACCGGTTATTTTCTTCTCGTGAACCAATTCGGCAATCTTAATAATCAGATTCGACTTGTTAACCTGGTACGGAATTTCTTCGATGATAATGGCTTCTTTGCCTTTTTTCTTGGATTCTTCGATAAAGGATTTTCCTCGAACGATGATGATCCCTTTTCCGGTGTGATAGGCCTGCTGGATTCCTTGCGTTCCGCAAATAATACCGCCGGTCGGGAAATCCGGTCCTTTGATATATTCCATCAGATCGAGAATGTCGATTTCGGGATTATCGATCAAGGCACAAACACCGTCGACGATTTCGGATAAGTTATGAGGCGGGATATTCGTCGCCATCCCGACGGCAATCCCGGAGGTTCCGTTGACAAGTAGGGTGGGGATACGTGCCGGTAATACCTTCGGCTCTTCCAGTGATTCGTCAAAGTTAGGTACAAAATCAACGGTATTTTTTTCGATATCCTGAAGCAATTCCATACTGATTCTGGACATACGCGCTTCGGTGTATCTCATAGCGGCTGCGTTATCACCATCGACAGATCCGTAGTTTCCTTGCCCGTCGATTAAGGGGTATCGTAGCGAAAATGACTGCGCCATACGAACCAAGGAATCATAAACAGCAGTATCGCCATGCGGATGGTATCGCCCTAATACGTCTCCAACGATTCTAGCGCACTTTTTATGCGGACGGCCTGCGGTAAATCCCGCATCATACATCGCATATAAAATTCGGCGGTGAACCGGTTTTAACCCGTCTCGGACATCGGGTAATGCGCGCCCGACAATAACAGACATCGCATATTCCAAATAAGACGACTTCATCTCATCATCGATATTAATGGTTTTTCTGACTTCAGCAGGTTCTATAAATAAATTGGGTTGTTCTTCCATGCAGGCCTCCTTTAAACGTCAATCCAGCGGACAGTTTTAGCATATTTTTCAATGAATTCGCGACGAGGTTCAACCTTATTTCCCATTAAAAGGGTAAAGATTTCATCCGCTTCTTCGGCGTCTTCAAGGTTGATTTGAAGCATCGATCGTTTATCAGGATCCATAGTGGTTTCCCATAATTGATCCGGATTCATTTCTCCCAACCCTTTATAGCGCTGAATATTAACGTTGTCTTTTCCGATTTCAGCTTGGATTTTTTCCAGTTCCTTGTCGTTAAAGGCATAGCGTTTTGTATTGCCTTTTTTAACCAGGTATAACGGCGGCTGCGCAATATACATGGCACCTGCTTCGATGAGTTCTCTCGCATACCGGAAGAAAAAGGTTAATAACAGTGTTCTGATATGCGCACCGTCTACGTCGGCATCGGTCATGATCACGATTTTATGGTAGCGCAGTTTGGTTAAGACGCTTTTAGGGTCCGATAATTTTTCTTCATCATCATCCATCCGGCTGGATAGTCCGCTAATCGCTTCAGGGCCGATGGCGGTGATGAGCGACCGAATTTCTTCGTTGGCAAGAATTTTATCTAACCGTGCTTTTTCAACGTTTAGAACTTTTCCTCTTAAAGGAAGAATCGCCTGAAAGTTCCGATCACGTCCTTGTTTAGCAGAACCGCCAGCGGAATCGCCTTCCACCAAAAAGATTTCACATAATGCCGGATCTTTTTCTGAACAGTCTGCTAATTTTCCTGGTAGGGTCGTGCTTTCTAAGCTGGTTTTACGGCGGGCTAGTTCCTGCGCTTTGCGCGTGGCTTCCCGAACCCGTTGTGCGATCAATGCTTTATTAGCAATTAACCGACCGACTTTCGGATTGGTTTCAACGAAGTCTGACAAACCTTCGTCTACAAGTGAGTCGACAATCCCTTTGACTTCGGAGTTACCGAGCTTGGTCTTGGTTTGACCTTCAAACTGAGGATTCTGAAGTCGAACACTGATAACCGCGGTAAGGCCTTCCCTTAGATCGTTACCGGTGAATGAGAGGTCTTTATCTTTAATTAAGTCATATTTGCGGCTGAAGTTATTAATAACCCGTGTTAGCGCGGTTCTGAACCCAACAAGATGCGTACCACCTTCACGCGTCCGGATATTATTGGCAAAGGTGACGACCTGCTCATCATAATAATCGGATACATATTGAAGCGAGACTTCCACTTCATAGCCGTCGCGCGATTTTTGCATATAAATCGGCGGTGAGAAAAGCGGGGTTTTGCTTTCGTTGATGTTTTCAACGTAGGCATTAATACCGCCTTCGAATTGATATATTTTTTCAGTCGGTGTTTCGTAGCGATTATCTCTGAAAATAATCTTGATACCACGGTTCAAAAACGACAATTCTTTTAAACGGTGATCGATGATTTCAGAGGTAAATTCCGTGGTTTCAAAGATTGTGGCATCCGGTTTGAAAATCACGGTGGTGCCGGTTTCATCGGTATCGATATCGATGAATTTCCCGATCAAGGTTTCAGGAGCGCCTTTATGGTAGACCTGTGTATATTGGCGCCTGTCGCGTCGTACAATAACGGTTAGTTCTTCGGATAATGCGTTAACAACGGATACGCCGACCCCGTGCAATCCGCCGGATACTTTATATCCTTCACCTTCGAATTTTCCGCCGGCGTGCAAAGTCGTCATAACGACGTCAACGGCCGGAAGACCTTTTTCTTTATGGGTATCTATTGGAATACCACGTCCATTGTCTACAACTGTAACAATATTATCGGGGTCGATGGTGACGTAGACTTCCGTACAATAGCCGGCCATGGCTTCGTCGATACTATTGTCGACTACTTCGTAAATAAGATGGTTCAGTCCGTTTTTGCCTGTTGAGCCGATATACATACTCGGTCTTTTGCGGACGGCTTCCAGACCTTCTAGGACTTTTATCTGCTCAGCACCGTACTTTTGAGGCATGATTTATTTCTCCTACGAGCTAAATTCTTAAGATATTCCGTTAAGCCTATAAATTGCGAGCTATAACGTAAAAGTTAGACGATAGTATACCAACAATCCCCTATTTTTAATAGCCGGAGCCCCCGCCCATAAAATGAATCAATTCAACTTGGTCTTTAGGTTTGAGCCCGACAGTCAGGAAATCGGGCTCTTTATAAATGTAACCGTTAATTTCTACGACCAGACCTGTAGGAGGCAACTGTAATAACTCCAGCAACTTCTCTACGGTGAGCTCAGAGAGGTCATAGGTCTGATGGACGCCATTAACGGTTAAATCCATAATCTCGGAAACTAGCGAAGAAGCTGCATGCGGTTAAGCGGCCAGAAAGTAAAGAGGGCTTCCCCAAGTAAATCCTGACGCGGGACATATCCCCATACTCTGGAATCCGCTGAGTTACCCCGGTTGTCACCTAATGCAAAGTAGCTGTCGGCCGGTACGACCTCAGGTCCGAAGTAGCTGTAGTCACGTTGAACATCAACGCCTGGAAAGGCAATTTCTTTTCCGTTAATAAAGACGATGCCTTTTTTGATCTCAACGGTTTCGCCGGGAAGGGCGACAAGCCGTTTAACAAATTCTTTTCCGTCTTTATAAGGGGACTTAAATAAAATAATGTCGCCTCGTTTAGGAGTCTGAAATGTATAGATGAATTTATTAACGAATAATCGGTCGCCGATCATCATCGTCGGAATCATTGATCCCGAATAGACCATCGATGTTTGAACGACAAATTTGCGAATAATTAAGGCTAGAACCAGCGCCACAATAATCGTCTCGACCAGATCCAGCGCATAATACTTCCATTTATTAGTTGCTTTCAGGTCTTTTTTGTAGCTGCTCCACTGAGATAATTTGTTGCGAATAGTTGAAATCAAGTGTCAAGGCTCCTCCTGTGTAAGTTTGAAAATCCGACTATATCACCTTTTAGCTAATAAATAAATTCCCGAACCGGAATAGTTTTAGCATGTCTTTAATCAGCGTTTCTTTTGAAGGGCTCCTGATTAACTGTGACTTCGGGCAAGCTTAATTTCGGATAATATTGGTTTTTTTCAAAGAATTCTTCTTCTCGTTTCCGAAGCATAAAATATTGGCGAAGCAGAAAGAAAAATTTGGGGTCCGGCTTGTTAAATTTGCATCCGATCAGAGTGAATTTATCTTTGAATAATAAGAAACGGGTAATCGTGGCATCCAGCGTTGCGGTTGTGTATTGGATGACCAGCTTTTCATCCACTTTTTTGAGAAGCGGAATGCTGATGTGGATGTTTTTGATCTGATCGCCTTCTTCTAGAGCCGGCGGTGTTTCGCAAAAGACGCCTATCCCGTTGCTGCTAATATCTCGAACATAGAATTTATCGGATTCCATTTGAGCCGGAGACGCGCTTTTAATACGTTCGGCGAGACGAGAATGCTTCTTAAACAGACTTTCCGGCCATTTTAGCGAAATAACCGGGATTCTATCTAAAAGAGTAAAGATGTCATTGAGGGAAGAAAAGAAAAAATAGGTATCGTCATCCAGCTCAAATGTGACCTTAACCTTGGTTGATTTACTGATTTTGGCGAGAGCAAATAACGAGGCTTCTTCTTCGGGTGCTTCAAGAATGATTTCGTTAAGCGTATTGATGTTATCGAGCTTTCGTTCCAGATCCAAAAACCGCAGTGTAAGCTTAAGGTTTTCCGGGATCGTCTCATCTTTTCTGACTAAAACGGTGAATTCACACCAGGATAATCGGGCATATAACAAAAGTTCTTTTTGTTTATGACCGATTATTTCAATGGTTTTTGTTTCAGTCATTAAGGCTGATTAATAATCTGCGTCTTCGATATCGAAAGCTAAATCTGCTTCGTTTGAACTGTCATCCTGTCTCAGGTCCTGATAGTCATATTTTACTTCTTTATTCGCTGCCTGCTGAGATTCTAATTCGGCAACAACATCTTCTTCGGTTTTAGCTTGGCATAAGTTACATGCTTGCCAGATCATTCCGTGTACACATTCGATTAATTTTGCACCCATGATTGTTCCTCCACAGTCTTAAAATAATTCAGAGATCATACCAATTTAGCGTATAAATTTAAATAGACTCTTTGATTTCTTGTAATCCGGCCTGAATGATAATCATTCCGCCTTCGTTCACATCTTGGCCTTCTAAAAATAAAAGCACATCTTCGCCGGCTGAAATGCCGAGTAATTCAGCTAATTTTGCAACGGTTTTTTTATCAATTTTTCTGAGAGACTTTTCCATTTCTTTAAGGCGTTTTTTGACGAGTTCCGTTCCGCCGACCATCACCAATACCGATTGAAGCTCCTGGTCGATTCCAAGCGCACTTGCGATTTGTTGATTTAGTTTGGTGGCTTCCGGTCCCGACATTTCCTTAAGCGTTGTGAGACCATTAACCTGCATGCCTTTTTCAACCTGAACAATTTTGGTCCCTTTGAATCCGAAGGCGTCTTTTAGCAAGGCCTGCGCTTCACTGGACAACGACGTTTTACCAGTGGCACTCGTGGACTGCCAATTAATTGGAGAGGGGTTTACATTATTAATCATTAGCCTACCTAATTAAAAATTACGATTTTTGAACGCTGATCGTGACCATGTCTGATTCTTTGCAATTTCCGAGCATATATTTGCCTAGGTTGATCATGTCACGCTTATCGTCATTTGTGCCTTCTTGGCCGTTTACAAAGATCTTGCCTGATTTTCTTTCGTAGACGTAGGTAACGCCTTTGTCGTGTAATCTTTTTTGATACAGAACAATCTTCTCATCATTTTCTGCATAAATGATTTTACTGCCGTCCGGTAATGTACGGTCTTCATCTGCAAACTGAACGATTTTCGCTGAATTTTTAGCCGATGGTTTATAGAATTCGCCGCTGGCTGCAGGTACCTGAAAAGGTTGATTGTGAGTCATAGATTAATTACCGCCTGAATAGAAGAACATTAGTACAGTGATCCTATCATACAATAGAATTTACCTGATATAAAAGGCTGATTCTGCTTCTGGAAAATTCGTGTAAATTTAACTATAAGCCGGGTCGACAGTTGGCGTGGCGGGAATCGCTTTTTCGGTTAATAACACCCCGATTCCATTGATGACCGGATAGACCAGATTACATTCCTGACACAGCAATTGGGTGTCGGACTGAAGTATCAACGTTCCTTTGCATTGCGGGCAGGCCAGATTGTCGAGTAAGTCGGCTAAGTTATTCATTGTGGGCAAGATGATGTCACCGAGGACACCTGTGCGTCAATACTCCATTTTTTTGCGTTTAATAAACCCAAAAATTGGGAAAGCTAAAAATATGAACACTATTACACTCGTTGATACCAATCCGAATACGATCCAACTGGTCACTCGGTATGCGCAAGAAACCGGCTGTAATCTCTCTGTTGTGGAGGAGTGCCGCAATATCTGTACAAAGTCGGACTTGGTATTAATCAATAGCCGACTGGCTGTATCGTATTCTCGTCCTTCTGACGAAGGCGGAATGGTAGTCTTGTTATGCGAAGATCTGAATCCGGAAATTTTGGGGCTGAGCTTGAGCTTGCCCGCCGACGATTTGATTATGTTGCCGTTCGAGCCACGCAAAATTGATGCATTAATGAATCGGTTGCGTCAGTCCAGGCTGACCAAGGAGAGTGGGCCCTCCGGGCCTTGTCAAACCAGCAAGCTGATCGGATTTATTTCCTCTCAAAGTAGCACCGGACAGTCGTTTTTAGCGACTCATGTTGCCGAGGATCTAGCACTTTCCACTCACAAAAAATTACTTCTGGTCGAAATGGAAGACGCACCGGAGCGCCTTTTGGTTTCAGACCGGCATTCGCGGCAAATCGGTCTTATTCGAACCGGTGGAAACGGCATTGAAACAATGACGCTTCCCCGCCTGAGCCCTGCACTTTTGGATGAAATTCTAAGTGATCTAAAACTTTACTACCCCTACATTGTGATGGACTGTTCCAAGACATTGGATCCATCCGGACTAGCGCTTTATGAAAAAATGGACGTTCTCTTTTTTGTCACGCTACTCGATAAAGTTGCCATTCAACAGACCGCGGTGAATTTGGAATTGATCCGAAATATGGGGTTTGCCAGCCATGTCAAACTCATTGCCAATATGTTGACACAAGGCTGCGTGTCAAAAAAAGAAGCGGAAGAGTTTTTGCACACCAAGCTATCGGTGATGATCCCTCAATCGAGTGGCCCGCCGCTATTAGCGGAACCAATTTTGAACCAAAAAATACATTTGATCAGCGAACTCTGTTTGTGAGCGACGCTATATTTCCTTGTAAAGAGAATAGATCACAGGATTCTCACCGTAAGAAAGGATAACCTGTTTTTGGATAAGCGTATCGATAAGCGGCTGTAGCGCTTCTTTTGAATGGCCGGTCAGCGAGAGCAACCCGTCAAAGGTTTGTTCCCCTGCTTCTTGAAGTGTGAGGCAGAATTCCAATTCATTGGCTTGCAAGTGATTGGCGGCTTCTGTGCGCTTGCCTGCCGAGCTCGTCATCGAGACCGGAAATACCACATCTCGGACCGTGGTTTCAGGCGGGAGTGTCACGTGTGGACCGACTCTTGCGCCATCGTTGATCACGCAGCGAGCGCCGAGTTTGCAAGATGAAGCAATAATGGCCATTAATCCCACTTTGACGTGGTCGTCTAGCTCGCAGTTGTCTGCCACAATGCAATTACTTAGAATACCGTTTGCGCCGATTTTTGATCCCGGATGAATAATCGTGGTGTCGACCTTAGTGTTTGGACCGATTTGAACGCCTTTGTTAATAATCGAATTCGGACCGATTTCTGCATTTTCTCTTATGACGCAGTCTTCATCAATAAAATACGGTGCAATAAGTTTGGCTGACGGATGAATCGCGGTGTTCGCGCCGATGTAGGTGGGAGTGCCGATGTTTTGAAGTAGCCAGAAATTGGCTGCAATGTAGGGGTGTACGCGTCCGATTACACCCCAAAACTGATTCATTTCGACAACTGCCATAGGCTTCTTTTTATCAAAGCATGCCTGAATAAGATCCAGATGAATATCAAAAAAACGGGAGGAATCGATTAACGACAGGACTTCTTTTTTGAAGTAATAAATCCACGCATCAGAGAGGACCGGTTGATCACTGTGATCCCCTTTTTTAACAATTTCGGTAATTTTCCCTTCCCGGACAACGAACCCCCCTTTACCCAGGATGTCTTCTTCCCGGCGAACCAAAAGTCCCGCGCTGACGTCTTCGTGTTGAAAGTATCGGATGGCCTGACCTAACGGGAAGTCGAAGAGACAATCCGCTAGCACGACAACGAATTCGGCTTCAAGCTGGTCCGAAAGGTCGTTAAGAATCCGGGCGCTGCCGTTATAAGTGTCGATCCGGTGAAGGATAATGGTTAAGCCAAAGTCATTGCTCGTGAGATAGTCTTCGATCTGGTCGGCGAGGTAATCGGTTGTCAGGATGACATTGGTAACGCCAGCGGCCTTTAAGATAAACAAGATATAGTCGATGATTGGTTTATTAATAATCGGCAATAGAGGTTTTGGGACCGTGAAAGTAAGGGGTCTGAGCTTGATGCCTTCCCCGCCGGCTAAGATAACAGCTTGCATTGTATTATTCTCCTAAAAACGTCCATTTGTTCATATACTTTGTCCATTTCATCGACGTGATTCTCACAGCGCGTCGCCCGTCTACTTCGCCGAATTCGATCACGCCGTCCATAATATATTTAATATTATTTAAGACCTGCTCGGTGACGGTGCCTTCTTCCATAATAAACAAGGTGGTCACACCACCAAATGCAATCGCAGTCCGGGCAATCTGACTGATAAACCGCTGTACGGACGGAAGCTCGAAATTGACCAAAAGACTGGAAATCGAATCCAGAACCCGGCGACCCCCGAGTTTGTTTTGAACGGTGTGGCCCAACTCAAACCCGGCATCCGAAATAACACCCGATAATTGGTTAAGCTCCAGAATCCCATTTACCGCAAAGGGCTCGTCTTGACTTTGAGTGAAAGATGTCCAGGAATATGCATCGACAAATCGAATCAGACCGATTTTTTCTGCTTCATCAACACTTTGACCGGATTCCACACTGATTTGTCGGCGAATTTGCTTGGGATTATCGTCTATGGCGACCATGAGGCAGCGGTCTCCGTTTTTGAGCCCTTCTGAGACGAATTTTCTGGAGAAACTGGATTTACCTTTTCCCAGGTTGCCTAATACCAGGATGTTCGATCCTTTTGGGACACCGCCGTATAAACAGTCATCCAATTCAGGGATACCGGTGGAAATAAGCTCAATAAAGACATCCGAATCCGAACTGTCCGGCGCCTTGATAACCGGCGTTTCAAGTTTAGGGGTGCTGCTGCGAGATCGATAACGAAGTAAAAGAGCTTTAACACGAGCCTTGAGCTCTTCGACATTGAAGGGCTTAGTAACATAATCATCTGCGCCACCTTCGAATCCAGTAATTTTATTGTATTCATCACCCATCGCAGACAAAATAATAATGGGTGTATCCGCGATCTCCGGCGTATTGCGGACCGTACGGCAGACTTCGAACCCGTCTTTATAGGGCATGATGACGTCGGTGACGATAATGTCCGGCTTTTCCGCAATGGCTTTTTGGATGGCATCTTCGCCGTTGGTGGCGCTGATGACTTCAAATCCCATTGATTTGAATAAAACGCCGGTTAGCATCAGAATGTTGGGCTCGTCGTCGGCTACGAGGATTTTCGTGGCATTCATATCGGCTGCCGTAGGACGAGTCCGCGTTGAGGCAGGATTTCAAAGCTGTATTCCGAAAGGTCAATTCGGGTACCACGCATTTTCCTGAGCCAGATGGTTCGGATAAATTTATTGTTGGATTTCAGGATTCTCAGCACGATAATGCCCGATGCGGCAAATTCTTCAACGCCGTGTTGACTGAAGACTTCGGAGCCGACCGGAATATAGGATGTCAGCAATGTCGTACACGTATTGTTGCTTTCAATCGCAAAAATCATGCGTCGAATGTATTCGGAGATTTCGGGGACTTTATTTTTAGAAAACACAAGAGGTGCGATCGGATCGATCACCAATCGTGTTGCGCCGCTTTTTTTGACGAAACCTAAAACATCTTCGATAATGCGGTTGATATCGATGCCTTTGTCTTCCCCCAGGCGGGCTGTTCCGAAATAATCGGTGAGATCCAGAATTTGTAAATCACCGCTTGCCAGTGCGTCTTTGATGTCCCATCCTAATTCTTGGGCATCTCGAATCACATGTTCCGGACGTTCATCAATTGAGATATAAATGCATTTCTCACCGAGCTTGACGCCGGCGAGCAAATATTGAAAGCAGAAAATCGTTTTACCGGTGCCGGGTTCTCCCGAAACTAGGTAAGCTCTTCCGGGCGGAAATCCGCCGTATAGCAATTTATCAAATCCTTCGACTCCACTAGAAACTCTGTCATCTGTCATAATAGGCATCTATCTCCCGCTGCTGGTAGCTTTTTTATTATAAGGGAATATAAGGGCAAGACCCATCACTAGTTTAAATAATAAGGGGCCTTCATTTCAATCGAGACTTATAAATACTTGAGTAAGACTTTGATTCCGTCTTCGAGAGACAATTCTTCGGTAAGCTTGTCCTGACATTTTGCGAGCGCATTTCGAATCTCTTCGCTGCTATAACCCAGACTTTTCAGCGCTAACGCCAAGTCGGTTTCAATCGATGGTTTCTGGAATGCCTGAGCAAGATTTGCATCTGAGCTGAGATGCTGGAATGCGACAAGCTTGTCTTTTAAATCCAAGATCATCCGTTCGGCCATTTTTTTGCCTAGACCAGGAACACGGGTTAAGGTGACGATGTCTTCGCGCCGAATGGCTGAGACCAACATGGCGACATCTGTATACGACATGATTTTTTGGCCTAACTTAGGACCGATACCGGATACCGAAGTAAGCAAAATGAAAAAGTCACGGGCGCTAAGTGTCGAAAATCCGTAAAGAGATTGAAGATCTTCACGGATGTGATGGTAAGTATAAAACCGTACCGGCTGATCGATTTCGGGCAACGATGTGATATCGGCTAAAGCAAGGAAAATCTGATAACCGACGCCCTTTACGTCAAGTACGACAGAGTCTTCTAAAACGCGAACTAGTTCGCCGGATAATTGGTAAATCACGATAAGGATTTTATCCGATGTGAATGACTATGACAAATTGCAATTGCCAACGCGTCTGCCGCATCATCGGGTTTGGGGATTTTATCGAGATTTAAGAGGGTTTTAACCATCGCCTGAATCTGATCTTTTTTGGCATGTCCGTATCCGGTAACCGCCATTTTAACTTGCGGCGGCGTATAACCAAAAATAGAGCAGCCGTATCGCTCGCCTGCCAGAAGAATCACGCCCCGGGCATGGCCTACGATAAGTGCCGTTTTGGCATTCGTGTTAAAAAATAATTCTTCAACGGCAATCGCTTCGGGCTTAAACGCCGTCATAATTAGCGCAAGATCCGAAAAGAGCAGGTTAAGACGCTTTGGTAAAACAAGGTCCGGCTTTGTTAGGATGGTGCCGTATTCGATTAAGGTGAGGCGGTTGCCGCTCCCTTCGATAATCCCGTATCCCGTGGTTGCGATTCCCGGGTCGATACCTAATATTCGCAAAGAATACTCCTAAAATTTAATTTGTGACGTACCCCTGTAAGTGAGGTTATTTGACGTCACGTTTTTTCTGGACGTAGGTCCAAAAGATATAGTATAGTCCTGATCTTAAATAGACCGTAATGAATCTTGAGTGAAATAAGAGCTTAACTGGTAATTACGGTTTTTCCAAGGAGCGTACAATGTCCGGATATGACTATAGTGAATATTTAGAGAGTTCCGGATGTAGCTACCTTCCCCATGCCTTTAAGCAGGAACTGTGGCAGATTTTTCGATCCGGTATGCCAGGTCAGCGCAACCATGTATTTGAGTGCGCATCTATTTCCAATGTGATCGAGATTCGCCATAAACCAGACGATGGATCGTTCCAGGATGTGTATTACTGGGAAAATCCCTTGCAGACTAAATTGCCGGACAGTTTGTGCATTGTGTCTCAGGAGACGATCGCCACCATGATGTTGCCTGAAGAAAACTAATAAATTAATGAAAAAAGAGCCGCTTATCCTGAGTATTTTAGCGGGATTATTACTTGTGAGCATCGTGTTGTCGGCAGTTACATCCTCCGACCGTTTTGCGCTGTCGTCATCTTCCGGCTCGGGAGTCGCGGTTTTAAATGTGACAGGGCCTATCTCGGCGCAATCGGGGGGCTTTTCAAACCCCGGTCTCGATGAATTCGTCGAACAGCTATATGATATCGAACGCAATAAACAGGTGAAAGCCTTAGTGCTGCGTATCGATAGCCCTGGCGGCACCGTCGGCGCATCTCAGGAATTATACCGGGAAATTCTCAAATTCAAAAAACGAACCCAGATGCCGGTGATCGCATCGATCGCAGATGTGGGCGCATCCGGCGCCTATTGGGTGGCGCTGGCAGGTGATCGGATTTATGCAAATCCCGGTAGCCTAGTGGGCAGTATCGGGGTCATTGTAAAAAGTCTGGATCTATCCGAAGTCTATAAGCGCTATGGAATCGGGATGACGGTATTCAAAAGCGTTCCGTATAAAGACATGCTATCCGGATGGCGAGATGTGAGCTCACGGGAAAGTAGTGTGATTTATGGGATGCTAGCCAATATCCAAGCTCAATTTGAAGCTGCGGTCGTTGAGGGCCGACGTTTAACCCCTGCCCAGGCTCATCGGTTGGCAGATGGGCGCGTATTTACAGGCGAGCAAGCCAAACAAAAAAATCTGATTGATTCGATCGGCGGATTCCGGGACGCAATCGCTTATGCGGCCAAAAAAGCCGGAATCAAAGGCAATCCGCGTCTTTTAATTCAGGAGAAGCCACCTTTTTTTGAATTGATGAATGGGATCATCGGAAGCGCGGTATCGTTTCATATGGATGCCAATCCCTTGTTATTAGCGCGCTAATGGCACCGTTCTTGTACGCCTATATCATCGCGCCGTTTGCAACTATCCGGGATAAAGCCGGTTACGTCCCGCTCTATGAAGCGGCGATCGCGATTTTTTGTTTGTCTTTTGCGCAAAGTGTCGAGTGGTCCGGCGCCGTTTGGCTGATTGCGAGCAAGGTCGTTATCGACGGCATCGGAGTGACGGCTCTGGTCATGAGCCAAAGTCTGATCATTGATTTTATTGCCCAATGGATGGGATACGCTGCGCAAAGCCGACTTCTTTTTTTATGGCTGTCATTGACGTATCTGCCGTTTCTTCTACTAACGCCGCTGCAAAACTTGATAACCGCTTTAGGCGTGGCGTATATCAATCTCGTGCTAGTCGGTCTGGTTAGCTTTGTAACACTCTTGCAAATTCAGACGCTCAGAGTGCGGTATGAGCTTTCTTTAAAACAGGCGATTTTGCTTTATGTCTTGCCAATCATCGGATTTTTAGGAATCATCATCGGTATTGCCGTCATGTTTGGCAGCGCCATTCTCGCCTCATTTTAGGCGTATGAAGCTTAAAGGGTTTCGATTTAAGGAGTTTTTTTATGATACGAATTGGTAACGGCTACGATGCACATCGCTTAGTGGAAGGCCGTCCTTTAATTTTGGGCGGCGTCGAAATTGATCATCCGACGGGATTGTTGGGGCACAGTGATGCCGATGTTTTGACCCACGCCATTATGGACGCGATGTTGGGCGCTTTGGCATTGGGGTCCATCGGGGATCATTTTCCGGATACGGATGGGGCATATAAAGATATTTCGAGCCTTATATTATTGCAGAAAACTCACGATCTGATTAACCAAAAAGGGTACAGGATCGGCAATGTCGATTCGGTTGTGGCGGCCCAAGCGCCAAAGCTGAAACCTCACATCGCAGCGATTCGTAAGTCTTTGGCGGAGTGTATGGGGATTCCCGACTCCTTGATTTCCGTGAAGGCAACGACGACAGAAGAAATGGGGTTTGAAGGCCGTAAGGAAGGAATGTCTGCTCACGCTGTGGTATTGCTTACTGCGATATGATCATCGCCCCTGATAATGCGAAGCTGAAGCGGGTCCGTCATCTCTTGACGAGCGCAAATTATCGTAAGCAAACCAATCTGTATGTACTGGAACATCCCAGCGCTATTCAGGATTTAATTAAATTTGACCCTGCCTTAATTGAGTTTATTCTTCATCGGGAGTCGGTTTCTTTTTCTTGCCCGGAAGTTGCGGCCTATTCGGTAGATGATGGCTTATTTAATAAATTAACGGCACTCAAGACTTCGCCGGGTATCCTGGCGGTTGTCAAAAAGCGACTATTCGATCCGATAAAAGTCATCGCGGCGGGCCGATGTTTTGTATTTTTAGACGGTGTCTCGGATCCTATGAATATGGGTGCAATCATTCGAAATGCCGCAGCCTTTACTATCGACGCCATATTTTGTGCGCCGGGCTGTGTGGACCCGTTTCACCCCGAATCTGTCCGGGCGGCAGCAGGAAATCTTTTTCAGATCCCGATTTTACCGTTTGATCAGGCTTATTGGCGGTTTTTTCCGCAGGGAAGTGTCTACGGTCTGGATGCTCAGGCCAAAATAAGCATTAAAGACTGCAGTTTCGCCGCAAGGACGCTGTTTGTTTTCGGGGCCGAAGGCGCCGGTATTACATCGCTGGATTCTGCTGAGGTTCCAGTCACATATATCCGTATTCCGATTAGTGAAGGCGTAGAGTCTTTGAATGTGGCTGTGAGCACCGGAATTGTTTTTTATATGTATTGCAGGAGAATCGATGCGTAAATTCGGAGAAAATCAGCTCAAGTAGTGTATAGTAGAGTATATTTAATCTAACGCCACAACAGGAGAGTGCGGTAGCTATGGACCAGATTAACGCCTTAAATAGAATGTCGAGCACAAATAGAGAGCAATCCATGGAGCGCTCGGACCTCCAATCCAGTTTAAAAAATGCGATTACGGATTTGAAAGAAGAAATCCAGGGTGTAAAACGCGGAAAAAACATCGAAAAACCGTCGACGCCGGATGAAACGAAAGACACAAAAGCGGATCTCAAAGAAGCATTTTCTAAAAATGCACAAACCCGTATTCAGGATTCCAGTCAAAACCAGCTAAAAGCGGATATGGCGGCTAAACGACAAGGCAATATCGAAGTGCCAACGGAAGATGTCGCCGAAGCATTCGCCGGTATTTTGGCGGAAGATGATATTAAGAAAAAGAAAAAAGGCGATAAAACCAGTTTTGAACAAAAACTCGAGCGCTTTGAAAAAATGGAAGAAGTCTTTAAAGACGTTGAATTTGCCGACCCTCAGCAAGCACAGGCCTTGCAAGAGTTTTTTGATAATATCGGCCGTTTGAAGAATCTGAAATCCAAGTTTAAACAGCTTCTTTTCTTAGAAGGGCGTTTAGAAGAGGAAGAAGATAAGAAGAAGCTTCAAAAGAAACGGGAAGTCGAAGAAAAAGAACGTCGTAAAAATCAGCAGGAAGACAAGGGACTTACCAAACCCCAGCCGAAACCTCTGTATCCATCCTATCCTCTATCGGGTCCTTCGGGGCTGGCCGGTTGAGAAGTCCTAATATAAAAGGAGGTTTGAATGGCTAAAAAACGGCTCTCTAAAGCTGAAGGCGATAAACTCATGCCCTTTATTCAGGAGTTTAACGCAGTGGCTAAAGTTTTTTTGAAATTAATGAATCAACGAATCGATAATAGAGAGAAACGGATAAAGGTCTACCTAACGGATATCTCTTTACCGGCTTCAAATTATAATATTAGTATTCAGACCGTCGATATCTATCAGACCATCGTAAAGAAGAAAGGTCAACTTTCAACGAATCAAGGAATGGGCTGGGAGAAAGGCTTAAACCGCAATAAAGGGTATATTATTTAATAGAAAGGTTTTTCATACCACGGAATAAAAAAGAAATAGACTCTCAAATATTCCGTAGTATACTAAGTTATACCAAGGTAATAATTTTAATAAAGGCTTAATCGGCACGCAATAGTTGAAGAAATTCATTGCAATCGATATGCGATTTTGTAACTAGAAATAAATTATAGGGGGATTTAGTATGAATAAGAAATTCGGTTTTTGTTTGTTGTTAATTTTGGCGATTGTGGGAATTCAGACCCGTGCCTTTTCCGCGACGACGGCAACGGCGGCACTCTCGGCCACGGTGTCCGCAGTGTCCAGTATCACGGCTACGGTCTT